>NZ_QUGN01000003.1:0-300772 GCF_003479085.1 Clostridium sp. AF19-22AC | reverse complement strand
GGGAGCCGGCGACAGATACTGCCGCCGGCTCCCGGCCTTCTAGTGGTATATATGCCATTAAAATTATTATTTATGCGATTGCTGCAGCTCCTGTTTCTTGGCTGCATTCTCAGTCTGTATTTTCAGCATCATGGTTCCGTCCAATGGGTAGAATTTCATGGAAACCAAAGAAACCACATGACAGAGGGCCGGAATACCAAACATACAGAGCATAAGGGTAAGATGCAAAGTAGGTTCTGCAGGGACGTCGGGGGTGATAACCTTATTTCCATATCCGGCAATGGCCAGGGCAATCCCTAGAATGAATGTGCTTAAAGAAGACACGAACTTATCGGCAAAGGAGAATAAGGAACCTACCATACCGGGGATGTACCGCCCTGAGCGGTAAAGCTCATAATCTGTACAGTCCGCAATCATCGGGTTGGACAGATACACGGACACAGTAGAGAAAGCACGTTCCAGCATAATTAAAATTAACAGTGGAATTCCATAGCTGCTATCCGGACGGAGAAGGATAATTCCGATGATGGAGCAGAGGGAACAGACATTGGCAATGACATAGATCTTTTTCATGCCTTTCTTCCGTGCAATCATAGGCCCTGCCAGATTAGCTAAAATCGTAGGCAGGATAGCTGCAGTTGCCAGTGTTCCCTGCATGGAGCTGTTAACTAAAATATTGGCATAGAAATAAACGACAGTAGAATTATAAATCATCCATCCAATTTTTTCTGTATTAGCTGAGATCATCAAAAACCGTAGTCCTTTGTTAGCGATGAGTAGCCTGCCAAATTCCTTTAAAGAAAATTTATTGGTATTCTTTTTGCCAAATCCAAAGAATTCGGTACGGTCTTTTTCCCATATACCTGTAATCGCCAGCAGGGTAAAGATAATCTGGATTGCAACAGCAATGAAGACAATCTTTCTCCAGACAAGAGGGTTGAGAAGTCCATTCTCATAACGGGGTGCCAGAATGGTAGTAAGCAAAAGGCTCAGGCCTGCATTTACTACAGAGGAGGCGATACTGTCAAAAACGGTAAAAAGCGGCCGCTGGCCAGGGTCGTTTGTAAGGGCTGTCTGGCCGCCTTTGGTCACGCAAGTCTGACAAGTGTAGCCGATGATATAAAAGGCATAAAATCCGATAATATAAATCAGTTTTGCTATAGTGGACATGTTTTGAGGGCAGAAGAAGATGGCAATCATGGACACGTTCATAATGATAGAGCCAATTACCATATAAGGCCGGTATTTACCGAATTTGCCGTCAGTATGGTCAATCAGGAACCCTACAATTGGGTCGGTGACTGCATCAAAAATCCGCATTCCAGTAGCGATTCCGCCAACAAGTACTGAAGCCATCCCAAGAATATTCTGGGTAAACACCATGAAGAATGCCATCATAGCAAGATTTGTATTAGTAGCAGAATTATTGAAAGAGAAAAAGGCCACCTGCCATACCTTTGCCCGATTTATTTTCCCGTTATTTTCCATTTTATAAACTATCCTCCTATTCGTATTTAGCGGCTTTCCTTGCTCCTCTAAGCATAGCCTTTACATTTTCAAGCGGCGTGCCAATCTCTAGGTAATCGGAGCAGGCAAAGATATAATGACCGTTCTGCTTGCCAATCATCATTTGCGCATAAGCTTCCTTTTCAATTTCTTCTGGTGAGGCTTCTTTTAAGAAATGTATCTGGTCAAAATTTCCGGAAAGAATCAAAGAGTCCTGGAAATATTCTTTTGCCTCAGACAGGACATTGTCTCCCTGAGGATTTGCTGATACAGTTTCCCAGACAGTGATTCCCAGCTTCTTGTATTCTGGATAAAGTACCTTTGCGTTCCCACAGTTGTGGTAAATAGTCGGTTTCCCACAGCGGATGAGAGGTTCTAAGGCACGGCGTTCATAAGGGAGGACGAATTCGTCAAAGTATTCGTCATTCATAATAGCACCATTGGCAATGTTCCCCTGGACTCCTACTGCATCGAAGTCGCTTCTCGCATAAATCTTGTTTTCTTCTTCCACCAGATCTGTGAAGAAATTCATATATTCCTCATAGTATTCCTCCTCACCCAGTGCATCACAGAGCATATCCTGCACATCCATGTATGTCGAAACCAGATTATAGACACCGCCGATGCTCCATGGGCAGGTGATTCCAAGATCTCCTACCTCCGCCCTGGAGATTTTCCCCTGCTTCAGGATGAAATCTTCCTCCGCGGCAGAGTGTCTGGGGCAATATTCTTTAAAGGCATAGAAATCGTCTTCATCTTTGATGAGATATTCTACTGTACTGAAATGGATGCCGGAAAGGATCTTTTCATTGTAGCTAGCCGCTGCAACCTGCTCCATGGTGCGCTTTGGAGTCTCTACTTTGGTTCGGCGAACATAGTTATTTCCTTCTTTTCCTTCGGAGATATGTACTTTCCAGTTCTCCGTGCTATTTTTAAGAAAATAAGGAATTGGATTGATGTACTGCCGTGTGATGAGGTCAAAATCCAGCTCTTTTGCCAGCTGGACAGCATCATACAGACGGCTGGTATCCTTCTTATCAAAATACCAAGACAGATATTCTTCCTGTACAAAGGGGCTTACGGGCACCTGATCCGGGATTTCTCCTTGTAATACACATAATAAACGTTCTCTTGAAGTCATGTCAATTCTCCTTTTTCTTATTATAATTTTGCTGAATCATCTGTATCTCCCTGGCAGTGGCGGGTTCGTTGACCGTATGGCTCATATCCCGGTTCTCCGTAATCAGAATCCGTGTTCCTTCGGTCAGAATCAGAATATGTGGTTCGCCCTTTTCTACCAGATAAATATCCCCCTGTACAAGGCTGGCAATGCTGCAGCCGCCATTGGGGGAACGGAGAGCCAAATATGCTTTCCCCTCAAGTAATGCAAAAGCCTCGTCGGAATCCACATGAATTCCCCATTGCTTAACGGATGAGAGACCATTCTGACTTTCTTCATAACTGTGATAGGCCATCCGCCATCCGCCGCTTTCTAAAAATACCCCAAAACCCTGTCGGTCAATCCATGAATATTCTTTCATAAATAGTCCTTCTTTCTTTTATACTCCCACAGGCAATTGCTGTGGGGCGTTTGAAATAAAATACGTTTTACTATAACGTTTTACTAAAACAATTATATATCGCATGGGGCAGAATTGTCAACTGCATATTTATACTAAAATTTGATGGGGGTTTTTATGCAGAATGCTGAAAAAAACAGCTCCGGATATCCGGAACTGTTTTTAAGATATATAAAAGATGTGGTTGCTTTTCAAGACAATGCCTACAGGAAGACAGACATTTTTCTGCTCCAATTCCGCATTTGTCAGGTAGCGGTATAAAATCTCTACGGCAGCTTCGCCCTGTTCTACATTATATTGGTAAATAGAGGCATTAATCGTTCCATTCTGAAAGTAAGGACCTAATTCCTCGAACACATCCGTACCTACCAGACAGATATCCTGCCTTCCCATCTCCTCGAGAATCTTACAAATAGAATATGTGTTCCGTGCGGTGCAGGAAAAGATGCCGATAATGGGTTCTTCTTGTAGTACTTGTTCGCAGACGGCCCTTATTTCTCCCATGCCAAAGCCATCTGCAAGGATTAACCTTTCACGGTTCCCCCTATCTGTCTCATAACGGATGAAGCCTTCAGAATAATTTTTGTTGCTGAAAATTCCTTGGTTGCCGGTAAGGATGAGCAGTTTTCCATCCTGATGCTGAAGGGTCAGGTCAAGGTATTCTGCGGCCAGCTGCCCTGCAATCCCGTGATCTACCCGTATACTGCAGAGGCAGTCAGGAGGATTGCTGTAACTGGAAACTGTAATAACCATAACGCCCTGACGGTGAAAACGCTGAATCCATTTCCCGGTTTCCTCATCGTCGGAAACCGTGATTATCCCGTTAATATCGTCCAGAATCGTGTCAAAGAGGTTCTGGAGTTCCAGAGAAATATGTTTCAGGCCGTAATTGGATTCTATATACCGGAATTCTATCTTATAGGCCATGAGCTTTTCTGCCGCAAGGCGGATGCCCTTCCACAGCCCCCGGAAATAAAAACGTTCATCGCCTTCACTTTTTGGAAGGACCACTGCGATGACCAGCGTTTTCCGCTTCAGAGAAGCAGCCGCTGAGTCAATCTGATAATGTGTGCGTTCGATTTCAGCGAGAATTCGCTCTCTGGTCTTGGCACCGACGCCTTCCTTTCCATGGATAACCCGATGGACAGTACCCAGAGAAACACCTGTATTCTGCGCAATTTCTTTTATGGTAACTTTTTCATTAGCCATGTCGGTTCATGTCCCCTATCTTGCTTCAATTGCCTGATACATAGCATCAGGGCTACACTTATGTTTCTCATTTTAGCGTGTTCTTATCGTAGATGCAACTATTAAATTTGCTGCCATTGTTTTGTGCTGCGTCAAAAATCATTTAAGACGTGGATGTATATCCGGGGACCTCCTTTTTTCCCATAGGGAACGCAAAAATAGTAAATTAGTCTTGACATCTGGAAAATTGTAGATAATAATAAAAAAAGAAAGTTTCACAATATGGCACAACGTTCTACATTATGGAACTAACAATACGGATAAGAGATACATATCAACAGACTGTTTATCTTGCAAGATTGGCAATACATCAATGGACGAGGTTACAAAATTGACGGGTGGAGACGCGTCAGGCCGTGTCCAGAGATAATATATCTTTTAACTCTTTTTTGCCAAAGGTACTGCAAGTGATTGTATTGCCTTTTCCCAAAAAGGCTGGTTAAGAAAGGAGCAATTTTATGGAAAACCGAGAATTTGAACTCTTAACTCTTGGAGAACTTCTGCTCAGGCTGTCTCCTCCGGACAATGAAAGAATCGTAAGAGGAGACAGCTTTGACAAGCGCATTGGGGGAGCTGAGCTGAATGTGGCCTCCGGTGTATCCCTCCTTGGGCTTAGAACGGGGATAATATCAAGGCTGCCGGCTAATTCGCTAGGTACTTTTGCAAAGAATAGGATACGTTTCTGCGGGGTCAGTGATGATTACCTCGTCTATGATGAAGATAAAGATGCAAGACTGGGAGTCTATTATTACGAAAACGGCGCTTATCCAAGGAAACCGGGTATTGTGTATGACAGGAATTACAGTTCGATCAATAAACTTTCGATTGATGATTTCCCGGAAAAATTATATTCATCGGCAAGATGCTTCCACGTAACCGGGATTACGCTGGCTTTAAGTATGCAGTGCAGAGAGACTGCCATTGAGATGATTAAGAAATTCAAGGCAGCAGGAACCTTGATTTCATTTGACGTAAACTTCCGTGGAAATCTTTGGTCAGGATCGGAAGCGAAGGAATGCATTGAGAAAATCCTTCCTTATGTAGATATTTTCTTCTGTTCTATAGATACTGCAAAACTAACATTCTTAAAGAGCGGAGAACCTAGGGAGATTATGAAGAGCTTTACGGATGATTATCCCATTTCTGTAGTGGCATCCACCCAGAGAATCGTCCATAGCCCGAAACGCCACACCTTTGGTTCTATCATATATGATGCCAAAAAGGATACATTCTATGAGGAAGAGCCCTACCGCAATATCGAGGTCATAGACCGGATTGGAAGCGGGGATGCCTATATTGCAGGGGCATTGTATGGAATATTGAAATATAAAGACTGCTGCAGGGCCGTTGAATATGGCAATGCAACAGGCGCAGTGAAAAACACAATTCCCGGAGACCTGCCATCTTCCGATTTAGAAGAAATTGAGAGAATAATCGCAGACCACAAGCAAGGCGGCAAAACGCTCGAAATGGATAGATAATATAAAAAAGTCTTCAAAAAAGTCCGATTGTACAGCAATCGGACTTTTTTGTCTAATAGAAAGTGAAAGATTATATTAAATTGGAAAGAGATACTGCTGCATTGTGGCATAGGCGCCGTTTTCTTCTATATCTTTCAGGCAGGAAATGACAGCGTCTTGGAATCCAGAGAGGGCTGTCAGGTCTTCGCCCCAAAAACTGATGTTGCTTAATACGGCGTTGGCGTAATCTTCAGCGGGATCGTCTTTGTGGGCGAAGAAGAAGTCCAGTATGTCTTTATCATCCTGAATTTTGTATTCTTTGCTGTCTTTGCGTATGCCGATCATTGTATTTTCTTCCATGCGTGTGCCGCGGTAGAAGGCAAGATAGAAGGCAAAGGAGGCAGTAATACAAGGAGGGAGTGACTTGGTGCTTTCAATATAGCCTTTCAGGGATGGCAGGACACGGGCTTTCCATTTGGAGGTTGAGTTTAGGGAAATGGACAGCAGGGCGTGATCAATGAATGGATTCTTGAAACGCTCTGTCACGGAGGCAGCGAATCCTTCCAGCTCATCTTTTGGCAAGGTCAGCGTTGGGATGATTTCATCATAAATAGTCTTGTTCATGAATCCCTGGATGACGTTGTCCTCCATGCAGTCTCTTACGATATCCTTCCCCGCAAGATATGCACCTAACACAAAAGAGGTGTGTGCGCCGTTTAGGATGCGGACCTTGCGCTGCTTGTAAGGCTTGTGGTCGTCAGTAATGAGCACGGGCAGACCGGCTTCCTCAAAAGGAAGTTCTTTCTTAAGAGACTCTGGTCCTTCAATTACCCAAAAGCCGAATATTTCTCCGGTGTCAATGAGGCTGTCATGATATCTGTTTTCTATGCAGAGAGTTTCTGCCTCATTTCTCGGATAGCCAGTTACGATTCGGTCTACAAGCGTTGAGCAGAAGAGGTTCTCTTCTTTAAGCCAGTTTTCAAAATCAGCGCCGAGGTTCCATTGCTTTGCATATTGGAGCACGCATTTTTCCAGTTCTTTTCCATTGTTGTCGATTAGTTCACAGGAGAGTATGATAAATCCTTTTCCGGTTTCTTTTCCAAAAAGTTGAAAGCGTCTGTACATAAACTGTGTCAGCTTACCGGGATAGCTGGCAGCAGGTCTGTCCTCAAAATGACAGGAGGGGTCAAAGGTGATCCCAGCTTCTGTTGTATTACATGCGATAAAGCGCAGATTCACATTTTGGGCACATTCCATCAGGGCATCAAAATCCTGATAAGGATTCAGACAGCGGCTAACGCAGGAGATGATTCTTTTTGCATTTACTTTTGCACCATTTTCGAATCCCCGGAGGTACAGTGTGTAAAGCCCTTCCTGTTCGTTAATCATGTCAGCAAGTCCCTGGGCAATCGGCTGGCAGAGAACAACCTTTGAATGGAAACCTGCTTTTTCATTCATTACGTCGATAAAGTAGTCCACAAATGCACGAAGGAAGTTGCCCTCTCCAAATTGGAGAACCCGTTCCGGAGCATCCTCCAGAAAATAGCCGTCATAGTTCATTTTATTCAGTGTTTCATAGCATAATTTTTTCATGTTTGTTTCCTTTCTACTGTTTATTATACATAATCAAAAAGCTTATGCAGCTTTACATGGGTTTTGAAGAGTTACAAGCTGCTATAGAGTAACTCCCTGTTTGAAAATAGCCATATCGTGGAACCCGGCTGCCTCAGCTTTTACCTGTCTTCCTGACGCGACCTCGATAATATATTCAAAGAACTGAGCTGACATCTCTTCCATAGACACTCCTTCCACTAATGTGCCGCAGTTGAAATCAATCCAATTCTTCTTCTTGTGGTAAAGTTGAGAATTGCTAGAAATTTTTACTGTCGGTACAGGGGAGGCGAAGGGCGTCCCGCGGCCGGTTGTGAAAAGAACGATCTGTGCTCCTGAAGCAGCCAGTGCAGTGGAGGCTACAAGGTCATTCCCCGGTGCACTCAGCAGGTTCAGACCCCTTGAGGTGACCGGCTCACCGTACTGCAGGACGCCGCATACCGGGGCACTTCCTGACTTCTGCGTACATCCCATGGACTTATCTTCCAAGGAGGAGATTCCACCGCTCTTATTCCCCGGAGAGGGGTTCTCGTAAATGGTCTGGTTATGGCTTGTATAATAGTCTTTAAAATCATTAATCAGACGGACAGTCTGTTCGTAAATCTGCTCATTCTTGCAGCGGTTCATCAGTAATGTCTCGGCACCAAACATCTCTGGCACTTCTGTGAGGATTGTGGTACCGCCCTTGGAGATGAGCAGGTCAGAAAATGCCCCAACGACAGGGTTGGCAGTGATCCCGGAAAGCCCGTCAGAACCGCCGCATTTCATGCCGATGATCAGTTCGCTGCAGGAGATAGGTTCACGTTTATATGTCCGAACCTGAAGGGCAAGCTCTTCAATCAGCTTCAGGGCATCAGAAAGTTCATCCTCAGATTCCTGTGCTACAAGAAACTTTACACGGTTCTTATCATAATGGCCGATATACTTTTTTAAAACATCAATATTGCTGTTCTCACAGCCAAGACCGAGGACAAGTACACCTCCAGCGTTGGGGTGGTTAATCAGGTCAGCAAGGATGGTGCGGGTATGTTCCTGATCATCACCCATCTGTGAGCAGCCGTATGGATGGGGAAACGCTGCAATGTCCTCCACTGAACCTGACTTAAACTTCTGGGCGGCTTTCTCGATAGCGGCAGCTACATTATTAACACAGCCTACCGTAGGGATGATCCAGATCTCATTGCGGACACCGGCTTTACCATTTGGACGGCGGTATCCCTGGAAAAAACGTTCTTTAGTAGGGGCGATGTTGCATTCCTGAGGCTCATAAGAGTAGGTGAGATGCCCGCTCAGCCCGGTCTTCATATTGTGGGTGTGTACCCAGCAGCCTTGCTCAATCCTTTCCGATGCAATACCGATAGGGCAGCCATATTTGATGATCTTATCTCCGGCGTCAATCACTGCCAGTGAGAATTTATGGCCCTGCGGGATATCTTCCTTCAAAGACACATACTGCCCAAAAAAGGAGAGGTCTTTCCCGGCGGCCAACGGTGTCAGTGCAACAGCCACATTATCTTTTGGGTGGATTCTGATATAGTGATTCATAAAAAACTTCCTTTCATAATGAAATTGAATGGGATGTAAGCGCTTACACAAAGAATACACACCATTCTCTTAAAAGTCAATAAGAATGCCTTAGAAATTAGAAAAATATGCATATTTCACAAAAAAGCATATGAAAAATAGGCAATACAGACAAAGGGAAAAGTCTTGAAAGTATATATTCCATACAGTATAATGAATAGAATAATGTAAGCGTTTTCGGTGTTGTTCAGACAAAGGAATCGCAGTATTGTTTCTGTAGTTTACAATTATAAACGGCTAAGGAGAGAATATGAATATATATGATATTGCAAAGCTGTCAGGGGTATCTATTGCTACAGTTTCCAGAGTGGTGAACGGCAGTTCAAGGGTCAGCGAGAGGACAAAACAAAAAGTGCTGAAAGTAATGGAAGACAACGATTACACGCCGAACATATTTGCCAGAGGTCTGGGGCTTGATTCTATGCAGACAATTGGGATTGTGTGTCCGGATGTGGCAGATGTATTCGTAGCAAGTGTTGTTTCTTATCTGGAGAGGGACCTTAAGAATTATGGGTATGACTGTATACTATACTGCAGCGGCTATTCTAATGAGAAGAAGAAAAAGTCGGTTGAGACCATCAGACAGAAGAGGATTGATGCGTTGATTCTGGTTGGATCTACTTATATAGGAGATGGGAATACGGAAGAACATGTGGAGTATATCAAAAAGGCAGCGGAAGAAGTTCCCGTATTCCTAATTAATGGGCGGATTGCAGGGGAGAATATCTATAGCATATACTGTGCAGACCGCGAAGCCACCTATACGGCTGCGTCTGAAATGGTGGAGGCGGGATATGAGAAGATTCTTTTTCTCAGTGATTCTCATTCATATAGTGCGAATCAGAAGCTGGAAGGATATGAACAGGCGCTCAGGGATCATGGTATTCCAGTGCTGGGTCAGCGGAAGTTGTATATGAAGAATCAAGTCGATACGGTACGGGATATTCTTCTGGCGCGAAGAGATCTGGACTTTGATGCTGTACTGGCTACGGATGACGGACTGGCTGTCGGGGCAGTCAAATATGCCAATGCGAGAAAGCTGGACATACCGAAGGAAATAAACATCGTGGGGTATAATAATTCGGAGCTGGCCTTGTGCTGTGGGCCGGAGTTATCCAGTATTGACAATTTCCCGGAGAAAATGAGCAGCCGGACAATTGTGAATATGATGAAAGTGCTCCGGGGGAAAAAAGAGGAAGCACAGGCAGATGTGGAGATTCCCTGCACGCTGGTAAAAAGATGTACAACTTGTTTCTGATGAAGGAAAATGGAAAGCATGTTGTAAGTGCTTACAAATATGTAAAAATGACAAAGCTGAAAAAGAGTATTGACATTTTTACAATGTGTTATTAGAATGAAAAATGTAAGCGGTTACATTTAACGAGGTTGGGATGGGAATAGAAATATGGAGGATAAAAAGATGAGACAATTTATGGACAAGGATTTCCTGTTAAGCACAGAGACGGCAAGGACGCTCTATCATAAGCATGCAGCAAAGATGCCGGTTCTTGACTATCACTGCCATATCAATCCTGAGGAGATTGCAAAAGACAGGAAGTTTAATAATATCACACAAGTATGGCTGGGAGGGGATCACTACAAATGGCGTCAGATGCGTTCCAACGGTGTGGAGGAAAGATACATCACAGGCGATGCCACGGACTGGGAGAAGTTTCGAAAGTGGGCAGGGACTCTTGAACAAGCAATCGGGAATCCCCTGTACCATTGGAGTCACCTTGAACTGCGAAAATATTTCGGATATACAGGTGTCCTAAACAGCGATACCGCAGACGAAGTATGGAACCTTTGCAATACAAAGCTGCAGGAAGAGGGGATGAGTGTCCGCAGCCTGATCAGGCAGTCCAATGTGAAGCTGATCTGCACTACGGATGACCCCGCAGACTCACTGGAATGGCACAAAGTAATCGCGGAGGATGACAGCTTTCATGTGCATGTCCTGCCGGCATGGAGGCCGGACAAGGCGATGAACATAGAGAAGCCGGAATATCTGGATTATCTTAGAAAATTGGAAGAAGCAAGCGGACAGAGCATCCGTACCTTTGCAGATCTTAAGGTAGCACTGAAGAAGCGTATGGCATTCTTTGACTCTATGGGCTGCAGGGCATGTGACCATGCCTTGGAACATGTGATGTACCGTCCGGCTGCAGGGGAAGAGGTGGAAGCAATCTTTGCAAAACGCATGGGCAAAGCAGCGTTGGATAAGGAAGAAGAATTGAAATTCAAGACAGCCTTCATGCTCTTCGCAGGCAGAGAGTACCACCGCATGGGATGGGCGATGCAGCTTCATTACGGCACAAAGAGAGATAATAATACCTTGCGCTACAAGCAGCTTGGACCGGATACAGGATATGACTGTATCAATAATTATGCACCCTCTTCGGAATTGGCAGATTTCCTGAATGCACTGAATGCTAAAGACAAGCTTCCCAAGACAATCATTTACAGCCTGAATCCCAATGACAACGCTCTCATCGGAACTATCCTTGGATGCTTCCAGGATTCCACTGCAATTGGTAAGATCCAGCAGGGTGCTGCATGGTGGTTCAATGATCATAAAGCAGGAATGACGGAGCAAATGATCTCACTGGCCAATCTGGGGTTGTTGGGCAACTTTATCGGGATGCTCACAGATTCACGGAGCTTTCTGTCTTACACACGGCACGAATATTTCAGGAGAATCCTCTGTGAACTCATCGGCGGCTGGGTAGAGAATGGAGAATATCCGGCAGATATGAAAAGACTTGGCAGGATGATTGAAGATATCTCCTATAATAATGCGGTAAGGTACTTTGGATTTGAAGAAGTCCTGTCGGATGAACTAGTTTGACGGGGAATGGGAATGGCCTTGTAAGGCCATTCCCATTCCCCGTCAAGCGTCCTATCCAATCCAAATAAAAAAAGTTTTTCATAAAATAAATCCTTTGGGAAAGAAAATGGGTTATATTAGTGTAAGGCGTTTTACAGTGAGGAAAGGAGGACGTTTATGGACGATAAGGAGCTGGTCCGGCTGGTTCAGAGCGGGCAGAAAGAGTACTTAAATGAGATTGCCGGAAAATATTACGATGATATTTACTACTTCTGTACGTATCAGACCGGGAGCCGGGAAGATGCCTATGATCTGACCCAGGAAACGTTTCTCCGTTTTATCAGGTATGTGGACAGCTACCGGTACCGGAACCTGCCGGGGTATCTGCTCACCATAGCTATGAACCTCTGCCGGTCGTATTTTCACGGGTCAGGACGGACGCGTCTGGAACTTGAATACCGGGAAGAGGACAGGAGTAAAGATAACCAGAAAGAAAACAGGGGCGGCTCTGTAAAAATGGAAGGTCTGGAGGAGAGCCAGGTTCTGGCAGATGCACTCATGCAGCTTCCGGATATGCAGAGGGAGGCCGTACTGCTGCATCATTTTTATGGTTATAAGAACCGGGAAATTGCCCGTATGACAGGGGCATCCTATGCTGCGGTAAAGTCGAGGATTAATCAGGGGATTGACAAATTAAAGGACCTGCTGGATAAGGAGGATTTTTATGAGTAGCGGGAAAAAGAAATCATGGAGGTTTGAAATAGATGAGACAAGAAAACAGGAGGGGCTCATTCAGATCAAAAGGGCGGTGCAGGAAAAGAAGGTCAGGTATTACCCTTCCTTTCTGGCCTGTCTGATCGAACAGCTCCGGTACCAGACATGGTCTTTCTGGGTTTTGCAGGGCGGCATGCTGGTGCTTGCTTTGGTTCTGATCCGGTATTTGAACCTGCCGGGCGGCGATGGGGAGGCATCAATTACTGTATGCTCGCTTTTTATGGTCCTGACCGGCAATGTATGTTTAAGCGGGGTCAGCAGGCTGTTTTCCTGGCATATGGCGGAACTGGAGCAGACGCTGTACCTGAACCTGAGGCAGATGGTAAGTATCCAGATGCTTCTGGCAGGGATGATAGATTTGGCAGTGCTGGGCCTGCTCGTGATCTTCTGTGGCGGCAGGAGCGGGGCAGGGACGGGGGCATACCTGCTGTATATGCTGGTACCGTTTTTATGGTCTGATATCCTTTATCTGCATATGCTGACAGCCTTAAGGGGAGGTTTGAGGGGATACAGACAGCTTTCCGCGGGTGTCCTCAGTGGAATACTTGCTGTATTTCCTGTGTTTGTGGAAGAATCATATCATTTGGAATACCTGATGGTATGGGGGATCGCAGCGGCGGTGGGGGTCGGAGTCTTGATTCTTGAAATCCGCAGGCTGTTTGGAAAAATAGAAGGAGGTGAAGGACTGTGCCTGAATTAGTATTAGACAGGGTTACAAAACAGTTTCAGAATAAAATTGCAGTGGACCAGGTTTCACTGCGTCTTACCGAGGGGGTACATGGATTCCTTGGTGCGAATGGAGCCGGGAAGACGACACTGCTTCGGATGCTGTGTGGTGTTTTAAAGCCTTCAGCGGGAGAAATATTGTGCAATGGGGCACAAATCTGGGGGATGGACGGAGAATACCGGCATATGCTGGGATATCTGCCTCAGGATTTTGGGTATTACCCGGATTTTTCGGCAAAAAGATATCTGGAATATCTGGCTGCGTGCAAGGCGGTGCCGAAGGATCTGGCAAAGGATAAGGTACAGGAGGTGCTTCAGCTCGTAGGACTTTCGGGGGAACAGAAACACAAGATTAAAACCTTTTCCGGCGGGATGATCCGCAGGCTTGGAATCGCGCAGGCACTGCTCAATGATCCGGAGATCCTGATTCTGGATGAACCCACGTCCGGGCTGGATCCGAAGGAACGCATTCGTTTTAGAAATATTATAAGCGCGATGTCAAAGGGGAGGATCGTCATCCTGTCTACGCATATTGTGTCTGATGTAGAGTTCATCGCGGACCAGATCCTTCTGATGAAGCAGGGACGGATCGTGGAGCAGGGAACTTCCCGGGAAGTGACAAAGAGTGCAGAAGGCAGGGTATGGGAATATCTGGCCGGACCTGAAGAGGCGCAGAGGCTGAATGAGCAGTTTGCGGTTAGTAATTTAAAGAATGAAGGGGATCAGGTTTATTTACGGATCGTGGCGGACAGCTGCCCGTGTGAAGGCGCAGTAAACGCGGAACCGGGGCTGGAAGACGTATATCTGTATCATTTTAAGGAGGCAGCAGAGAATGTGGAAAATCTGGAAAGAAGAAATTTATAAAATCGCATCCCGCAAAATCATCTGGTGCGGTATACTCGTACTGCTGGCGTTCCTGACTTTCCGGCTGTGGACGATCCAGCAGGATTATGCGGTGACCATTGACGGGCAGACCTATTACGGGAAGACTGCGATAAGGAAGGATCAGGAACTGGCAAAAGAATATGCGGGACCTTTGACGGAAGAAAAGGTCAGGGCAATCTATGACCGGTTTGGGTTCTACTATTACGATGAAAAGATAGATAATTTTAGAGGGAACTTCTGCAATAAATATATTACGGAAAAAATGACGAACTACAGGCAGCTCATGGGTGACAATCCCGATGAGATCCAGTTTATGGAGGGCGAAGAGTGGGAAAACAATGCGGCGCCGCTTTTAAAGGGGGATGTACAGTTTGACTATGTCTATGGATGGGATGATATGGTGGAAACATATGGGATTACGATGATGCTGATGCTGAGCGTCATTCTGATCATCGGCCTGTCGCCTGTTTTCGCGGAAGAGTATACACTTCGGACGGCAGACATCCTTTTGACAACCAGGAGGGGCAAAAAGAGTGCCATATGGATGAAAATATCAGCGGCAGTCTTTTTTGCGGCGGCAGTGTACTGTCTGGCTTCTCTTTATATATGGCTGGCTTACCGGTATGTTTTCGGCACACAGGGACTGGATGCCTCCACGGTGTTATGCGGGGCACTGCCTTACCACGGGACTTACCCGAAAGAAATAGGGGCATTTTTTGTATTTATTTTTGTTTTGGGAGTGGCGGGAATCATCCTGCTTTCGGCGGTTGTGCTGGCAGTCTCAGCAATATGCCGGAACTCGTTTATGGCGGTAGTTGTTTCCATGATCGTATTTGTAATCCCGGTTGCATGGATAAAAATCTTTTCACCCATGTGGATACTGGGGAGAAAAGGGACCATGCTTGTGAATCATTTCATGCTGTCGCAGCCAGTTTATCTGCCGCTGGGCTGGGGATTCTCATTTCCAGAGGATGTAACTGTTATGCATCTGCTCATCGCACTGACAGTCACAGTTGTATGTATAACGACAGGCTACCACAAATATAGAAATTATCAGGGATAGGGGGCTTCCTTTCTTTCTGGGAATCGTGTACAATGATATTCGTGTGGAGGTAAACGGATATGGATAAACGCAGGATTCTCATTGTAGAGGATGACACAGATATCAATCATTTGCTGAAAAAAATTCTGGCAAAGAATGAATACGATACGGTTCAGGCGTTTTCAGGGACAGAGGCAAAGCTTCTGCTTCAGATGGAAACGCCTGATTTGATTTTACTGGACCTGATGCTCCCCGGAATGAGCGGGGAGGAACTAATCTCGGTGATCAGGGAAGAGATGGAACTGGATACCCCGGTCATAGTATTGTCGGCAAAGGCGGCGCTGGAGTCGAAAGTCCGGGCATTAAGAGGCGGCGCGGACGATTACCTGACAAAACCATTCGAGGCGGATGAGGTTCTGGCAAGAGTATATGCCGCCCTGAGGCGCTCCGGGACGAGGCAGAAAGGCGGTTCAGGAAAAGAGGAAAATGAAACAGAGGAGTATACATACAAAAAACTGCATCTTTTGCATAAATCCCGGAAAGTGACTGTAGGAGGGAAAGAGATTTCCCTGACCATGCATGAATATGACATCCTGTACCTTCTGATCAAGGACCCGGGGAAGGTATATTCCCGGGAAACGCTTTATGAACAGGTCTGGAACGGCGGCTATTACGGGGAGGACAACACCGTGAACGTACATGTCAGTAACCTGAGGAAGAAGCTTGCCAGCGCAGATGCAGGGGAAGAGTATATCAGGACCGTATGGGGAGTCGGTTTTAAAATGGCATAAAAGCATCTTTATGATTTCTTTAAACTTTCTTGAGGACTTATTAAAAGCCTCCCGGTTACAATCATTCATGTAAGCAGCAAAGTGAAATATGCGGAGGAATAAAAGATGAGAGAACATGTTATTGAAGCCAGAAGCCTGACTAAGAAATATGGCAGTGTAACGGCACTTAAGGACGTGGATATTACTGTCAAAAGAGGAGATATTTACGGCCTGATAGGAGATAACGGCGCCGGAAAAACGACTTTTTTAAAAATGCTGACCGGGCAGATATACCCGTCAGGCGGGGAAGTCCGCCTCTTCGGGGCCTACCCGGAAAAGGAACTTCAGAAGAACAGGAAACGCAGTGGGGCCATTGTGGAGTCACCGGGATTCTATCCAAAGCTCTCTGTGGAAAGAAATCTGGAATATTACCGTATCCAGAAAGGAATACCCGGGAAGGGAAAGGTAGAAGAGATCTTAAAGAGCGTAGGTCTGTGGGAAAAACGCAGGAAAAAAGGCGGAACACTTTCGATGGGCATGAAGCAGAGGCTCGGTCTGGGGATTGCACTTCTCGGGGAACCGGAGCTTTTAATACTCGACGAGCCTATCAACGGCCTTGACCCCAGTGGAATCATCGAGATGAGGAACCTGCTGCTACAGCTAAATCGGGAAAAAAACATAACAATCATTATTTCCAGCCACATTCTTTCAGAACTGGAACAGATCGCGACCATATATGGATTCTTAA
Source organism: Clostridium sp. AF19-22AC (assembly GCF_003479085.1). Taxonomy (NCBI): domain Bacteria; kingdom Bacillati; phylum Bacillota; class Clostridia; order Eubacteriales; family Clostridiaceae; genus Clostridium; species Clostridium sp. AF19-22AC. The sequence continues at coordinate 284,011 of NZ_QUGN01000003.1, read as the reverse complement.
GCCAGGGATGGCTGCTGAATGAGATTACGGCAGAACAGCTCCATGAGCAGTGCGCGGTCTATCTGGATATAGCGGTGACGGAACCGGAACAATATGCGGCGCTTCTGGAAAAGAAGTGGGAGGGTATCAGCTACAAGGTACTGCCGGATTCATCGTTCAGGATCAAGAGCCCTGAGATGACAGCAGATGCGTACAGCCTGCTGGCGGCGGAACATAAAATCGGGGTGCTGCGTCTTGAGCAGAAGCAGATGATGCTGGAAGAATACTATATGAATCTGAAGGAGAGGGGGAGATTGTCATGTTAAATTATATGAAGAGTGAATGCTACAGAGTGATCCACGGAAAAGAGCTGTATGTACTGACGGGTGTCTTATCCGGACTGACTGTCCTGATGAACGTCATTTTATATCTGTTCAACCGGTTTGTATTCGATTTCCCCTATGGTTCGATAAGATATTCATTAAATATACTATCCAGCAGTATGACAACCCTGCTGCTGGGCGGATTGCTTGTTACCAGCTTTGTGTTCTCAGAAGAGCACAAAAACGGGACATTGAAAAACGCAGTCTCTTTCGGCATCTCAAGAGGGCAGTTTTTCACTGCAAAATGTATCGTATGCTCGGCGGCATCCCTTGTCTGTATGGCAGTTGTACTGACGGTTTACTATGGAAGTGCCTACCTGCTCTTAGATGACCCCGGCGGAATCACTGTCATGGCCAGATTAAGGGGTGTTGCAGCGAACCTGCCTATGGCATTTGCAGCCGTCATCCTTACAGTGGCACTCATGTGTATGATCAAAAAAGAAATCCTTATGACGATCTGCTGGATGGCCGTCATATGGGTGATTCCTATGCTCAGCTTCATTGTGGGATTCAAGATAGAGTGGCTGAACAGGGCCGCAGAATGGATGCCTTGGAACTATCTGAAATTTGAAACCACTGTAAACATGACGCAGTACGAGTGCCTGTGGGATACGCCGGAGGGACTGGCAAAATGTCTGATCGCCGGTGTTATAGGAATTGCTGTATTCTATGTGGCGGGATATGTTGTCTTCAGAAAACGGGATATTGCATAGAGGATATGAAGCTGGTAATTGCATGGCGGATATGACATAAGGAAAGGAGCGTGTGCGGAAATGATCTATCTCATTTTGGCAGTAGTATGTTTTATAGCAATGTATTTCTGTATACGCTTTTTCCTGCTGAAAAAGGCGTTGGGGGAGGCGGCGCAGGAACTGCGGGAGATTACGGAAGATCTGGAAGAAAACCGCATTGTTAAGTTGCCATCACCGCAGGCCGAGATGGAAGTACTTTTGGAAGAAGTGAACCGGAATCTGGAGGAAATCCGAAGAATCCATGTGGGTTATCAGGAGAAAGAGCAGATGCTGCAAAGCCAGATCGAAAATATCAGCCACGACCTGCGGACCCCGCTGACATCGATTCTGGGGTTTCTGGACCTGATCGATGAGAGTTCCCTTAAGGTGGAGGACAGGGATTCCTTAGAGATTGTCAGGAAAAAAGCCCGCTCCATGAAAAGGCTGACCGCCCAGTTTTATGATCTTTCAAGACTAACGGCAGGAGACTATGAGCTGGAAGTCGGGAAAGCAGATGCCGGCAGAATCCTAAGGGAAACCACACTGGAGAGTTATCAGGAACTTGTCCGTAAGAATCTGGATGTCCGGCTTGATATACCGGATGAAGCAGTATTCGCACTGGCGGATGAGGCCGCGCTGGAAAGGATTTTTTCAAACCTGATTCAGAATGCACTCAGATATGCGGTTAGCATACTCAGAGTCAGCCTGAAGGAAGAGAAAAGCGGGATTACGGTTCTCATGGAAAATGACACGGAGCATCTGGATGCCGGTGAGGTGGATGCTCTGTTTGACAGGTTTTATACTGCTGACCATTCCAGAAGCGAAGGCAGTACCGGGCTGGGGCTTCCGATTGCCAGATATCTGGCGGAAAATATGGGAGGGGAATTAACAGCCTGCGTGAAGGTGCATGGCAGCAGAAAATGGCTTCAATTTTATTTGAAACTGAATAAATGAAGATATTTTACAAGCCTGAAAGGTGCAGATATAGTATAATAATGCCCGTGAGGTGATTAAATTTATGAAAAAAGAGACATGGACAGGGGGCAGACGTGATGAAGGATAAAAACGGGATGGGACATCTGGCGGCATTATTTACGATTGTAGTGTGGGGTACTACTTTTATTTCTACAAAGGTTCTGCTTCGGAATTTCCAGCCTGTGGAAATACTGATTATCCGCTTTGTGATCGGCTATATTCTGCTTTTTCTGGCAAAACCGGGACTCATAAGGCTGACAGACAGGAAGCAGGAATGGGTATTTGCAGCGGCAGGACTCTGTGGGATCTGCCTGTATTATCTTCTGGAAAATATTGCCCTGACATACACACTTGCCTCTAATGTGGGAGTGATTATTTCAGCGGCTCCGTTTTTCACGGCTATTTTAAGCAAGATTTTTTTAAAAGAAGACGGACATATGCGTGTATCATTTTTTCTGGGGTTTGCGGTAGCGATCGTGGGAATCTGTATGATGAGTTTCAGCGGGAGTGAAACCTTGAAGCTGAATCCGAAGGGGGACATTCTGGCTCTGGCTGCCGCTTTTGTATGGGCATGCTATTCTGTCCTGACGAAGAAAATCAGCGGATATGGATATTCTACAATTCAGAATACAAGACATATGTTCGGCTACGGGATTCTGTTCATGATACCGGCGGCAGTAGCATTTGACTTCCGTCTGGGACTGTCAAGACTGGCGGATCCTGTGAATCTTCTGAATATCCTTTTCCTTGGGGCGGGGGCATCTGCACTTTGCTTCGTAACATGGAACATGGCCGTACAGATACTGGGTGCAGTCCGCACAAGTGTCTATATTTACATCGTCCCGGTCGTAACGATTGTTACATCCGTGCTGATCCTGCATGAGAAGATCACAGGGACAGCGGCTTTAGGCGCGGGACTTACACTGGCGGGGCTGATTCTGTCAGAAGGAAAGATAGAGTTTAGAAAGGAACGGGAGTCTGCACTATGAGATTTTATTTCGCCCCTCTTGAAGGGATCAGCGGTTACATATACCGCAATGCATACCATACATATTTTGGAGAGATTGACAAGTATTTTATTCCGTTTATTATGCCGAACCAGTTCGGGCACCTCAGTTCGAAAGAGAAGAATGATATCCTGCCTGAGCACAATGAAGGGATGGCTGCCGTCCCGCAGATACTGACGAATTCGGCAGACGATTTCATCCGCACGGCAAGGAAGCTTAAGACATACGGGTACAGAGAAGTGAACCTGAATCTGGGCTGTCCTTCAAGAACTGTTGTCACAAAAGGAAGGGGCTCGGGGTTTCTTGCATTCCCCGATAAACTGGACCATTTTCTGGAAGAAATCTTTTCGGCGGCGGATATCCGTATCTCAATCAAGACAAGAATTGGAAAAGAGAGCCCGGAAGAATTTGACCATCTGCTGGAAATATACCAGAAGTACCCGTTAGCCGAGCTGATCATCCATCCAAGGCTCCAGACGGATATTTATAAAAATACACCGGACTGGGAAGTGTTTGGCAGGGCAGTTGGCTCATGCGGCTGCAATATCTGCTATAACGGGGATATTTTTTCCGTTCAGGATTACCGGCGGTTTGAGGAGGCTTTCCCGGATGTGGGCTGTGTGATGCTGGGCCGTGGAATTCTTTCGAATCCGGGACTGGTCTGTGAGATCAAAAATCATACACCACTTGAGAAATCGACCCTGAAGGCCTTTCATGACCGGATCTATGTAGATTACCAGAAGGTCTTAAGCGGTGACCGGACAATCCTGTTTAAAATGAAGGAGCTGTGGTTCTATATGGCGCCTTTGTTTACGAATTATGAGAAATATGCGAAGAAGATTAGAAAATCAGAGAAGCTTACGGTCTATGAAAAGGCGGTAGAAGCACTGTTTAGCGAACAGGAAATTGTATGAAAAACAGCACCGGGATGTGGATGATTACCCATTCCGGTGCTGTTTTTTTCATGCTGTAAAAACAGCATGTTAGAAAAACAGTTCATATGCCCCGAGCCCGACCAGTATCAGTCCGGAGATCACATCTGCCAGCTGGTCTGAGATCCGGGGAACCTTTGTCTTTCCAATGAAGTTTCCGGCATACAGAAAGACGACGGATACGATCAGTGACATGATTGCAGTGGGTACGAGCTTCAGTCCCGTAATACTGGCGCCGATCCCCATGCCGAAGTTATTAATAGAGAGAGCGAGCCCCAGAAATAATCCTTCTTTTAGCGTAAGCAGGGTTGCTTCGGCTGGCTCTTTTTTAGAAGAACTGGCTGAGAGTTCATTTGATTTTACTTCTGTTTTTTTACATTTCTTACTGAGAAAGCCGAAGAGAGACTTCAGTATATAGTACAGCCCCAGCCCGATTAAAAGGGCGCAGCCGATGGCCTGGGTAGAGGAAGCCGGAAGAAACTGTGAGATTTCTGTGCCCATAAGGATCGCGACGATAGTACCTGCCAGCGTGACGAGGCTGATAATGGTGCTCTTTAAAAGATCAATGTTCGATTTCTTAATCCCGTAGGACATTCCGACAATGAAGCTGTCTATATTAGCGGAAAGAGCGAATAAAAGTGATGATATAAGATGCATGGTCTGCTCCTGACACCATAAATGTTGTTTGTATTCAGTATATTCAGAAGAATTTGTTGCGTTCATGCCGCATAGACTATTAAGAGTTTATGGCAGGAGCATGTACATGCGAAAACGATTATTTTTCCCGGCAGGAATTGCGGCCGAAATCCTGCTGCTTCTCCTTGTGTTTTGTGTCTGGCAGGGGAGCGGGCAGAATCAGTCAGCAGATCAGGAAACAGCTGTTTCTGCCGGTGCACGCGGGATTGCGGAAGAAAACAGTGATGCAGCCGGCAGCGGCGGTGGAGAGAAGGCAGAGTATATCAAATGGGTGGAATTTAATGTTTCTTATGAAGCATTAAACCGCGCCTATACATATGACGTAGAAACATATCAGGAGGACGTCCATTTAAACTGGGTGGAACTGCTGGCGTATCTTGGGGCCAGATACGGCGGGGATTTTACAAGATATCAGGAAGCTGACATGACCCAGGCGGCAGAAAAGCTTCTCACGGGAGGGTCGACGATCGAGGAGATGACGGCCGATATGGAGTATTACGGCTATTACCGTGAGGCTTATGGTGCCGTTCTGGACGGTATGGTGGGGGAATATGAGATTGAGAAACCGGAAAGTGAAGATTCGGATAAAAAGGTATGGAAGAAATTTTACGGGCTGAAGGCATATTCTCCAATCGCAAAGACATTTCCCTATACAGATTATGATGATTTCGGGGTGTCCAGAAGCTATGGCTACAGGCGCAACCACTTAGGGCATGACATGATGGGACAGGTGGGAACCCCGATTGTTGCTTCCGAGTCCGGCTATGTGGCCGTAATGGGATGGAACCAGTACGGAGGCTGGCGCATCGGGATCAATAGTTTTGACGGGAAACGCTACTATTATTATGCACATCTGCGGCAGAATATCCCGTTTGCAGAATCACTGGAAGAAGGCGACGTCGTACAGGCGGGGGATGTAATCGGCTATATGGGCAGGACCGGGTACAGTACAACGGAAAATGTAAATAACATTGACACCTACCACCTTCATTTTGGACTGCAGCTGATTTTCGATGAAAGCCAGAGGGAGGGAAATCATGAAATATGGGTGGATGTGTACCCTCTTGTGAGGTTCCTTTCACAGAACCGCTCAGAAGTGGTAAGAAATGATGCCAGCAAAGAGTGGTACCGGAAATATAGTATGAAGGACCCGGCGGCAGAAAAATATCTAAAAAGTAATGAACAAAACTAAAATAAATAAAAAATAATGGATAATTAAAATTAAAGACAGAAATAATTATAAAAATATAATTAAAATATTGACTAATCGAAGCGTACGAGCTAATATAAAGATAACAAGAAAGACGAAGGGAGTGGAACCTATGTTAGAAAAATTATTTATTATTTTAATCTCGGCGCTGGCACTTTTAATTGTCTGCTGGATGCTCGCAGAGTACTGGCTCCGCTCTGTTAGGAAGCTTTCAGTAGAAAAGATATCCAGCCTTGGCATCCTGGATAGAATGGCATTCGCTTTTGAAGATTTCTGCGGAGGCGTGAACCATAAAAAAGATTTCCGGAGGATGCGTCTGGAGGAAGAGATGGGAAGCGTACCGACAGAGAGCCAGCGGGGTCCCCGTATCATGGAAGCAGCAGACAAAGAAGGGAAAAGCAGGGACACAGAATACATCAGGAAGGAAAAAAAGACCAGGATCAAGGCAAACATGTGATTTGACAAATTGACGAATTTGCCCCCCCTCATAGAGATGCGGCTGTTATCGAAATCTAATTTCTGTAACAGCCGCATCTATTTATGGAAGATTACATACAGAGAAAAATTCTCGTTATGAAAAATAATGATTGACAAAAAAGGGCGGATTGCATATTATAAAAGGAAACTCTTTGCACTGCATATTTATTCTACAGTACAAACTGAGCAGGCGATCCATACAGGGGTGATACTCAGTATGAATGGGGCCGGGCCGCGGACGCGGCAGCAGATGAACAGGAAGAATCTGTGGGACAGTTTACTACGAATGTTCCACAGGTTCTTTTTGTGTAAACGGAGTTAAAAATCCGCTTGCAGGAACCTCCGGACAGGATGTGCATTGAAGTGAACCAGATAATACTGTTCAGACAGCTAAATGAGAAGGAGGACATCATAATGGCACAAAACACAGAAAACATACAAACAGAGGGAACAAAGATTGCAATGCGCGTATCCAAGGTCAGTATTGGGGTGAATATAGCACTGTCGGCATTTAAACTGGCTGCCGGGCTGATTGCACATTCCGGGGCAATGCTGTCAGACGCGATACATTCGGCGTCGGATGTATTCAGTACGGTCATTGTCATGATAGGGGTTACAATCTCGGGGAAAAAGTCTGACAAGGAACATCCTTACGGCCATGAAAGAATGGAGTGTGTGGCATCGATCCTGCTGGCAGTTGTATTGTTTGCGACCGGTGCAGGAATAGGAATAAGCGGGATACAGAAGATAGCATCAGGTAATCTGGAATCGGCTTCGGTTCCGGGCCGGATGGCACTGATTGCAGCAGTCATATCCATTCTGGTTAAGGAGTGGATGTACTGGTATACTAGGGCGGCTGCTAAAAAAATAAATTCCGGGGCACTGATGGCTGACGCATGGCACCATCGTTCCGACGCGCTGTCTTCCATCGGGGCGTTTGCCGGAATATTCGGTGCGCGGCTTGGATTTCCTGTACTTGATCCGCTTGCAAGTGTTGTTATCTGTGTATTCATAGGAAAGGCGGCGTGGGACATTTTTCAGGATGCGATGAATAAGATGGTGGATAAGTCCTGTGATGACCGGACGATCCAGCAAATCCGCCAGGCGGTGTTGGAAAACAGGGGTGTGGAAAAGATTGATACTATCCGTACAAGAATGTTCGGGGCAAGGGCCTATGTGGATATTGAAATCGCCGCGGATGAGAACCTGACACTGCGCGAGGCGCACGGGATAGCAGAGGAAGTACATACCAGAGTGGAGGAACAATTTCCAGAGGTAAAACACTGCATGGTGCATGTAAATCCACTGACAAAAAAGGAAATACTGGAAATCGATGGGTAGGGGCTGTCAGCAGGGTTCTGCTGCGAAGTGTACGGCATAAGCCGGGTTCCTTCGCAGTAAAGTGAACTCTGCATTCAATCTTTTAAATAACCTGCACGTAAAAAGCCGTAGTCTGAGGGGGTATACTGGCTGTCTGCGCATTTGAGTGGACGATCCGGACCGTTTGCCCGGGGCGCAGATTAGAAAGTCTGACCGGGCTGCCTGCGCGGTTTCTTATAATGGTATTATCCGTGATGATAAATACTGTCTGCCTGTTTATGTCACCTGGAACGCCGGTTGTAATAGAACGGTTGCTGGTATCTACGCTGACGATCCTGCCGGTGGACGTGGTGCTTGAAGGACGGCTCCCGCTGCGTACCAACAGCAGAAAGGCATTCGACTGGGGCGGAATGCTTCTGGTTGTAATTGGCGAAAAGATAGCATCCACCCACATTCCCTTGTGAATATCACATAAACACATGGTTCTGCCCAGCGAGTTGAGAATCACAGTATTACGGTGCACGTTTAGCTGCAATAGATTGATAAAAGTAATTCCGTCCGGAGTTTTGGAGGAGTATGATATTGTTACAGATCCAGTTGTACGGGTCTGCAGGAAAACTTCTTCCACAAGTGCATTACTGGCCTGCATCATATTTCCAAACCGGATAATATTTCCGATGTTGTTCAGTGGCATGTTGTTACTCCTGTTTATGATGTCTCTTTATTATATGATAACGGGGGCAAAAGGTCATTCCATACATATCTGCATGTCATGGAATGATCTTTTACCCCCGGTGCATTTATTCCGCATAAGTAACGGTGAGTTCATATGAATTGGTATTGTCTTCAGTAATCGGCTGTATCAGCGTTTCGATGACGGCTGCGGCCTGTTCTCTGGCCTGTTCAAGAATGTCCGTCTGTCCCGCTTTCGCTTCGGCATCATTCTTTGCATATGCGATTGCCTTTGTCGTATCTTCTTTGTTTGTCCAGTTAAAGAGTGCAAACTTTTCATCGTAAAATTCGAGTGTATCGGAATCAATCGTAATATCCTGTATTTCAGGGGCCGGTATCCGGATACTGATACTTTTCCCGGAGACTTCGACAACAGCCTGTGATAAGTCAATGCCCGCTTTAATATGTGCATCATAGATCATAGAGAAACTCTTTTTGTTGATAAAATCGATCTCACCCTCCGAGTATTTAATGATGCCTCTGTAGTCCAGTCTGGCAGTAGTAAGTGAACTGCATTTGCTGAGACGCTCCTCGATGGAAACGGCGCTGACTGTAACTTTGGGCTCTTTATTCAGAAGCTTTGCCCCGAGAAACCCGACCGCAACCAGGGCGGCCGCAGCGATGATGATAATTAGTGAACGCATTTTTTTCATGTGTATCCCTCCGTCTTAATCTCTGTACAGGTATGGTGTACCTGTATATAGTATATCTTGTTTGGAAAAGATAGTCTATCATTTAAAATGCCCTGGTAATATGATATACTATAAAACATATTGACTAAAATGAAAGGTCCGGGTAAATGAATGATGAGTTATCTGTTACAGTTAGATGGTGATATTTTGCTTTTTATACAGCAGTATCTGCGGCATGACTGGATGACCCCTTTCTGGAAGTTTATTACATCTCTGGGGAATGCTGGATGGTTTTGGATTGTACTCTCTATTGTGCTGCTGCTGTTTAAAAGAACAAGGAAAATAGGGATTACGGCTATTATAGCATTAGCGATAGGCGCCCTGATAACGAATGTGGCGCTGAAAAACCTGGTTGCGAGGATACGGCCGTATGAGGTGGTGGACGGCCTGAGGCTCCTGATAGAAAGGCAGCGTGATTATTCGTTCCCGTCGGGGCATACTTGTGCTTCCTTTGCCGCAGCCCTTGTGTATTACAAAATGGCGCCGCGGAAATGGGGAATACCTGCGGTCATTCTGGCGTCCCTGATCGCATTTTCACGTCTTTATGTCGGGGTCCACTATCCGTCGGATGTGCTGGCCGGACTCCTGATCGGCATATTTGCAGCATGGGCAGCCCTGAAGCTGTCCGGTTATATCAGTCAGAAGCGGACCGCGGGGACAGAAGAGTGCGGGAAAGAGGGAAAAGAAGGATGATAATCCGGGATTCCGGTTGTTATAGAAAAACAAGCCCTGAAATGACAGCATAGCGCTGCCATCTCAGGGCTTGTTCTGTTATCAGGCCTCTATTCCAGCCTGCCGTTACGTTGACTCGAATATTTGAGTGCGGCTTCCACAAAGCCTTTAAAAAGAGGATGCGGCCTGTTGGGACGCGACTTCAGCTCGGGATGGGCCTGTGTCGCAAGGAACCACGGGTGATCCGGAATTTCTACCATCTCGATGATTCGCCCGTCAGGGGAAAGGCCGGAAAGCATCATGCCGTGTTCTTCCAGCGCTTCGCGGTAATCGTTATTTACTTCGTAGCGGTGGCGGTGGCGTTCCTTGATTTCCTCAGCTCCATACAGGCTGTAAGCCTTTGAATCTTTTTTCAGGACACAGGGATAAGAGCCAAGTCTGAGTGTGCCGCCGATATCTTCCACGCCAATCTGGTCCGGCATGATATGGATGACCGGATGCGTAGTGTCCGGTTTTAATTCCATACTGTGTGCATCATGATAACCGAGTACATCTCGGGCAAATTCGACGATGGAGAGCTGCATACCAAGACAGAGCCCGAGGAACGGGATGTTATTTGTACGTGCATATTTAATGGATTCTATTTTTCCTTCAATACCGCGGTCACCGAATCCTCCCGGCACTAAAATGCCGCTGACATCCTTGAAAATTTCATCTGTATTTTCAGCAGTAACGGTTTCCGAGTCAACCCATTTAATATTGACCGTAGTGTGACTGTAGATTCCACCGTGTTTCAGCGCCTCTACCACGCTGATATAGGCATCGTGGAGCTGGATATATTTTCCGACAAGGGCAATATTGATTTCCTGCGTCGGATTACGCAGGTTATCCACCATCTCGGTCCAGTCTTTTAGATCCGGTTTTGGACAGTCAAGGTGCAGGCACTCGCATACAACCTGTGCCAGATTCTCGCGTTCCATAGCGAGCGGAGCTTCATACAGGTATTCCACATCCAGATTCTGAAGGACGTGTTTTGACGGAATATTGCAGAAAAGAGAAATCTTGTCTTTCATGCCAGTATCCAGAGGAAATTCAGAACGGCATACAATAATATCCGGCTGGATTCCCATGCCCTGAAGTTCCTTGACACTTGCCTGGGTCGGTTTTGTTTTCATTTCCTGTGAAGCTTTTAAATAGGGAATTAGAGTGACGTGTATCAGAATCACGTTTTCGTGACCTTTTTCGTGCTGGAACTGCCGGATGGACTCTAAGAAAGGCTGGCTTTCGATATCGCCAACGGTCCCTCCAACTTCTATGATTGCGATTTCCGTGCCTAAAGCGGCAGGATTGCGGTAAAATCTGCTTTTGATCTCGTTTGTGATATGCGGGATAACCTGTACGGTCCCGCCACCGAAATCTCCGCGGCGTTCCTTCTGCAGAACCGACCAGTATATCTTACCGGTGGTCACATTGGAATTCTTCGTCAGGCTTTCGTCTATGAAACGTTCATAATGTCCCAAATCCAAGTCTGTTTCCGCGCCGTCGTCTGTTACGAATACTTCACCGTGCTGTACCGGGTTCATCGTTCCGGGGTCAATATTGATGTACGGGTCAAACTTCTGCATCGTTACCGTGTACCCCCGTGCCTTAAGCAGGCGCCCGAGAGATGCGGCAGTGATGCCCTTACCCAAACCTGAAACAACTCCTCCGGTCACAAATACATACTTTACTGCCATAAAATCCTCCTTTGTGTGAATCATTAAAAAAATACTTAAAGAGTATATACCAAAATCCAAAAAAAATACAGCTTTTTTTTACAAGAGGAGAAATTTGGAATGAGTTTGTGTGGGGGAAGGGGTCGCTTGAAATGAGGATGGGACAGAGGACTGCGCGGGTGCATATGCCAGTTTTTGAGGCTGGACGTTCCCCTAAGCAGGCCTAAATAAAAACCCGGCGTATGCTCGGAAACCCAAGGGACTCACTCCGTTTGCCGATGCAAACGCAGTTCGGCCCTTGTTGAAATTTGTTTTGGAGAACAAATTTCATTCCGAGTATACGCCGGTTTTTTATTAAGTCCCGCTAAGGGTCCCTTTACACCTCCTAAACTGGCATATGCACCCGCGCAGTCCTCTGTCCCATCCTCATTTCAAGCTAGGCGCATCCACCCACAAAAAACTCATACCCCGGTGGGTTTCTCGCCAATACGCAACTGGAGTTGGCTGCGAGGACATTTTTATGATTCGTATAGGGGAGGAATAAAGTTCTGTTTTGCCGATACCAATACGCTTCATTTGGCAATGAGCTTCCTGATTATATTTGTCACTGCTGACTGGATGAACGCAGCTAAGTAAGCGGACAGGCTTTGAACCGGCACCACACAGCCACACGGCGCCCTCCCCCGCCTCTTACTTAGCGTCCCTCATCCTATCTAGTGGTAAATATGATCAGTCTCATAAACTGCCTCGCAGGTGAGTTGTACGCCTAGTTTTTTGAATGTTTTGATATCTACGTCTGACAGCATGACGGAGGTATGTGCCTGGCAGCCGTCCAGTTTGGGGAGCTGTTCCAGTGCTTTTCTTGCGAGGCTGCTGTTGGCGGCGCTGGCGGAGAGGGCGATGAGCACCTCGTCGGTGTGGAGGCGAGGGTTCTTGCTCTTTAAGTAGTCTACCTTCAGCTTCTGGATAGGCTCAATGGATTCCGGAGAGATGACATGCAGTTCGTGGTCAATCCCGGCCAGTTCTTTGATGACATTCAGCAGGAGAGCTGCGGAAGCTCCGAGCAGGTTCGTTGTCTTTCCGGTTATGAGCCTGCCGTCGTCCAGTTCGAGGGCAGCAGCAGGGCCCTGTGTCTCTTCGGAGCGTTCACGGGCCTTTTCCACGACCTTCCTGTCCTGTACGGTCACGTTGGCCTGATTCATGAGAATCTCGATCTTCTGGGCCTCTTCCTCTGAGCTTGTACCCTGTACAAGGGAGTTCAGGGAGGCAAAATATCTGCGGACAATCTCCTGACGGGATGCTTCGCGGCAGGCTTCATCGTTGCAGATACAGTTGCCGGCCATGTTGACACCCATGTCTGTCGGAGACTTGTACGGGCTTTTCCCGTAAATTTTTTCAAAAATGGTATTTAATACCGGAAAAATCTCCACGTCGCGGTTATAATTTACCGTTGTCTTGCCATATGCTTCTAAGTGGAACGGATCGATCATATTGATATCATTCAAATCGGCCGTGGCAGCTTCATATGCCAGATTAACCGGATGCTTAAGCGGCAGGTTCCAGATGGGAAATGTTTCAAATTTGGCATAGCCTGCATGAATTCCGCGTTTATGTTCATGATATAACTGTGAAAGGCATGTGGCCATTTTTCCGCTCCCAGGTCCCGGGGCTGTGACGATAACCAGTGGGCGGGACGTTTCGATATATTCATTCTTACCGTATCCGTCATCACTTACAATCAGTGGGATATTTGACGGATAGCCGGCGATATTATAATGGATGTAGACACGGATGCCGAGATTCTCAAGGCGGTTTTTGAAAAGCTGAGCGCTTTCCTGGCCGGAGTACTGGGTAATGACAACACTTCCTACATACAGGCCGTTGTCCCCAAAGGAATCCATCAGGCGCAGAACGTCTGAATCGTATGTAATACCCAGATCACCGCGGACTTTATTTTTCTCAATATCACGAGCACTGATGACGATGACGATCTCGGCCTGGTCGCTGAGCTGCTTCAAAAGCCTTAATTTGCTGTCCGGTGCAAAGCCCGGCAGGACTCTGGCTGCATGGTAATCGTCGAATAACTTTCCCCCGAATTCAAGATACAGCTTGTTATCAAACTGGTTTATCCTTTCGCGGATATGTTCTGACTGCATGGTTAAATATTTTTCATTATCGAATCCTATTTTCATTTTCTCTTTCCTCACTCATGACATATTTCGTAACCAGTATACTATAAAATGCCCCGTGTTTACAATATTTTCATAATCTTTTTATTGATTTATGGGGAGCCTGTACTTATAATGGGGATAGTGGATTTTAGGAGGCTTAAGAATGGATAATCAGAATAACAGAAATAACAAAGATCCTAAAAACAATCGCCAGGGCTGGGGAATCATCCTCGTGACAACGCTGTTGACTGTTTTTATAGTAATGGGACTGGTTTCAATGATGCAGGATAAGAATCCTGAGGAGATCAGCTATGATAAATTCCTGAAGATGGTGGATGACGGTGAAGTTGAAAAAGTTACGATTGATTCAACGAAGCTGTACATCACGCTGAAGGATGATGCCAGGAAAAAGGAAGGTACAAAGACGGCATCTGATATTGTCAGCCAGCTGGAGGATAAGAAAGAGGATCAGGAAAAGGCACCGGATTACTATACCGGCGCAGTAAGGGATGATACACTGTCCGAACGGCTTTACAAAGCCGGGGTAGAGTATGAGCAGAACATACCGGATACGGCATCCTCCATGATATTTGAGATATTTATTACAGTGATACTTCCGATACTTCTGCTCGTAATTCTGTTTAATTTCCTCATGAAGCGTATGTCAAAGGGCGGCGGCATGATGGGAATCGGCAAGAGCAATGCAAAGGTATACGTGGAGAAGGAGACCGGGGTCACATTCCAGGATGTGGCAGGCCAGGATGAGGCGAAGGAGTCTCTTCAGGAGGTTGTTGATTTTCTGCATAACCCGGGAAAATACACCGGAATCGGTGCTAAGCTTCCGAAGGGAGCCCTGCTCGTGGGCCCTCCGGGTACAGGTAAGACCCTGTTGGCAAAGGCTGTTGCAGGAGAAGCAAAGGTGCCGTTCTTTTCCTTGTCCGGTTCGGCGTTTGTAGAGATGTATGTCGGCGTCGGGGCATCCCGTGTGCGTGACCTGTTCAAGCAGGCACAGCAGATGGCGCCATGTATCGTATTTATTGATGAGATTGATGCGATCGGTAAGACACGTGATACCGCAATGGGCGGGAATGATGAACGTGAACAGACCCTGAACCAGCTGCTGGCTGAGATGGATGGATTTGACACGAATAAGGGCCTTCTGCTTCTGGCGGCAACGAACCGTCCGGAGGTACTGGATCCGGCGCTTTTAAGGCCGGGACGTTTTGACAGGCGTATTATCGTGGATAAGCCGGATTTGAAGGGACGTGTGGATGTCCTGAAGGTACATTCCAAGGATGTTAAGATGGATGAGACAGTCGATCTGGAGGCAATTGCACTGGCTACCTCAGGTGCAGTAGGTTCAGATCTTGCCAATATGATCAATGAGGCTGCGATTAATGCAGTCAAGAATGGCAGACAGGTTGTCAGCCAGAAGGATTTATTTGAAGCAGTGGAAGTTGTGCTGGTCGGTAAAGAGAAGAAAGACCGCATCATGAGCGAGGAGGAACGCAAGATCGTATCCTACCATGAGGTCGGCCATGCGCTCGTCAGCGCGCTCCAGAAGGATGCAGAGCCTGTACAGAAGATCACGATCGTCCCGAGAACGATGGGGGCTCTTGGATAT
Organism: Clostridium sp. AF19-22AC; assembly: GCF_003479085.1. Lineage (NCBI taxonomy): Bacteria > Bacillati > Bacillota > Clostridia > Eubacteriales > Clostridiaceae > Clostridium > Clostridium sp. AF19-22AC. The sequence continues at coordinate 268,695 of NZ_QUGN01000003.1, read as the reverse complement.
GTCATGCAGACACCGGAAGAGGAGAAGTTCCTGAACACGAAGAAGGAACTGGAGGCTATGCTGGTCGGTGCACTTGCAGGACGTGCTGCGGAGGAGATTGTATTTGACACCGTTACTACAGGGGCATCCAATGATATCGAGCAGGCAACAAAGATTGCCAGAGCCATGATCACCCAGTATGGAATGTCTGAGAAGTTCGGCCTTATTGGTCTGGAATCAATCCAGAACCGTTATCTTGACGGCCGTCCAGTTATGAACTGCGGTGAAGCGACAGCGGCCGAGATAGATGGCGAAGTCATGACTATGCTGAAGAATGCATATGAGGAGGCAAAGCGCCTCTTAAGCGAGAACAGAGAAGCACTCGATAAGATTTCCGCATTCCTCATTGAGAAGGAGACGATCACCGGAAAAGAATTCATGAGAATCTTCCGTGAAGTGAAAGGGATCGAGGAGCCGGAAGAGGGAAGTGAGCCGAAAAAAGATGTCCGTGTTACAATGAAGCCGGCGGAAGAAGGCGGCCAAAAAGGTTTAGAGGCACATGTGAACGAGGATTATCCTGCAGATCACAGCCAGGAATAAAGAAGGAATACAGGAAAAGCCGGGAGACGCTAAGCGTAGTCCGGCTTTTCAGTTTGTGCGTTATGTACGCGCATGTAAACCGTAATATTTTTTTCTTTAGCGCTTCCTTTTCTCGTAAAAATCCTTCACAAATACCCGAACAGGCATTATAATATAGGTCATGGAAAATAATAATTTTGATATACAGGAAGAATTGAAAAAGCTCCCGGGCAAGCCAGGAGTTTATATTATGCATGACGAGAAGGACAATATCATATATGTGGGCAAGGCCATCAGCCTGAAGAACCGGGTACGGCAGTATTTCCAGAGCAGCAGGAATAAGGGGGTTAAGATCGAGCAGATGGTTACGCATATACGGAGGTTTGAGTATATCGTGACAGATTCGGAACTGGAGGCGCTTGTTCTGGAGTGTAACCTGATTAAGGAGCACAGGCCGAAGTATAACACCATGCTGATGGATGACAAGGCCTATCCTTTCATTAAGGTCACGACAAATGAGCCGTTCCCGAGGGTCATGCTTGCAAGAAAGATGCTCAAGGATAAGGCCCGGTATTTCGGCCCGTATACGAGTGCACAGGCGGTGCGCGATACGATCGACCTGCTCCACAAGCTGTACCATATACGCAGCTGTAACAGGAGCCTGCCGAAGGATATCGGGAAGGAACGTCCGTGCCTGAATTACCATATTAAGCAGTGTGACGCTCCCTGCCAGGGGTATATTTCCAAGGAAGAGTATGCAAAAGCGGTTCAAGAGGTAATCCGCTTCCTGAACGGGAATTTTGACGTAATCTTAAAGGAACTGCAGGAAAAGATGGATGCCGCTTCTGAGGCACTTGAGTTCGAGAAGGCGATTGAATACCGGGAATTGCTGAACAGTGTGAAGAAGGTCGCACAGAAGCAGAAGATAACAGACAGCAGCGGCGAGGATCGTGACGTGCTGGCGGTGGCTTCAGAGGAAGAGGATGCTGTGGTGCAGGTCTTCTTTATCCGCGGCGGAAGGCTGATCGGGCGGGACCATTTTTACCTGCGCATTTCAAAGGACGAGCCGCACAGTGAGGTGTTGGACAGCTTTATTAAGCAGTATTATGCGGGAACACCGTTTATCCCGGGTGAGCTGATGCTTCCGGAAGAACTGGAAGACATGCACCTGCTGGAAGAATGGCTGGGTACAAAACGGGGCGGGAAAGTAAGCATCAGGGTCCCTAAAAAAGGAACAAAAGAAAAGCTGGTGGAACTGGCTGCCAATAATGCTTCGCTCGTTTTGAATAAGGATAAAGAGCGCTTAAAGAGGGAAGAGGGCAGGACGATCGGTGCGGTCAGGGAAATCGCAAAAATGCTTGATCTGGACGGCGTCAGCCGCATGGAGGCATATGATATTTCGAATACAAATGGATTTGAGTCCGTTGGTTCGATGGTCGTATATGAGCGCGGGAAACCAAAGCGTAATGATTACAGAAAGTTTAAGATCAAAGGGATCCAGGGCGCGGATGACTACGGAAGTATGAGGGAAGTCCTGACAAGACGTTTCACACATGGCCTCAGGGAGCGTGAGGAGAGTAAAGAACTCGGCGGTTTCACTTCATTCCCGGACCTGATCCTCATGGATGGCGGAAAAGGACAGGTGAATGTCGCACTGGAAGTTCTGGATGAACTGCGTCTCAATATTCCTGTCTGCGGCATGGTAAAGGATGATTTCCACAGGACGAGGGGGCTTTACTACCACAATGAGGAGATTGCGATCGACAAATCCTCCGAGGCCTTCCGGCTGATTACAAGGATTCAGGACGAGGCCCACCGCTTTGCCATAGAGTACCACAGGCAGCTTCGGTCAAAGGGACAGGTACATTCAATTCTGGATGATATAGACGGCATCGGGCCAGCCAGAAGAAAGGCACTCATGCGCCATTATCTGAGCCTGGATGCGATCAAGGCTGCAACGGTGGAAGAACTGTCGGCCGTTCCGTCCATGAATGAAAAATCGGCGGAGGCAGTGTATAAGTTTTTTCACGGAGAATAAGGCGGTCTGATATGGTATAATGCCCGCACTTGGCGAGGTATTTCCGAGCCTAGTAAGACATACACCTAAATACTTAACGAGGTATTTCACGAGTTTAGTATTTATGGTATAATGGATAAAGAATTTGTGTTGAAAGTGATAATGATAAAGGAGATTATTATGGGACAAGGAGTAAAGTTAAGCGAAATTGTTGAAAAGATGGATTTAAAGAATCTGACTCCTGATGTTGAACTGATCGGACGTGAGGTGAATGTGCCGGATATTAACAGACCTGCACTTCAGCTGACTGGGTTTTTTGATCATTTTGACTCGGACAGGGTACAGATGATTGGATATGTGGAGTATGCATATCTTGAGACTTTGAGTGAGGAAAGAAAGCACCAGATATATGATGAGCTTTTGAGCCATCAGGTCCCCTGTATTGTTTTCAGCAGAGATATGGAGCCTGACCCGGAACTGCTTATCAAGGCCGTAGAGCATCAGGTGCCGATTTTTACAACATCGAAATCTACCTCCTCATTTATGGGTGAGATCATCCGCTGGCTGAATGTGAAGCTGGCTCCGTGCATTTCCATACACGGGGTACTGGTGGATGTTTATGGTGTTGGTGTTCTGATTATGGGCGAGAGCGGGATTGGTAAGAGTGAGGCGGCCCTTGAACTGATTAAGAGAGGACACCGTCTTGTTACGGACGATGTTGTAGAGATCAGAAAAGTAAGCGATGATACATTAGTGGGAGCTGCGCCAGATATTACGAGACATTTTATAGAGCTTCGGGGCATTGGCATTGTTGACGTAAAGTCGATGTTCGGTGTGCAGAGCGTCAGAGAGACACAGAATATCGATCTGGTTATTACTCTGGAAGACTGGAACCGGGACAAGGAATATGACAGACTGGGGCTGGAAGAGAATTATACAGAGTTTCTGGGCAACCGTGTTGTCTGCCACAGCATTCCGATCCGTCCGGGACGTAATCTTGCGATTATCGTAGAATCAGCGGCTGTCAACCACAGACAGAAACAGATGGGATATAATGCTGCACAGGAATTATATAAGCGTGTGCAGGAGAATCTGGCAAAGAACAGATAGGTTTAACGAACATAAAAGGCAGATAGGAGAAGAATCATGAAGTATTGTTTTGGCGTTGATATCGGAGGAACTACAGTAAAACTGGGTCTGTTTGAGGAAACAGGGGAGATTCTTGACAAATGGGAGATCAAGACCCACACGGAAGAGGAAGGAAAGGCGATCCTGCCGGATATCGCACAAACCATCCTTGCAAAGCTTGAGGAGAAGCAGATTCACAAAGAAGATGTGCTTGGGGCAGGAGTCGGAGTACCTGCACCAGTGACAGAAGACGGAATTGTCAATGGCAGTGCTAATCTTGGATGGAACTATAAAGAAGTGAAAAAAGAGATGGAAGAATTGACCGGACTGCGTGCAGAGATCAATAATGATGCGAATGTAGCCGCTCTGGGTGAGATGTGGAAAGGCGGCGGGGCAGGCCAGAAGAATATGATCATGGTTACCCTTGGCACCGGAGTTGGCGGCGGCGTGATCATTGCAGGCAGAGTCGTGACAGGGGCGCATGGAGCCGGCGGAGAGATCGGCCACATCTGTGTGAATTATGACGAGACGGAAGTGTGCGGATGTGGAAAACGCGGTTGTCTGGAGCAGTATACATCTGCGACAGGGATTGTTCGTCTGGCTAAAAGAAAGCTTGAGAATGAGACCCGTGATACGATGCTTGTAAGGGACACTGTGACAGCGAAGGACGTGTTTGATGCGGTAAAAGCCGGAGATCTCGTTGCCGCCGAGGTGGCAGAGGAATTCGGTATTTATCTTGGCCGTGCACTCGCAAATCTTGCAGCGGTCACGGATCCTGCTGTATTTGTAATCGGTGGAGGAGTGTCCAAAGCGGGAGAAGTTCTGATCCCTTATATTGAGAAGCCTTATATGGAGTCTGCACTATTTGCAAATAAAGAAGTGAAATTTACACTGGCAACACTGGGAAATGATGCAGGGATATGTGGGGCAGCCAAGCTTGTACTGTAAAGTCGTTTAGATCTATTCACAAGTGTTTATGAATTATAAAACAGCAGAGAAGATAAGGAATTGCTCTTATCGTCTCTGCTGTTTTGCTTGTACAGGCAGGTTCTTAACCTGCCTGTATTCATTTCTAAAGCCGATCAGGCCGGAGGAGTGGTCTCTCCGCCGCCTCCATCAGTACCCGGATCAGGTGTCGGAACCTCTCCACCGCCTTCGTCTGGGTTCTCGGTACCGCCTCCATTGTCAGGATTTTCGGTATTGCCACCGTCATCAGGATTCTCGGTGTTATCCTTCTTGTCATCATCCTTCTTCTCATCGTCTTTCTTTTCGTCTTCCTTCTTCGGAACATAATGTCCGGGACAGCTCTGCGTCGGTGCAGTTCCCTTTGCAAAATATTCTGTCAGCGGGGGACAGGTAGAAGTTGCAAGCAGGCCGGTCTGTGTGCAGATTGTTTTCTGTTCTACGGAAGTCGGCATTGTAAATGCTTTATAAGGAAGGTCTGCATGGACACGGTCCATGATGTTCTTCCAGAGGACTTCATGCCATGCCTGGTCCATATTGTCCATCGGCTTGTTGGAATCATACCCGCCCCATACACTGCATGTATAATAAGGAGTATATGCGGAGAGCCAGAGGTCGGTACTGTTCTCTGTCGTACCTGTCTTACCTGCCGCAGCCATGTTGTTCAGTCTGGCAGCCGTTCCGGTTCCCTTGTTTATAACATCTTCCATTGCGCTTGTAAGGAGGGCGGCAGTGGAATCTTTAATCACCTGGTGTGTAGCCGGTTCGGTATTGTCCAGAAGGACATTGCCGTCATGGTCTAAAACCTTTGTGTACAGAATTGGTTCTGTGTATACACCGCCGTTTGCAATTGCTGCATAGGCAGCTGTCATTTCCAGATTATAGACACCCTGTGTGATACCACCCAAAGCAGTAGCCTGTGCCACATCTGTATATTCAGGAAAGTCGCCGTCAAAGTTAACAAGTGTTGTGAATCCGAAGTTTATGAGTGAATCATATCCGGTCTGTGTACCGATATCTGTCAGTGTCTTGACTGCGCATACATTCATGGAATGCTCAATAGCGTAACGGACACGTGTCATGCCGATATATTTCTTGTCCCAGTTTTCCACATACTGTGTGCTGTTCTCATACTGGAACGGCGCGTCATCGTCGATTGTTGATGCCAGAGTATATCCGGCAGAATCAAGTGCGGGCGCATAAGTGGAAAGTATTTTGAAACAGGAACCCGGCTGTCTCGGGGAGTCTGTTGCACGGTTCAGGGAAAGGCTTGTCTTCTTCTCGCCGCGTCCTCCGACAATGGCCTTGACCTTGCCTGTATACTGGTCCATTACAACGACAGATGTCTGCGGCTGAGGTGTGATATCGATATTTTCCGCTATCGTATCCTGTTCCGTAATGCCGAGAGTGCTCTTGTACTCTGCGATCGCCTGATTGGCTGCATCTTCCGATGAGAATACAAGTGGGTACTGGTCGCCGCGTGTATCTTTAATATACTTAGCCAGCATCTCTTTGCTGTAATTGTCGGACGTGCCGTCAGGATGTGTCACGGTCAATGCATATTCGAGACCATACTCCACGTTATATGGATAATTGTTCGGATTCGCTACCTCTTCGTCACAGATCTGCTGGATATTCAGGTCCTGTGTTGCCGTGATGGTGAGTCCGCCGCTGTACAGTGCATTGTATGCCTGCGTCTCTGTATACTGCTTCCGGTTAATCAGATCTTTTATGATCTGTTGGGAGAGCCTGTCTATGAAATAAGAGTTCGGCTTGTCCTCCGGTGTTGCAGCCACGGTCTGCTGGATTCTTTCATAAACGTTGTCTGCCTTGGCTTCCTCATACTCAGCCTGTGTAATATAGTTCTGATCCAGCATGTTTTTCAAAACCTTGTTCCGTCTCTTTTCATTTGCCTCCGGATGCAGGACCGGGTCATAGTCGGACGGGCTCTGCGTGATGCCGGCGATGACAGCACTTTCGGAAAGTGACAGGTCTGAGACGTCCTTGCCAAAATAGCGCTGTGCGGCTGTCTGTACCCCGAGACAGTTCTGGCCGAGGTTGATCGTATTCATATAAGCCTCGACAATCTCTTCCTTACTCATCTGCTTTTCAATCTCTACTGCCAGATACTGCTCCTGAAGTTTACGCTTCAGCCTGTCATAGAATGTCTTTTCCTCAGTAAACTCAGGAAACACGTTATTCTTAATCAATTGCTGTGTCAGGGTACTTGCACCCTCTGAGAAGTTACCTCCGGAAGTAAGTCCGACAACACCGGCCCTTAGGATTCCCTGAAGGTCAATTCCGTTATGCTTATAAAAACGCTCGTCCTCAATGGCAACAAATGCATGAGTCAGGTTGACAGGTATCTCATCATAGTTTTTGTAAACCCTGTTAGAACCTTTTTGTACAAAGGAGTCCAGAAACTTTCCGTCCTCTGTATAAGCAAAGGATGTCTCATCGGACGGCTTGACATTTGCAGGAGTAACCTTAGGGGCGTCGTCGACAATCTTCTTAACAAACAGGCCAACCCCGCCGGCCCCGATAACTGCAATAAGTAGTATACAGATAAGGAGAGCCTTAAAAAAGCGGACCCCGACCCGCTTCTTTTTCATGTTCTTTTTTGATGAAATATTCTTCTTTCTCTTATCGAGATTCTCTTTTCCGTAATTCATGAATAATATCCTCCTTTATTCATTCCACTCATTATATCAAATTTACTTCTCTAAATAAAGAAAAAACGGTAAAAGTTCATATTTCTAAAAAAATCTTAATAATTTCTTGTGGTTTTCTACTGATTTGTTATATCCTATATTCATAAGCATAACTATTTTGCGGAAAAATCATTGACAGAGGTAGAAAACTATGGATTATCAAACAGTATATCAGGGCGCCGGCGCGGAAATTGTCGAAAAAAAGTCCCGTTTCATATCCAGTATATTTCCTGTTTCTTCGGAAGAAGAAGCAATGGAGTATCTGGAAAAGATAAAAAAGCAGTATTGGGATGCCAGACACCACTGCTGGGCCTATGTAATCCGGGCGGACAGGACACTGGAACGCTTAAGCGACGACGGAGAACCGGGCGGCACGGCTGGCAAGCCTATTTTAGACGTTATAAAGGGTGCAAAGCTTGAAAATGTGCTGATTATCGTTACACGCTATTTCGGAGGCACCCTGCTTGGCACAGGAGGACTTGTCAGGGCATATACGTCCGCATCCCGTGAAGGCCTTGCCCATAGTACGATTATAACCAGAATTTACGGTTTTAAACTGAAAATACAGACCGATTATACAGGGCTTGGCAAAATCCAGTATATACTCGGACAGGCAGGCCTGCATATTACAGACACGGCCTACACAGATTCTGTAGAGCTGACGGTACTGGTTCCGGAAAAGGAAGAGAAAATGGTGGCTGCAAAAATCACAGAAGGGACAAATGGAAAAAGCATTATCCGGAGAGAAGGAACCTGCTGGTTTGCAGAAATAGATAACGAAATCAAGGTCTGGGAACAGGAATAAAAAAGAAAACAAGAATAAAGAAGGTACCCGGCTGCAGCCGGATACCTTCGCGTTCTTATCAATTCATTTAATCGAATTCTGGCTCGATCAATCCAAAAGAGCCGTCTTTTCTCTTATAAACTACGTTTACTTCATCAGTCTCTGCATTGCAGAATACGAAGAAAGAATGTCCAACCAGATCCATCTGGATACATGCATCTTCCGGATACATTGGTTTGATTCCGAAACGCTTGGTCCTTACGATACGGATATCGTCGTCTGCCTGTCCTTCGTCATCAGATTCGAAGAACTCCTTCTTGAAGTTGCTTCCGCTGGATGCTGCCGTCGGGTGCCCCTGGCTCTTTGCGACCAGTTTATTTTTATACTTGCGAAGCTGACGTTCAATGACTTCCTCAACAAGGTCGATGGATACATACATATCGGTGCTTGTCTGTTCGGAACGGATAATATTTCCCTTTACCGGGATGGTTACTTCAATTTTCTGCCTTTCTTTCTCCACGCTGAGTGTTACGATGATTTCTGTTTCAGGAGTGAAATACCTTTCGAGTTTTCCTAACTTTTCTTCGATAGTGTTCTTCAAGCCTGGTGTTACGTCGATGTTCTTTCCACTAATAATAAAATTCATGTGCTCAACTCCTTTTGTTCATATTATACAGACGAATTATAATATCCCGCCTGTATTATGTAAATATTATAGCATGGAAAAACTTTATTGTATAGAACGAATCACTTCAATTCTGGTAATTTTTCCATCTGTGATTTTGGCAATGCGGAGTCCGAATTTCTGGAAATAGATACATGCGCCGACACCTGCTTCTACTTCATCGGCTTTCATTTTCTTCATCATTACCTCCAGAAGAGTCTCATCGTCCTCATATGGGATGTTTGCATGGATGAGGCGGTTTACATGGCGGACCTTCTGGCTGGACCGGAAGATAATTCGCTCAGATTCATCGAAGGCTACGAATAAAAATTTCCTTGTTGCAAATAAAATTGCAATAGCGATGACACCGAGGAGGCTGTTGATAGGGGAGGAGTGGTCGATTATGACCTGCCTCGCAATGGCAAACAGCAGTACTTCGAAAACGGTCATCGGCGTATGGAGATATAACATACGGATCATCTCCACGCCGATGATCAGGTTAAAACATGTTGTCAATAGATCATCATAATTTGGATAAGCATTCAGGTCTGTCAGATTGCCGAAAGACATGATGAGCTGCACGGTCATGATAATAATACCGGCGGCCAGCAGTGCGGCAATGATTAATTCCAAGGCAGTTGTCAAGCTTTTTAGAAACGCATTTGCATATTTTTTCATGTGTTCTTCTCCTATTGGACTGTCTTATTTGAACCTGTGGTCTATCAAATTGTAACTGTTCAGAATCGTGGCTGACTATTTTAAATTACTTCTTTTACGCATTCTTGCATCCAGAATTTTCTTGCGGATACGCAGTGACTTCGGGGTAACTTCCAGAAGTTCGTCTGTATCGATGAAATCCAGTGCCTCTTCGAGACTTAAAATGCGCGGTGTGGAAAGCTTCAGTGCATCATCTGCACCGGAAGAACGGGTATTCGTCAGATGCTTTGTCTTGCAGACATTGAGCTCGATGTCTTCGGCCTTTCCATTCTGTCCGATAACCATACCGGCATATACCTTTTCCCCGGCTCCGATGAATAATGTTCCGCGTTCCTGGGCGCCGTATAATCCGTAAGTGACAGATTCACCTGTCTCGAATGAAATCAGTGAGCCCTGCTTTCTATACTGGATATCACCTTTATATGGAGCAAATCCGTCGAAGCTTGTGTTGAGGATTCCGTTGCCCTTCGTATCTGTCATGAACTCGCCGCGGTATCCGATCAGCCCTCTGGACGGGATTGAAAACTCGAGTCTTGTATAGCCGCCGTTGGATGTTCCCATGTTCTGGAGTTCCCCTTTACGCTGGCTGAGTTTGTCGATGACAGTACCGGTGAATTCATCCGGAACATCTACATACGCAATCTCCATAGGTTCCAGTTTCTTGCCGTTTTCGTCTGTCTTATAGAGGACCTCGGCCTTGCTGACTGCAAATTCATAACCTTCACGCCTCATATTTTCAACGAGAACAGAAAGGTGGAGCTCACCGCGCCCGGAAACCTTAAAGCTGTCGGCGCTGTCTGTCTCCTCCACACGGAGGCTGACATCGGTGTTGAGTTCACGGAACAGTCTGTCACGCAGATGGCGGGAAGTCACGAACTTTCCTTCCTGTCCTGCAAACGGGCTGTCATTTACAACAAACTGCATCGAAATCGTCGGCTCGGAAATCTTCTGGAACGGGATAGCAGTCGGGTTTTCCGGTGAGCACAGTGTGTCCCCGATTGAAATAGAAGAGATACCGGAGATTGCAACGATAGAACCGATGGAAGCTTCCTTGACTTCTACTTTATTCAGCCCGTCAAACTCATATAACTTGCTGATCTTAACTTTCTGCTGCTTGTCAGGATCATGGTGATTCAGAAGCACCATTTCCTGATTCACGGCAATCCTGCCGTTATCTACTTTACCGACTCCGATACGTCCGACATACTCATTGTAGTCAATGGTACTGATCAGAACCTGGGTCGGGGCCTCCGGGTCACCTTCCGGCGCCGGGATATAATCCAGGATTGTTTCAAATAAAGGCTGCATGTCCCTCTCATCATCCGTCAGGTCGAGTACGGCGATACCTGATTTTGCAGAGGCATATACGAACGGGCAGTCTAACTGGTCGTCGGAAGCCTCCAGATCCATGAACAGCTCGAGCACTTCGTCAATGACTTCATCCGGCCTTGCTTCCGGACGGTCAATCTTATTGATACATACGATAACCGGCAGGTCCAGCTCCAATGCTTTCCTCAGGACGAACTTAGTCTGTGGCATGGCGCCTTCAAAGGCATCGACAACGAGGATAACCCCGTTCACCATCTTCAGAACACGTTCTACTTCACCACCGAAATCGGCATGTCCCGGTGTATCGATGATATTGATCTTTGTACCTTTATAATATACGGCAGTATTTTTAGAAAGGATCGTAATACCTCTTTCCCTCTCGATATCATTGGAGTCCATGACACGTTCTGCCACTTCCTGATTCTCACGGAATACACCGCTTTGTTTCAAAAGTTCATCGACCAGTGTGGTTTTGCCGTGGTCAACATGGGCGATAATCGCAATATTTCTAACATCTTCACGCTTTGTTTTCATAATTTCAACACTCTTTCTACTATAATATGTGGTTACAACTTTTTTATTCTATCACAAAACTTTCCATATGGGAAGGGGATATGTCAGACTTCGGAGGCGGCACGGCTTAAAAAGTATTCCCAGGATTCCTGGATTTATATAAAAACTTCCCGACAAAATCTTACAGTAATATAAAGGAATCGCCACTTTTCGAAGTGTTTAAAACAATAAAAAAACCAGAAAAAAAGTATCAGATTCATTCCCTTTATCCGGTCTTTTTAATCTGCATAAAAGCCTTGCAGAAGTGAAAAAGCAAACAGGTCATGCCTGCCTTTAAAAGCTGCTCTTTGTGGAGGGCATTTTCACTCGCAAACCCGCTGTACCGCTGTACCGCGCTATCATATTTTGTCGAACGAATTAGGTGGGAATTTTAGTCTAATGCCTATATCATGTTCATAGACTTAGTATTGACTCAAAAATACCACTCAGAGGAAGGGAGTACTAAAAATTATGTCAGATAAGATTATTGAAAACAATCAGGTAACAATCATGGGAGAGGTGGCATCTAAGTTTACATACAGCCACGAGGTTTTTGGAGAAGGATTCTATATGGTAGATGTGCTGGTAAAGAGGCTCAGCAATTCCGATGACCGGATCCCCCTTATGATATCAGAGAGACTGATTGATGTGACTCAGGATTACACAGGGGAATTCATCATGGTTTCCGGACAGTTCCGTTCTTACAACCGTCATGAAGAGCAGAAGAACAGGCTTGTTTTATCTGTTTTTGTACGTGAGGTTGAATTTATTGATGAGGAGTTGGACGGGGCAAAAACGAACCATATCCTTCTGGAAGGCTATATCTGTAAGAGACCCGTTTACCGCAAAACGCCGCTTGGAAGAGAAATCGCAGATCTTTTGCTGGCAGTGAACAGGCCCTATGGAAAGTCCGATTATATCCCATGCATCTGCTGGGGGAGAAATGCCCGCTATGCATCCGGATTTGAGGTAGGTGAACATGTACAGATCCTTGGAAGAATCCAGAGCCGGGAATATGTAAAAAAATTATCCGAGACAGAAACGCAGACACGGATTGCTTATGAGGTTTCTGTGAGCAAGCTGGAGTGTATGGAAGAATAAGTAAAATGTATGTTCTGGAAATCCTCTTTGCACATTCTGTACGTTGACATTAGGTGCATTTAATGTTAAACTTTGGAAAGATAAGTGTTTAAGATTAGGAGGATGTATATGTCAATTTTTAAAGGAGCCGGAGTGGCGATCATCACACCATTTCACGAGGATGGAAGCGTTAACTACGATAAGCTTGATGAACTGATTGATTTTCACTGCGAGAACGGCACAGACAGTATTGTCATTTGTGGCACGACAGGTGAATCTTCTACGTTAACAGAAGAAGAACATATGGAATGTATTAAGTTTACAATAGAGCGCACAAAGAAGCGTATTCCGGTAATTGCCGGAACAGGTTCCAACTGTACGCGCACAGCAATTGAGATGTCAAAAGATGCAGCTAAAGCAGGTGCGGACGGACTGCTCCTTGTGACTCCTTATTATAATAAAGCAACTCAGGCAGGCCTGGTGGCACATTATAAGGCGATTGCGGCTGAGGCGAAGGCTCCGATTATCTTATACAGTGTTAAGAGCAGGACCGGGATGAACATCGAACCGGCTACTGTGGCACAGCTGGTAAGCGAAGTTGACAATATCGTCGGTATCAAGGAAGCTTCCGGGGATATCGGACAGATTGCAAAGATTATGCAGATGACAGACGGTAACATTGACCTGTACTCAGGCAATGATGACCAGATTGTGCCACTGCTTTCCCTTGGTGGAAAAGGTGTAATCTCTGTATTATCTAATGTCGCACCTCAGGAGACACATGATATCTGTGAGATGTTCTTCAAAGGGGATATTGAGGGAAGCCGGGCTTTACAGTTGAAAGCATTGCCGCTCATCAACCAGCTGTTCAGCGAAGTGAATCCGATTCCGGTTAAAAAGGCTGCGAACCTGATGGGAATGGAAGTCGGAGGTGTGAGAATGCCTCTCACAGAAATGACAGAAGCCAATGCAGCAAAACTTGCAAAAGCAATGGCTGATTTCGGACTGAAGCTTGCTTAATTAAAGGAAATTTATGTTTGTTAAAGGGATATCATAAGTTGAGTAAAGTACTCAAATGTGGTATCCTTTTTTATATCAGAAGCAATCTAATGTGAAAAAAACATGAAAATACACAGGAGGAGTTAAAAATGATTAAAGTTTTAATGCATGGATGTAATGGGAAAATGGGGCGGATGATCACAGGGCTGGTCAAAGAGGACGAGAAGCTGGAGATTGCCGCGGGTGTGGATGCGTATACCGGGACTGCCAATGACTATCCGGTTTTCGAAAGTATCAGTGCGTGTGACGTGGATGTGGATGTTGCAATTGACTTTTCAAACGCAGGGGCAGTCGATGCCCTGCTTGATTACTGCGTGGAAAAGCAGGTGCCGGTCGTACTCTGTACAACGGGCCTTTCAGAAGAGCAGCTCAGGAAAGTGGAAGAAGTTTCTAAAAAAGTAGCGGTTCTGAAGTCTGCAAATATGTCGGTGGGAATCAACCTCCTTTTGAAACTGCTGAAAGATGCGGCCAAGGTGCTCGGACCCGCAGGGTATGACATCGAACTGGTGGAGCGGCACCACAACCAGAAACTCGACGCACCGAGCGGAACAGCCCTGGCTCTGGCAGATTCCATGAATGAAGCATTAAACGGGGAGTATACTTATGTATATGACCGCAGCCAGGTACGCAGAAAAAGAGATGCAAAAGAGATGGGAATCTCGGCGGTACGCGGAGGAACCATTGTCGGGGATCATGAAGTGATTTTTGCCGGACCGGATGAGGTGATCGAGTTCAGACATACCGCATATTCCAGAAGTGTTTTCGGAAAAGGTGCTGTTGAGGCGGCTAAATTCCTGGCAGGGCAGCCGGCTGGCATGTATGATATGAGTGATGTGATTCAGTTTTAATCACACGGGGGATTTAGGAGGAAGTATTATGAAAAATCTGGAGACAAGATATCTGGAGCGTCTTTCTGATTTGTATCCGACGATCGCTGCGGCATCGACGGAGATTATTAATCTGCAGGCGATCCTGAACCTGCCAAAGGGGACCGAGCATTTCCTGACGGATATCCACGGGGAATACGAGGCATTTTCCCATGTGCTGAAGAACGGTTCAGGTTCTGTAAGAAGAAAGATTGACGACGTGTTCGGCAATACCTTAAGTTCAAGGGACAAGCAGTCTCTGGCTACGCTGATCTATTATCCGAAGGATAAGATGGCACAGGTAAAGAAGGTGGAGAGCAATATGGAGGACTGGTACAAGATCAATCTGTACCGTCTTATCGAGGTGAGCAAGCGTGCGGCGAGCAAGTATACCCGTTCGAAAGTGCGTAAGGCCCTGCCGAAAGATTTTGCCTATGTCATCGAGGAACTGATCACGGAGAAGGGGGAACTCAGTGATAAGGAATCTTACTATAATGAAATTATTATGACCATCATAAGAATCGGACGTGCGGAAGAATTTATCGTTGCAATATCTGAACTAATCCAGCGGCTTGTCGTGGACCACTTACATATCGTGGGAGACATTTATGACAGAGGGCCGGGCCCCCATATTATCATGGATAAACTGATGAGTTATCATTCTATTGATATCCAGTGGGGGAACCACGATGTACTCTGGATGGGGGCTGCGACAGGACAGCGCGGATGTATCGCCAATGTCATCCGGATCTGTGCCAGATATGGGAATCTGGATATTCTGGAGGATGGTTACGGGATTAACCTTCTGCCACTGGCCACGTTTGCAATCCGTACCTATGGTGATGACCCGTGTACCTGCTTTACTTTGAAGGGACAGGAGAAGGCGAACAAGGCCGAGATGGAGATGGACCTGCGCATGCACAAGGCAATTTCTATCCTGCAGTTCAAGGTGGAAGGACAGATTATTAAGAGGCAGAAGGATTTCCATCTGGATGACCGGGCGCTTCTGCACCGGATCGATTATGAAAAGGGAACCATCACCCTGAACGGGAAGGAATACCAGCTTCTTGATACGAATTTTCCGACGATAGACCCGAAGGACCCATATAAACTTTCGGCGGAAGAGGAAGAAGTCATGGAACGTCTGGAACGCGCCTTCCTTGGGTGCGAAAAGCTTCAGGAGCACATGCGTTTTCTGCTTGCCAAGGGCGGCCTTTACAAGGTATATAATAATAACCTCCTGTATCATGGATGCGTGCCGCTGAACGATGACGGCAGCTTAAAGGAAGTAGAATTGTTCGGAAGAAAGTTTAAAGGGCGTACGCTTTATGATGCCCTGGACCGTTACCTCAGAAAAGGATTTTTTGCACTTGACGAGGAGGACAGGGATAACGGCAGGGATATGATGTGGTACATCTGGCTCCATCCCAATTCACCACTGTTTGGGAAGGATAAGATGGCGACTTTTGAGAGATACTTCCTTGCGGAGAAAGAGACACATATAGAGAAAAAAAATCCTTACTACTTCCTTCTGGAGAAGGAAGAGGTTGTGGATAATATTATGAAAGAATTTGGCCTTGACCCGGACGGCGGCCACATCGTGAACGGACATGTCCCGGTGAAGCGCAAGAACGGTGAAAGTCCGATCAAATGTGACGGCAAGGTGCTGGTAATTGACGGCGGATTTTCCAAGGCATACCAGCAGGAGACCGGCATTGCCGGCTACACTCTGATTTACAATTCCTATGGACTGCTTTTAGTTGCGCATGAGCCGTTTGAATCAACGGAGGCGGCGATCCAGAAGGAAAGTGATATTCATTCGGAATATATGGTTGTCAAAAGAGTTATGGAACGGCGGCTTGTAGGAGATACGGATATCGGAAAAGATTTAAAAGAACAGGTGGAAGATCTGGAACGTCTTCTGGCTGCTTACCGAAGCGGTGAGATTATCGAAAAGATATAGGCGAAAGGTATTAGGGACAGTATGGAGAATAACGAAGAATTTTTGACAGATGATTTATCCATTCCGGAAGATGTGGAGGCAACAGAGCCGCTGAAGATTTATTTAAAAGAGATCGGGCAGATACCACTTCTGGATGCCGGACAGGAGCAGGAACTGGGAAAACGGATCGCAAAAGGCGACCCGGATGCGAGACGGCAGCTGGAGGAGGCGAATCTGCGTCTTGTCGTATCCATAGCCAGACATTATTCTGGGAGAGGCATGCAGTTTATGGACCTGATCCAGGAAGGTAATATCGGTTTGATGCGTGCGGTCGAGAAGTTTGACTACACGAAGGGGAACCGTTTCTCCACCTATGCGTCGTGGTGGATCAAGGAAGCCATTATGCGTGCGATAGATGAACAGTCCCATGAGATCCGGGTTCCGGTCCATGTGGCAGAAAATATGAGAAAAGTCCAGAAGACGGCTCAGTTATTAAAGCAGGAACTTGGAAGAGATGCGACTTCAGGAGAGATCGCTAAAAGACTTGGGGATAGGACGGCAGAAGAAGTAGAGAATATACAGGCACTGCTTAAAAACCCCCTGTCTCTGGAAACTCCGGTCGGCGAGGATGGTGAATCCAGCCTTGAGGATTTCATAGAGGATGAGGAAGAAAATACGCCCGAGGATGCGGTCGCATCCCTGATCCGCAAGGAAGAAGTGGCACAGCTTTTGGAAAAACTCAGTGAAAAAGAGCAGAAAGTCATCCGCCTGAGATTCGGTCTTGAGGACGGAAAGGCCCATACACTGGAGGATGTCGGCGGAATGATGAATGTTACCAGAGAACGCATCCGCCAGATAGAAGAGCGCGCCATGCAGAAACTGCGGGAGGCGGCAGGAAATAATGCATAAAATATATTTATTATGTGTCTGCCTGTCTGTCGGTACAATAGCAGGAGTCATATGTGGTGCAATTAAGAGCCGGATAAGGAAAAAGGAATATACGGAGAAGCAGAAATTATTATATCAGAAATTATGGAAAGCAGGCTCACGTTTTTTAACATTTTTCACACTGCTGATCTTAGTATTGGGACTGATCTGGACCGTATACTTTTTTATTCTAGGAGCTGTGCAGCCCCAAATGACTGATTATGCAAATAATATGTCAGAACTGATTGTATCTGTGCTGACTGTAGTATCAATCATCTTTGCATTTTATGAATTTATCAGAAGAAAATAAAAATATAGAAATTTTTCCCACACATAAAGATCCCGAAATTGCAAATATTACTAACACAAGAATATTTGTGGAAAGGGAGAAACAAAATGAAAAAAATTAAAAAGTTTTTATTATTAATGATGTGTGCAGGAGTTCTCTGCGGTGTTACTGCATGTGGTACAGACAAGAATACAAATGATGGCGCAAACAATACAACAAACAGCAGTGACACAAATGATGCTACCGATGGTACTGGAACAAGGGATAAAAACGGTGATGGAGTTGTTGATGATGCAGTAGACGATATCACAGACGGCGTTGACAATGCAGCAGATGATCTGACAGATAACAACGGTCCTGAAAAGGATAACTTAAATGACAGAAACACAAACGACAAAAATGTAAATGACGACAACAAAGCAGACGATACAACAAATAACCGATAGAGAAAGCAGACCCCTGTCCCGCAGGGACGGAATGAGTCTGCAGGGTTAACAGCAGGGCGTAAGTCCTGCTGTTAGTTTATACCCGAACTACTTACATATGGATTTTTCAACTTTAATGTGGTAAAATATCAAAATGAGACGTTTGATAAAGCAAAGGAGTAATACATAGTATGAGTACTGAGAAAAAGCTTGTTATGGGCAATGAGGCGATCGGTCTGGGTGCTGTCCGGGCCGGTGTCAGGATGGTAACCGGTTATCCGGGAACGCCTTCCACCGAGATTCTGGAGACGATCGCAAAGCAGAATGACGGAAGTATCCATGTAGAATGGTCTACGAATGAAAAGGCGGCGATGGAAGTCGGGGCAGGGGCCGCATATGCGGGTGCGAGGACTCTTGTTACGATGAAGCAGGTCGGCTTAAATGTAGCATCTGATCCACTGATGAGCCTCGCCTATGTGGGGGTTAAGGGCGGCATGGTCATCGTGTCTGCCGATGATCCGGGACCGATTTCCTCCCAGACGGAACAGGATACGAGACATTTTGCACAGTTTTCAAAACTGCCTGTATTCGACCCATCTTCACCGGAGGAGGCCTATCTGATGATAGCGGATGCTTTCGAGTATTCCGAGAAGTACCAGACACCGGTTCTGTTCCGCCCGACAACGAGAATCTGCCATGCCTGTGTGAGTATTGAACTTCTTCCGAAAATAGAAGTGCCAAAGCCCGAAGGGTTTATCAAGGATACGATGCGCTGGGTCATCTTCCCGCGGCTTTCTTATCAGAACCATATTAAAATAGAAGCAAGGAACGTGGAACTGTCAGAAGTATTCTCTTCCTATCCGATGAACCGGCTGAGAAAAGGAAGCGGAAGAAAGGGCGTTGTATCAGGCGGTGTGTCATATGCTTATACGAGTGAAGTGATAGACGGGAATATTCCGTTTTTGAAGATCGGTACACCTCATCCGTTCCCGGAACGGCTCGCGAAGGAGTTTCTGGAGGATTTGGATGAAGTGCTTGTACTGGAAGAACTGGACCCGGTAATCGAGAAAGAACTTCTCCAGATTGCGGGTAAGTACCATCTGGATGTAAAAATATGTGGAAAACTCACCCATGATACGAAGAATGCAGGGGAAAACAGTGTAGAAAGTATCCGCGGTGACCTGAATCGTTTTCTGGGGATTGAGGATGATAAGACAGAGGGGGGCGAGGAACTTGACAGGGCCCCGGCACTGCCGGTGAGACCGCCTGTATTGTGTGCAGGGTGTCCCCACAGAGCCTCTTTCTATGCCGTTAAGAAAGCGATGCGGGGCAAAAAGGCCGTATTCAGTGGAGATATCGGCTGCTATACGCTTGGAAATGCGAAGCCCCTTGATATGGTAGATACATGCCTGTGCATGGGTGCAGATGTGACGATCGCCCAAGGGCTGCACATTATAGAACCGGATGCAGTGAATTTCTCGTTTATCGGGGACTCTACATTCTTTGCCTCCGGAATCACAGGAGTCGTGAATGCGGTTTATAACCAGACAGATATCGTGCTGGTTGTACTGGATAATTCCACAACGGCCATGACCGGACACCAGCCCCATCCGGGAACCGGAGTGACGATGATGGGAGACGTTGCGGCGAAGATCAGCATTGAAAATATTTTAAGAGGTATCGGACTGACATGGATCGAGACGGTTGATCCGCTTGATCTGGATAAAGCGGTGGATGCCGTGAAACGTTCTGCCGGAGAAAAAGGTGTGCGTGCCATCATATTCAAGTCACCGTGCATTGCCGTGTCAAGGCCCGGAACGTTATATGAAGTGAAACAGGATGCCTGTACGAAATGCAAGGTTTGTATCACACAGCTGGGCTGCCCGGCAATTGCAGTGAATGATGGCGTGGTCGTGATTGAACCGTCACTGTGCTATGGATGCGGCCTGTGCAGTCAGGTATGTCCGTCTGGTGCGATTGGGGAGGTAGAATGTGATGAATAAAAGCTGTTTATTATGCGGAGTCGGAGGACAGGGCGTTGTTCTGGCTTCCAAACTGATTGCCTTTGCGGCTATGGAGCAGGGAAAGTTCGTGCGTACAACCGAGACGATCGGAATGGCACAGCGCGGGGGCTCAGTCGTAAGCCATGTGCGGATGGGCGGGGAAATCCACTCTCCCCTGATCCCAATGAAAACTGCGGATATACTGCTGGCTTTTGAACCTGCAGAAGCGGTGCGCTGCCTTCCTTACCTGAAAGAAGGCGGCACAGTGATTGTAAGCAGTAAGGCAGTAAAGCCGGTTACAGATACACTGGGCGGAAGTACATATGAAGGGGAAGACATGATTCAGTATCTGAAGAAAAACGTAAGTAATCTGGCGATACTGGATGGGGAAGAACTCTGCCTTCAGGCAGGTTCCGCAAAGGTACTGAATGTCGCGCTGCTTGGGGCCGCTGCTGCAAGCGGGGCATTAGATATTTCTTCGGAAGAAATGGAAAAGGCGGTCACCAGCAATGTTAAGGAGCGTTTCCTGGAGATGAACAAAAAGGCACTGGCACTTGGAAAAGCGGCGTACGAACATGCTGACAGGCTATAAAGGAGAACAGACATGAGAATGACAGAATTACAGCTTGAGCTGATTAGAGAGAATCTGAAGCAGCTGACATCGAAGGACTGCTTTTATAAAGAAAAGTTTAAGGAGATCGACATTTCCAAAATCCAGACACAGGAGGATTTTGAAACACTGCCTTTTACATGGAAGGGAGATCTTCGTGAGGCATACCCGCTTGGGCTCCAGGCGGTGCCGGATGAGGAAATCGTGCGGATACATTCTTCTTCAGGAACAACCGGCACACCGGTTATCATTCCTTATACAAAAAAGGACGTAGAAGACTGGGCAAAAATGTTTGCACGCTGTTATGAGATGGCTGGGATTACGGCACTCGACAGAATCCAGATTACACCGGGGTATGGTTTGTGGACGGCAGGGATCGGGTTTCAGGCAGGTGCGGAATATCTGGGAGCCATGACGATCCCAATGGGCCCGGGCAACACAGAAAAGCAGCTCCGGATGATGAAGGATATGAAGGCGACCGTCTTATGTGCCACATCCTCCTATGCACTGCTTCTTGCGGAAGAGATCGCAAAAAAAGGGATTTCGGATAAAATACACTTGAAAAAAGGTGTGATCGGTTCCGAACGCTGGGGCGAGAAGATGAGAAAACGCATCGCGGCAGAGCTGGGTGTACAACTGTATGACATTTACGGCCTGACTGAGGTCTATGGACCGGGAATCGCCATGAGCTGTGATTACGAATGCGGGATGCATTACTGGGATGATTACCTTTACTTTGAAATCGTGGACCCAAAGACTGGGAAAAATGTGCCTGATGGGGAAATTGGAGAACTGGCGATTACAACACTGCGCAAGCAGGGCGCCCCGCTTGTGCGCTACCGTACCCATGACCTGACCCGCTTCATTCCGGGAGACTGCAAATGCGGTTCCAGATTCCCGAGGATCGATACCCTGATCGGAAGAACAGATGATATGGTAAAAGTCAAGGGTGTCAATATATTCCCGAGCCAGATCGAAGAGATGTTAAAGGATGTTCCGGAGGCGTCCAGCGAGTACCAGTTTATGCTGGATCATATGAATGGAAAAGATGTCTGTACCCTGTTTGTAGAGATCAACAAAAACGTAGATAAAAAGCAGGCAGAGGACGCTGTGAAAAAGGCGTTCAAGGCCAAAATCGGAATCACGGTCAACGTCATGCCGGTATCGATCGGGGACCTGCCGCGGAGTGAAAAGAAATCCACGAGGATATTCGACAACAGATATTGATAAATACTTAACAAGCAGCTTCAAAGGGGTCTGACCCCTTTGAAGAAATGAAAGGATTGTTATGAAATTCAGACCTTGTATTGACATTCACAATGGGAAAGTAAAACAGATTGTAGGGGGCAGCCTGAAGGACCAGGGGGACCGGGCCGTGACGAATTTTGCTTCTGAACTGGATGCGGCATGGTATGCAAAGCTTTATGAGAAGGACGGACTGAAAGGCGGACATATTATTCTGCTGAATCCTGCGTCTTCCGAGTATTACGAGGCGACGAAGAAACAGGCGCTTAGTGCGTTGGAAGCGTATCCGGGAGGGATGCAGATCGGCGGGGGGATTACGGCTGAGAATGCGGCGGAGTATCTCCGTGCCGGTGCCAGCCATGTGATCGTGACATCTTATGTATTCCAGGACGGGCAGTTCCACAGGGAGAATCTGAAAAAACTGGTATCGGCAGTGGGAAAGGAACATGTTGTTCTGGATGTAAGCTGCCGCAGGAAAGATACTTCCTATTATATAGTGACAAACCGCTGGCAGACATTCACGGATGTGTGCCTGACGCCTGAGGTTCTGGAAGAACTGTCTGAATACTGTGATGAGTTTCTTGTACACGGCGTCGATGTGGAGGGAAAATCATCGGGGGTCGAGATGAATCTCGTACGTATGCTTGGACAATGGGCGAAAATACCGGTTACCTACGCAGGGGGCATCGGCAGTATGGAGGATCTTGGGCAATTCCGCTCAGCCTGCGGGGGAAAACTTGATTTTACGATCGGAAGCGCGCTGGACCTGTTCGGCGGAAAGATTCCGTACGATACACTGGTAAAGGTATGAATAAGTTATGAACAAATTGAACAAATCATTAATTTGTTGAATTCACTGGAAGATAGTGTTAGAATGAAGCTTAGAGTAAATTTAGACAAGGAGTAAATTACGGATTATGAGCTTAATAGAGAAAATTTTCGGAACACACAGCGAAAATGAATTAAAGCGTGTTTACCCGATTGTGGACCGGATAGAGTCATTAGAGCCAGAGATGGAGGCACTGTCCGATGCAGAATTAAAAGATAAGACCAGAGAATTCAAGAAACGTCTTGAAGATGGAGAGACAACCGATGATATCCTCCCGGAGGCTTATGCGGTTGTAAGAGAAGCTGCAAAGAGAAGCCTCGGAATGCGTCATTACCGCGTACAGCTTATCGGCGGTATCATTCTGCATCAGGGGCGTATTTCTGAGATGAAGACCGGTGAAGGTAAGACACTGGTTTCAACGCTTCCTGCATATCTGAACGCCCTGGTTGGGAAAGGCGTGCATATCGTAACAGTCAATGACTATCTTGCAAAACGTGATGCTGAATGGATGGGAAAGGTTCATGAATTCCTTGGACTGACGGTGGGAGTTGTCCTGAATTCTATGGATAATGATGAGCGCCGTGCGGCATACAACTGCGATATCACTTACGTAACGAATAATGAACTTGGTTTCGACTATCTGCGTGATAACATGGTTATTTATAAGGAACAGCTCGTTCAGCGCGGCCTTCATTTTGCCATCATCGATGAGGTCGACTCGGTTCTGATTGATGAGGCCAGAACACCTCTGATTATATCGGGCCAGAGCAGCAAGTCTACCAAACTGTATGAGGCATGCGATATTCTGGCACGCCAGCTTGAACGTGGTGAGGCAAGCGGTGAATTTTCCAAGATGAATGCCATCATGGGAGAGGACATCGAAGAGACTGGGGATTTCATTGTTAATGAAAAAGAAAAAGCCGTGAACCTGACAGAAGACGGTGTGAAGAAGGTAGAGAATTTCTTCCACATTGAGAACCTGGCAGACCCGGACAACCTTGAGATCCAGCATAACATCATCCTTGCACTGCGCGCACATAACCTGATGTTCCGTGATCAGGACTATGTTGTGACACCTGAGGGCGAGGTTATGATTGTTGATGAGTTTACCGGACGTATTATGCCGGGACGCCGTTACTCAGACGGACTGCATCAGGCAATTGAGGCAAAGGAACATGTGAAGGTAAGAAGAGAGAGCAAGACCCTTGCAACTATTACATTCCAGAATCTGTTTAATAAGTATGAAAAGAAGAGCGGTATGACAGGTACGGCCCTCACAGAGGAGAAGGAGTTCCGTGATATTTACGGGATGGATGTTATCGAAATCCCGACCAACGAACCTGTTCAGAGAGTGGATCTGGAAGATGCCGTTTATAGTACGGAGAAAGAGAAATTCAAGGCAGTTGTCGAAGAAGTGAAAAAAGCACATGCGACAGGACAGCCGGTACTGGTCGGTACAATTACAATTGAGATTTCGGAACTGCTCAGCAAGATGCTGAAAAAAGAAGGCATCCAGCATAAAGTTCTGAACGCCAAATACCATGAACTCGAGGCTGAGATCGTGGCAGATGCCGGTGTACACGGTGCGGTGACCATTGCGACAAACATGGCAGGACGTGGTACCGATATTAAGCTGGACGACAAAGCGAGGGAAGCGGGTGGACTGAAGATCATCGGAACGGAACGCCATGAGTCCAGACGTATTGACAACCAGCTGCGCGGACGTTCCGGACGTCAGGGAGACCCGGGAGAATCCCGTTTCTATATTTCCCTGCAGGACGACCTCATGCGCCTGTTTGGTTCGGAGAAGCTGATGAGTGTGTTCAGCACCCTCGGCGTGGAAGAAGGGGAGCAGATCGAACATAAGATGCTTTCCAGTGCTATCGAAAAGGCACAGAAGAAGATAGAGAATAACAACTTTGGTATCCGTAAAAACCTGTTGGAATATGACCAGGTTATGAACGAGCAGCGTGAGATCATTTACAGTGAGAGACGCCGTGTACTGGATGGGGAAAGCATGCGGGATACAATCTATAATATGATCACGGAATATGTTGAGAATTCTGTTGACCGTTTTATCTCGCCCGATGTAGATCCGGAAGAATGGGATTTGAAAGAACTTGATGTTGTGCTCCACGATGTGATCCCGCAGCTTCAGCTGCCTTCAGCAGAGGAAGCCCACGAGATGCAGCAGAAGGAATTGAAGCACCTTCTGAAGGAAAGAGCTGTCAAAGCTTACGAGGCAAAAGAGGCAGAATTCCCGGAGGCAGAGCATCTGCGTGAGATCGAGCGTGTGGTTCTTCTGAAAGTTATTGACGGAAGGTGGATGGACCATATTGATGATATGGACCAGCTCCGTCAGGGAATTGGACTCCAGGCTTACGGGCAGAGGGACCCCCTTGTAGAGTATAAGATGATGGGATATGATATGTTCGGTGAGATGACGAATTCCATCGCCGAGACAACGATACGTACCCTGTTCCACATCCGTGTCGAGCAGAAGGTTGAGAGAGAACAGGTTGCCAAGGCAACAGGCACGAACAAGGACGAAAGCGCTGTACGTGCCCCGAAGAAGAGGGAAGAGAAGAAGATTTACCCGAATGACCCATGCCCGTGCGGAAGCGGTAAAAAGTACAAACAGTGCTGCGGACGAAGGTAATAAGAAAATCAATTTATGAATCAGTTAATATAAGAGAATCTGTGTTTACAGATTCTCATTTAAGTAAGAAAGAGGTGATAAAGGTGGTTTTGTTAGACGAACTGAAAACAAGACTGAGTGCTTATGAAGAACCGCTGAAAGATTTGAGGGATTCACTTTGACTTAGCGTCAAAGAAAGAGCGGATCGAAGAACTGGAACGAAAGATTGAAGAACCTGGATTCTGGGATAACCCTGAGAAATCAAGCCATACAATGAAGCATTTAAAGGGGCTTCAGGATTCAGTCAAACAGATAGAAAAGCTGTATGCGGATTATGAGGATCTTGGGCTGCTCATCGAGATGAGTGAAGAGGATGCGGACAATGAGACCGTGAAAGGGATCGAGGAGGAACTCGGGCAGTTTGAAGAAGAGTTCGAGGAGCTGCGTATCCAGACACTTCTTACCGGTGAGTATGATAAAAGCAGTGCAATTGTGACGCTTCATGCCGGGGCAGGCGGGACGGAGTCATGCGACTGGGCAGGCATGCTGTACCGGATGTACAGCAGGTGGGCCGAGAAAAAGGGATTTTCTCTTGAAGTACTTGACTATCTGGACGGTGACGTGGCAGGCATCAAAGGCGTAACCTTTGAGGTAGAGGGAGAGAATGCATATGGGTATCTGCGCTCTGAGAAGGGTGTGCACCGTCTGGTACGGATTTCCCCGTTTAATGCGGCCGGAAAGCGCCAGACGTCGTTTGCGTCTTGTGATGTGATTCCGGATATAGAGGATGAGATTGATATCGAGATCAATGACGAGGATCTGCGGATTGACACATACCGTTCCGGCGGTGCGGGCGGACAGCATGTCAATAAGACATCATCTGCCGTCAGGATTACACATCTGCCGACCGGGATTGTAGTACAGTGCCAGAACGAGCGCTCCCAGCACATGAACAAGGATAAGGCAATGCAGATGTTAAAGGCAAAGCTGTATCTTTTAAAAGAGCAGGAGCAGGCGGAAAAGGTTTCTGATATCCGCGGTGAGATGAAGGAGATTGGCTTCGGGAGCCAGATCAGGTCCTATGTTATGCAGCCGTATACGCTGGTAAAAGACCACCGTACAAATACAGAAATCAGCAATGTAAGCGGTGTGCTTGACGGGAATATAGACCCGTTTATCAATGCATATCTGAGTGAGTGTTCAGGAGGGAAAAGGAGGAAGACATGGTAAATATAGCGGTTATGGGATACGGTACAGTTGGTTCGGGAGTCGTTGAGGTTATTAATACGAACGGTGAGCGCATCAACCAGAGAATCGGGGACGAATTAAATATTAAATATGTATTGGATTTGAGAGAGTTCCCGGGAGACCCAGTCCAGGAGAAGCTGGTCCATGATTTTGATACAATCGTAAATGACCCGGACGTGCAGATCGTCGTGGAAGTCATGGGGGGCATCGAGCCTGCATACACATTTGTGAAGCGCTGCCTTCAGGCTGGAAAGAGTGTGGCTACATCCAACAAGGCCCTCGTGGCAAAACACGGGGCAGAGCTTTTGTCCATCGCAAGAGACAATAATATCAATTTCCTGTTTGAAGCAAGTGTGGGAGGCGGGATACCGATTATCAGGCCTCTGAATTCTTCCATGACAGCAGATGAGATCGAGGAAATCACAGGAATTTTAAATGGAACGACCAACTATATGCTTAGTAAGATGTTCTATGAAGGCGCCGATTATGATGAGGTGCTCAAAGAGGCGCAGGACAAAGGGTATGCGGAGCGCAATCCGGAGGCGGATGTGGAAGGATTTGACGCATGCAGGAAGATCGCGATCCTATCCTCCCTGATCTCGGGGCAGCAGGTTGATTTCGAGGACATTTATACAGAAGGTATCACAAAGATTACAAAAGAAGATATGATGTATGCCAAATCACTCGGCATGACGATTAAACTTTTAGCCTCCAGCAAACGTGACGGGGATAATCTTCATGCAATTGTTGCGCCGTATATGCTCCAGAAAGAACATCCTCTTTACAATGTAAATGATGTATTCAACGCAATTTTCGTACATGGGAATGTACTGGGGGATGCCATGTTTTACGGAAGTGGGGCAGGAAAACTGCCGACAGCCAGTGCAGTCGTTGCGGATGTGGTAGACGAGGCAAAGCACCTGAACCGCAATATCATGACTATGTGGAAGAGTGACAAGTTAAAACTGCAGCCGATCGCAGATACAAGCAAGCGTTATTTCGTAAGAATAAAGGGTGATGCCGATGCGATGAAGGCACATCTGGAGAGTAAATTCGGACCTATAGAAATCGTAAAGGCAGAAGGGCTGGAAGGTGAATTCGGCTTCCTGACTGAGACGATGACAGAAGGTACTTATGAAAGAAATGCGGGAGAGTTTCCGAGTATTCTGCATATGATACGCGTAGAGGGCTAAAAAAGAAGGTTGAATAAAGACATGAAATATGTAATCGTATTGTGTGACGGCATGGCAGATGAGCCGATGGAAGAACTGGGCGGAAAGACTCCGCTTGAAACAGCTGCAACACCTAATATGGACAGACTGGCGCCTTTGTCCGAGATCGGTATGGTCCGGACCGTGCCTGAGGGAATGTCTCCCGGAAGCGACACGGCGAATTTGTCTGTCATCGGATACAATCCGCGTGAATATTATACCGGAAGGTCTCCATTGGAGGCATTGAGCATCGGTGTGGATATGGAACAGACGGATGTTTCTTTCCGCTGTAATATCGTGACCCTGACAGAAGAGCAGGAGCGTTATGAGGACAGAGTGATTGTTGACCATAGTTCAGGAGAAATCAGCACGGAAGATGCAGCCGTGCTTGTTGAGGCGCTCAAGGAAGGCCTGAAAAGAGAAGGATACGAATTCTATGCAGGAACGAGCTACCGGCATCTCCTCATCTGGAAAAATGGCCAGGTAGTGGAACTGACGCCGCCCCATGATATTCTGACAAGGAGAATCGGGGACTATCTGCCCCAGAATCAGGTCCTGAGGGAAATGATGGAGAAAAGCTATGAGATTCTCTCCGTCCACCCGCTGAATCTGGAAAGAAAACGAAAAGGGCTGAATCCGGCAAATTCCGCATGGTTCTGGGGGGCCGGAACAAGACCGATGCTCCGTTCTTTTGAGGAAAAAAACGGGAAGAAGGGTGTTATGATATCGGCAGTAGACCTTCTGAAAGGCATCGCAGTCGGGGCATCTATGCACAATATTTCTGTGGAAGGGGCCAATGGCGGCCTTAACACAAATTATGCAGGAAAGGCGAAGGCAGCGGCTGATGCGCTGATTCAGGACGGTTATGATTTTGCATATATTCATATAGAAGCACCAGATGAGATGGGTCACCAGGGAAATCTGGCTAATAAGATTCTTTCCATTGAAAAGATAGATCATGATATCATAGGGCCGGCCGCCGGTATGCTGGAAGATGCGGGAGAAGACTTCCGTATGCTCGTCCTGCCGGACCACCCGACGCCAATCAGGGTGCGGACCCATACATCAGATCCGGTGCCTTATATGCTTTATGACAGCAGAAAGGCGGAACATACGGCAGATGCATATAATGAAGCAGAGGCTTCCGAAACCGGAATCCGTGAGGACGAAGGATATACGCTCATTGACCATCTCTTTGAAAAAAGGTAATACATCTTCATTGAGCTTGGAAGACATAGGAACTAGGAGGATAACATGCTGATAGTTAAGAAATTTGGGGGCAGTTCAGTTGCTGACAAGGAATGTATTTTCCGGGTGGCAGAACGCTGCATTGAGGATTATAGAAAGGGAAATGACATCATCGTAGTATTGTCGGCAATGGGCGATACAACAGATGAACTGATCGAGAAGGCGAAGATGATTACGCCGGAACCGTCCAAACGGGAGATGGATATGCTCCTCACAACCGGAGAACAGGTTTCCGTATCACTCATGGCGATGGCGATTAATTCGATGGGAGTACCCGCAGTATCCCTGAATGCCTTTCAGGTTGCAATGCACTGTACATCCACATATGGCAACGCCCGTTTTAAGCGGGTGGATGCGGAGCGTATCCGCCATGAACTGGACTACAAAAAGATTGTTATTGTTACCGGATTTCAGGGAATCAATAAATATGATGATTATGCGACTCTGGGCAGGGGCGGCTCCGACACGACGGCCGTGGCAATTGCCGCGGCACTTCATGCGGACGCCTGTGAAATATACACGGATGTGGACGGCGTATATACGGCCGATCCGAGAATCGTACCAAATGCGAGAAAACTGGATGCCATCAGCTATGACGAAATGCTGGAACTTGCGTCACTGGGGGCAAGGGTCCTGCACAACCGCTCCGTGGAGATGGCAAAGAAATACGGGGTACAGCTGGTAGTACGCTCCAGCCTGAACAGAGAAGAAGGAACGGTAGTCAAGGAGGTAGTTAAATTGGAAAAAATGTTGATCAGCGGGGTTGCATCTGATAAAAACACATCCAGAGTTTCTGTGATCGGTGTGGATGACAAACCGGGCGTTGCATTTAAAATATTCAATACACTGGCAAAAAAAGGAATCAATGTGGATATTATCCTGCAGTCTGTCGGACGTGAAGGAACGAAGGATATCTCATTTACGGTTGCCCAGGATGACCTGAAACATGCGATGGAGATTCTGGAGGAAAACAAAGAGGCACTGACGATTAAGGAAATAACGCATCAGGATACAGTCGCTAAAATTTCTATCGTAGGTGCAGGCATGATGAGCAATCCGGGTGTTGCTGCAAAAATGTTTGAGGCCTTGTTTAATGCGGGTGTGAATATCAATATGATTGCGACCTCGGAAGTACGTATTACAGTACTGATCGATGAAAAAGATGTAGAAAGAGCCATGATTGCAGTACATGACGGATTTGGTCTGGCTGACTAATTGGAAAATGTTAAGAGCGAATCGCCGGGAGTACCTACTTAAGGGAACCCCGGCGATTTTTGCGCATTGCAGCGGCGTACAGGAACCCCGTCACAGAATTTACATGGATTGAACACAATGTTTTGCTATAGTTAAACCAGATAACTTGGTGATGCTGTCAAAACAGCATATGATTCTATATTTTTTAGGATAAGGGTTGATAGTGTATGGGACGGATACGAGGGCGGTTTAAGAGGCAGGTTCTGTTTCTGATTTTGGGTGTGATTATTCAGAGCCCGCTTGAGAGTATGAGGGAAAGCGTGTCTCTTGCCAACCGGTTTTATATTGCTGTGGGCGGTGTTATCTGCCTGCTCAGCCTAATCTTTATTAATAAAGTTCTGAAGGTTAAGACACAGCCGATTATGGAACTTGTTGACGTGTCACAGCATGCGGCATCTCTGGATTTTGAACGGATGTACCTCGGACAATGCAATAATGAACTAGATGTACTCGGGGAGAATCTGAACAGGATGACGGGGACCCTGAAGAAGACGCTGGAACAACTGAGAGAATCAAATATTAAGCTTCAGGAATATCTGATGTTTAAAACGCAGGAAGAAGAGCGCAGGAGGCGTCTGGTCACGGATATTTCCCACGAATTGAAAACTCCGCTGGCATTGATCCAGGGTTATACAGAAGGGATTTCAGCGCTTGTAAAAGAGGACCCGGAAGCCTGTGATATGTACTGTGAGATCATAGCAGACGAGGTGCAAAAGACTGACCGTATACTGAAACGTCTGTTTCAGATGAACCAGCTGGAACATGATGACATAAAATATGAGACATTTGATGTGGCAGGACTTGTCTATAAAGCGATAGCAGAACAGGGTCCGGAGGCTGCCATAAGGGAGGCAAAGATTCTTTTTGCTCCAGATGGGCCTGTGTATGTGAGAAGTGATCCGGATAAGGTGGAAGAGGTAGTCCGGCAATATTTGTCCAATGCAATCCAATATGCAGAAGGAGAGAAGGAAATCCGGATTCAGGCAGAAAATGCTGGAGATTTCATCCGTGTATCCATATTTAATACCGGCAGCCGGATACCGGAGAGTGAATTAGAGGATATCTGGATTGAGTTTTACAAACAGGACAGGGCGCGCACCCGGGATGCCGGCCATGCGGGAATAGGACTGGCTATTGTAAAGACGATTACGGAGACACTTGGCGGAGAATATGGGGCGCAGAACAAGGAAGACGGCGTGGAATTCTGGTTTACTCTGGAACTTGTAAAAGGAATACAGGAATAGTCTAATTTTCCAGAATTTTATCTACAAGCCTCTTGTTATCGCTTGTCAATTGTCTGTATTTCAGTATCACATCGACTTCCCCGGAAGTCAGATAGAGTGTATCCTTCGTATCAGCTTCAGTTGCCGTTATGTAGGGACCTTTTCGCTCACGGATAATATCGTCATCGTAAGGCGAGATCGTCTGAAGGAACAGCATATCTAAGGAAACATGGAAAAGTTCTGCAAACCGTATGACGATACTCATCTCAGGTTCCCGTTTATTCGTTTCATAATTGGAGTACGCCTGTCTGGAGATATTGAGGCGGTCAGCAAGCTCCTGCTGTGTAAGATTGTATTTTTTTCTCAGTGTCTTCATGTTTTTCACAAGCTGTATGTTTGCCAAAGCCGCACCTCCATTTACAGGGATTGAAAATTCTTTGTAAATTATATAACGTTTCCCTGTAAATGGATATTCTATGCCGCAAAACGAATCAAAATGACACAATGCCACGTTTAGTTGCAAATGCTAAGCGTACTGTTATGATACTGGGAAGAGAATGTGACATCCTCCCCGAACCACAAAGGCGGTTGGAAGGTTTCTGCTGATTCAGTATCCGGAAATTCTACTTCCGCCAGAATCAGGGGGGCCAGATCCCCGCCAAAGATATCCAATTCGATTGTAAGATCTCCTTCCAGTGGAATCATATAACGGTCCTTTACGATCAGCCGTCCGTCGGTCTTTTCCTTAAGATGTTCATAAGCCTCAGCCGTAAGGGGGAGATTATACTCCTCCCGGACCATGTGCCCCTTGGACTTGTAAGTGAGAAAATAACGATCATTATCCCGCCGTACCCTCACGACAGGTTCCCGGCAGAGATATCCCTGCTCAATGTGCCGGCAGGGATATGAGGAAAATCCGGAGGGGAGGTCCTTTTCTTCTATTAAATACTTGCGTTCAATTTCCATTATAATAATCCTTTCCTAAAAATTATTTTATCTGTAGTTTCCAGATTTATACAGCTTCATCATAATACACTGCCGTCTAAAAGTAAATCATTGGCCCGCTGCATTTTTAAACACCGGTAATTGCATTTTCTCCCTGCTTTTGTTACACTGTTGTTCAGTAGGTATCAAAGCCCATTTATCTTGGTCGTCAAAGGAGGAGTTTTTATAATGAAGCGTGTCAGTGTTTTTCTTGCAGATGGTTTTGAAGAGATTGAAGGTCTTACGGTTGTTGATTTACTGAGAAGGGCGGGAGTGCATGTGGATACAGTATCTGTATCAGGCAGCCTCGTTATACATGGCGCCCACGGGATTGGTGTGAATGCGGATGTACTGTTTGGGAATATGGATTTTTCCGACGTGGATATGCTTGTACTTCCGGGCGGGATGCCGGGAACGGTTCACCTGCAGGAACACGCAGGACTCGAAGAGCTGCTGAAAGAATTTTATGAGAAACAGGCATATATCGCAGCTATTTGTGCCGCACCGAGCATACTTGGGGCATTGGGATTCCTGAAAGGCCGTACCGCATGCTCCTATCCTTCTATGGAGGGGACACTCACAGGTGCGGATGTGGTGAGAGAATCTGTGGCAGTGGATGGTCATATTATAACAAGCCGTGGGATGGGGACTGCCATTCCTTTTGCACTCACGCTGATCTCCATACTATGCGGACAGGAGAAAGCAGATGAAGTAAGTGAATCAGTCATATATGCATAAAAAAGCACGGCATAGCATATAAAGACGCCGGTATCTGCCGTAAAAAAAGACGGATGCCAGTATAAAACAGCAGAATCATGACAAAAAAGTGACAGATATGAAAGTAAAATAGCATAAGGAGCCTTAAAAAGCCCAAGAACCCGTAAAAAGTACTGGAAATTTACGAACTTATGTGCTATACTGTTTCAATGACTGCGAGGGTATATTTTCAGAAGAAGAAATTCTGGAAGATACGGATTAGCGTTTGAATGGTACGAATCAAGGAGGAAAATAAAAAATGAGTTTACAGGTAGAGAATTTAGAACATAATATGGCGAAACTTACAATTGAAGTTCCGGCAGAAGATGTGGAGAAAGCACTCCAGGCAGCATACTTAAAACAGCGCAAGCAGATTAACTTGCCTGGTTTCCGTAAAGGGAAAGTCCCGAGACAGATGATTGAGAAGATGTACGGACCGGAAGTGTTCTATGATGAAGCAGCCAACAAGATGATCCCGGAAGCATACTCAAAAGCTTATGACGAGTGTGAACTGGAGCTGGTTTCCCAGCCTCAGATCGACGTTGTCCAGTTAGAGAAGGGCAAGCCGTTTATCTTCACAGCAGAAGTAGCAGTGAAGCCGGAAGTGACTCTTGGTGAATATAAAGGACTGACAGTAGATAAGGTATCTACAAGGGTTACAGCAAAAGAAGTTGACGAAGAGATCGAGAAAGAACGCGAACGCAATGCAAGAACTGTTGATGTAACAGACCGTGCAGTTGAAGACAAGGATCAGGTAACACTGGACTTTGAGGGATTCGTTGACGGAGAAGCATTCGAAGGCGGAAAGGGTGAGGATTACCCGCTGACAATCGGTTCCGGTTCTTTTATCCCGGGATTCGAAGAGCAGCTGATCGGCGCTGAGATTGACAAGGAAACAGAAGTAAAGGTGACATTCCCGGAAGATTACCAGGCAAAAGAACTGGCAGGGAAAGAAGCTGTTTTCAAATGTACCGTACATTCTATTAAGGCAAAAGAGATGCCTGAATTAGATGATGAATTTGCATCTGAAGTATCTGAGTGCGAGACACTGGATGATTACAAGGCAGAAGTAAAGAAGAACATCAAAGAGCGCAAAGAGCGTGAAGGAAAAGAACAAAAAGAGAACCAGGCAGTAGATAAAGCGATCGAGAATGCACAGATGGACATTCCGGAAGCTATGATTGATATGCAGGTAAGACAGATGGCAGATGACTTTGCACGCCGTATCCAGCAGCAGGGCCTGTCTGTTGAGCAGTACTTCCAGTTCACAGGAATGACAGAAGAGAAGATGATGGAAGAACTGAAGCCACAGGCTGAGAAACGCATCAAGACAAGACTTGTACTTGAGGCTGTTGTAAAAGCTGAGAACATTGAAGTATCAGATGAACGTCTGGAAGAAGAACTCCAGAAGATGGCTGAGTCATACCAGATGGAAGTTGATAAACTGAAAGAGTTTATGGGAGAGAATGAGAAGAACCAGATGAAGGAAGACATCGCTGTACAGGAAGCAGTTACACTGATTGCCGAGGCAGCAGTTGAGGCATAATCCTTTTAACGGAATTCAGGTTTGAGGGGAGATAACCCGGTGAGACTGCTGCACAGGTGTGGCAGATTTGATTCAAATTAATTAGGAGGGACATCGATGAGTTTAGTACCTTACGTCATTGAACAGACGAGCCGTGGAGAACGCTCCTACGACATTTATTCAAGATTATTAAAAGAGAGAATTATATTCCTTGGAGAAGAAGTGAATGATGTTTCAGCAAGTGTCATTATTGCACAGCTTCTTTTCCTCGAGGCAGATGATCCGGATAAGGATATACAGCTGTATATAAACAGTCCGGGAGGTTCTGTAACAGCAGGCATGGGGATTTATGATACAATGCAGTACATCAAGTGCGATGTATCTACAGTATGTGTCGGAATGGCGGCCAGCATGGGGGCATTCCTGCTTTCAGGCGGCCAGAAGGGCAAACGCTTTGCACTTCCGAATGCAGAGATTATGATCCACCAGCCTTCAGGCGGTGCACAGGGTCAGGCTACAGAAATCAAGATTGTTGCAGAGCATATCCTGAAGACCCGTGAAAAATTGAACACGATTCTGGCAGAGAATACAGGACAGAGCCTGGAAGTGATCAGGCGCGATACAGAGAGAGATAACTTTATGTCCGCCCAAGAGGCAAAGGAATATGGATTAATTGATGAAATACTTGCCAGACACTAATGGCAATATGAGGTGAAATGTAATATGGCAGGAAAAGTAAGTGATGATACAGTAAGATGTTCCTTCTGCAATAAGACCCAGTCACAGGTCCGCAAGCTGATTGCGGGCCCTAACGGGGCATATATCTGCGACGAATGCATCGATGTGTGTGCTGAGATTATTGAGGAAGAATTCGAATATGACGAAAGAAAAGAGTTCGATGACATCAATCTTCTGACACCGGAAGAGATGAAGACATTCCTTGATGAATATGTGATCGGACAGGATGAAGCCAAAAAGGTACTTTCAGTCGCTGTATATAATCATTACAAGCGGATTATGGCAGAACAGGACTTAGGGGTTGAACTGCAGAAGAGTAATATATTGATGCTGGGACCGACCGGCTGCGGTAAAACGCTGCTTGCCCAGACACTGGCCAAGATTCTGAATGTGCCGTTTGCCATCGCAGATGCGACGGCGCTTACGGAAGCAGGCTATGTAGGCGAGGATGTTGAGAATATCCTGCTGAAGGTGATTCAGGCTGCGGACGGGGACATTGAACGTGCGGAGCATGGAATCATTTATATAGACGAGATTGATAAGATTACGAGAAAATCAGAGAACCCGTCCATCACCCGTGATGTATCAGGGGAAGGTGTACAGCAGGCTCTTTTAAAGATTGTTGAGGGAACCGTGGCTTCTGTTCCGCCACAGGGCGGCAGGAAGCATCCTCATCAGGAACTGATCCAGATAGACACGACGAA
This sequence comes from Clostridium sp. AF19-22AC, assembly GCF_003479085.1. Lineage (NCBI taxonomy): Bacteria > Bacillati > Bacillota > Clostridia > Eubacteriales > Clostridiaceae > Clostridium > Clostridium sp. AF19-22AC. The sequence continues at coordinate 232,468 of NZ_QUGN01000003.1, read as the reverse complement.
TATCCTGTTTATCTGCGGTGGTGCTTTTGAGGGGATTGACAAGATCATCGAGACACGTCTCGACAAGAAGTCAATCGGTTTTAATGCGGAGATCGCTTCCAAACATGAATATGATGTAGATGTACTGCTTCATCAGGTACTTCCGCAGGATCTGGTCAAATATGGCCTGATCCCGGAGCTTGTAGGCCGTCTGCCGGTGAATGTTTCACTGGATATGCTCGACGAGGAAGCATTGATCAGAATCCTGACAGAACCGAAGAGTGCGATTGTGAAGCAGTATCAGAAACTGCTTGAATTAGACGGGGTAAGACTTGAATTTGATAAAGAAGCCCTGTATGCAATCGCAGAGACATCTCTTGCCAGAAAGACCGGGGCCAGAGGTCTCAGGGCGATTATGGAGAACATCATGATGGATACGATGTTTAAGGTGCCGTCTGATGATACGATCAAGGGATGCCGGATAACAAAAGAAGTAGTAAAAGGAACGGGAAGGCCATTGTATGAATGCGATGGAGAAGAACGCAGATCGTTCCTGAACTCAGTGAGCGCGTAAAGATTCGGGCGGGTGCAATGGAATGACCATGTATCCGCCCTTTTAGCATGTCTGATAAAAAGGCGGAAAGCTATTGAAACATTAAGAAAAGACATACAGGCAGGAGGAGACGTAATGAAAAGTGAGAGGCGAAGCCTTCCGATGGTTGCGCTGCGCGGCATGACAATTATGCCGGAGATGATTGTTCACTTTGATGTGAGCCGCCAGCGTTCCATAGCAGCTATTCAGGAGGCTATGGTAGAAGACCAGAAGATATTTATGGTAACACAGAAGGATATAGAGACAGAGAATCCCAAAAAGGAGGACCTGTTCGAAGTGGGGACAGTGGGGACGATCAAGCAGATCATCAAGCTGCCCAAGCATATTGTAAGAGTACTTGTTTCCGGAGAGACAAGGGGCATACTAAGCACAATCGAGTATGAGGATCCGTATATGCGTGCCGAGGTGGATGTCATTGATGAATCTGACATCACGATTCCCGAGGACCTGAATGGACAGGCGATGGAGCGCGGACTGAAGGATATGTTTGTTGACTTTGCGGCAAAGAACGGAAAGATGTCCAAGGAGGCTGTGGCACAGGTGCTGGAGATACAGGGACTGAAGAAGCTTGTAGATGAAATTGCTGCAAACACTCCCCTTTATTATACAGACCTGCAGGAAATCCTGAACGAGACGGATTTCTGGAAACGGTATGAGGCGCTTGCATTCAAACTGGTAAATGAAGTCCAGATCATGGATATCAAAGAAGAGATCCAGATGAAAGTAAAGGAAAGGGTCGATAAACACCAGAGGGAATATATTCTGAGGGAACAGTTAAAACTAATCCGTGAGGAACTCGGCGAGGATACAACGATATCCGATGCAGAAGAATTTGAAAAAGCGGCAAAAGCGCTGAAGGCGCCGAAGGAAGTAAAGGAAAAGCTGGAGAAGGAGATCGGCCGTTTCAAAAGCTCCCTGAACAGCCCTGCCGAGAGCGGTGTGATCAGGACCTATATCGAGACGCTGTTAGAAATGCCTTGGAATAAAGCAGTAAAAGACAGTAATAACATTGAGTTTGCACAGAAGGTGCTGGACGAGGACCATTATGGGCTGAATCAGGTAAAAGAGAGGATTCTGGAATTCCTTGCAGTGAGATCTCTCACGAAGAAGGGGGAAAGCCCGATCTTATGTCTGGCAGGACCGCCGGGAACAGGTAAGACGTCTATTGCAAAATCACTGGCAAGGGCCCTGAAGAAGCCATATGTAAGAATCTCTCTTGGAGGCGTGCGTGACGAGGCAGAGATCCGCGGGCACAGGAAGACCTACGTAGGGGCAATGCCGGGGAGAATAGCCAGTGCGATGAAGACTGCCGGCGCTAAGAACCCAATCATGCTTTTGGATGAGATCGACAAGGTAAGTACAGACTATAAGGGGGATACATTTTCCGCACTTTTGGAGGTGCTTGACAGCGAGCAGAACAGCAAGTTCCGTGACCATTATCTGGAAGTACCGCTGGATTTGTCGGAGGTTTTGTTTATCACAACCGCGAATACGCTTCAGACAATCCCGAGACCGCTTCTGGACCGGATGGAGGTCATCGAGGTCAGCAGCTATACAGAGAATGAAAAGCTGCACATTGCAGTAGAACACCTGATTCCAAAGCAGCTTGATAAACACGGCCTGAAGCCGGAACAGCTGACGTTCAGCAAGCATGCAATCTGGAAAATGGCACGTAACTACACAAAGGAAGCCGGCGTCAGACAGCTGGAACGGGAGATTGGAAATGTCTGCCGAAAAGCGGCAAAAGAGATCCTGACAACACAGAAAAAAGGTATTGCGGTGACAGAGAAGAATATCCACAAGTATCTCGGAAAAGAAAAATATACGTACCAGATGGTCAATGCAACAGACGAAGTCGGTATTGTAAGGGGGCTTGCATGGACCAGCGTAGGCGGGGATACCCTACAGATCGAGGTCAATGTCATGCCGGGAAGCGGAGACATCATGCTGACCGGACAGCTCGGCGATGTGATGAAGGAATCCGCGCAGACTGGCATCAGCTATATCCGCTCAGTCAGCAGAGAGTACCAGATTGCAGATGACTTCTTTGAAAAGCATGATATCCACGTACATATCCCGGAGGGAGCAGTTCCGAAAGACGGCCCTTCAGCGGGTATTACGATGGCAACGGCTATGATTTCCGCGATTACCGGCCATAAAGTAAGGGCGGATCTGGCCATGACAGGTGAAGTGACACTGCGCGGAAGAGTCCTTCCGATCGGAGGGCTGAAGGAGAAGCTGCTCGCTGCAAAGAATGCCGGAATCAAGACGGTCCTGATCCCGAAGGAGAATGTGGCAGACGTGGAGGAATTGTCCTCAGAAATTACGAAGGGACTGGAAATTCTTCCGGCAGAACATATGAATGAAGTATTAAAGACCGCCCTGTTGGCAGAAGACGGACAGGAAGACAGGAGAGATATATGATAATCAGAAGTATCAATTTGGAGACGGTCTGCGGGATCACAAGCGTACTGCCGGACAATGACAAGCCTGAGATTGCATTTGCAGGTAAATCCAATGTCGGGAAGTCCTCCCTGATCAATGCCCTGATGAACAGGAAATCCTACGCAAGGATTTCCCAGACACCGGGGAAAACGCAGACAATCAATTTTTATAACATCAATGAGGAGATGTATCTTGTAGATCTTCCGGGATACGGGTATGCGAAAGTATCAGAGAAGGAAAAGGCTCAGTGGGGAAAGCTGATTGAAAGATATCTTCATGGTTCCAGCCAGCTGCGTGCGGTATTTCTGCTGATCGATATCCGCCATGAGCCATCTTCGAATGATAAAATGATGTACCGCTGGATTGTGGAGCAGGGATTTGCTCCGGTTATAATTGCCACGAAGCTGGACAAACTAAAGAGAAGCCAGATACAGAAACATGTCAAAATGGTAAGAGCAGGGCTGGATCTGGTTCCGGGAACAAAAATTATTCCTTTTTCCTCCGTTACCAAACAGGGCAGAGATGAAATCTGGGAATTCGTTGAAACGGAGTATTTGGACAGACAAGAGGTGGAATAAGTATGGAGAAAAAAAGGCCTTACTGGCAGGTAGCTGTAAGCCTTATCTTCAGCCTGATAGCAACAGCAGCGTTTGTAATAATCGGAATCAAGGCGATTGGTTTCCTGATGCCGTTTGTAATAGGCTGGATCATTTCTGCGATCGCCACACCGCTGGTCAACTGGCTGGAGAAGCGGTTAAAGATTGTAAAAAAACTGGGGTCAGCTCTGATCGTTATCGTTGTGCTGGCACTCATCGTGCTGGTTCTGTATTTTGCCATCAGCCGTATAACAGCAGAGATCGGGGACCTGGTCAAGAATTTTCCGGAACTGTACGCACAATTGGAACAGGGACTGCGGCAGATAGGGGATACACTGTCCGGTGCATTTTCCAGACTTCCGGAAGGTATTCAGAACGGCTGGAACACAGTTGTGCTGAATCTGGATGAATATATGGGAAACCTGGTATCAAAAATCAGCCAGCCGACAGTGACTGCGGCGGGTAATTTTGCCAAGAGCCTTCCTTCCTGGCTGATTTCTTTTATTGTGGCCATTATGTCGGCATATTTCTTTACTGTACAGAGAGAGGAAGTCATAAGCTGGCTGAAGAAGGTATCGCCTCCGTCTGTTGAAAAGAGGATGAGTCTGGTCATGGACAATCTGAAATTTGCGGTGGGGGGATACTTCAAGGCGCAGTTCAAAATCATGGGAGTTGTGTTCCTGATACTTTTTGCAGGTTTTGCGGTTCTCGGTGTCCATTATTCCGTGCTGGTGGCATTTTTGATTGCATTTCTTGACTTTCTCCCGTTTTTCGGGACAGGGACGGCCATGATTCCCTGGGCGCTTTATAAGGTCCTGACAGGGGATTATAAGACAACGGTAATGCTCCTTGTCATCTATGCAGTGACCCAGCTCGTGCGCCAGCTTCTGCAGCCGAAACTGGTCGGGGACAGCATGGGGATGAACCCTCTTGTAACGCTGCTTCTGCTTTATATCGGCTATAAAGTAAGCAGTGTACTGGGAATGATCCTTGCCGTTCCGATCGGCATGGTGCTGATTAACATGTGCCAGGCGGGCGCGTTTGATTATATTCTTGACGATGTGAGAACTCTTGTAGAAGGGATACTGGGACTCAGAGAGACCGATTAAAAAAATACCGCAGAATGAAGTTCATTTTCATTTTGCGGTATTTTTGTATGTCAGGATTTCTTATTCTTCCAGAGCCGGTGCATGAACAACATCAGCCAGACAGGAAGTATGATACCTTTTATAATACTGGATATGGTAATACTCCACCAGATTCCGTTCAGTTTCAACACAGTTGCAGAGAGCAAGACTGCCAGGGGGATACGCAGCAGATTGAACGTGATCCCGGTGAGGGAAGGCGGCATGGATTTGCCGAGTCCCTGAAAGGTTCCTGCAGAGGCAGCCTCTGTACACATGAAAAGCTGGGACAGTGCAAGGATACGGAGGTAATCGACGCCCATCGGTATGACATCCGGCTCTGATATGAAGAGGCGGAACAAAAATTCAGGGAAGAGCAGCAGTGCAAGTGTGGTGAATACACCCCAGATTCCCATAATCCTTAGTGCCGTAAAATAGCCTTTCCGGACTCTTTCATTTTTTCCGGCCCCGTAATTCTGGGCCGTGAATGCATTGACCGAACTTCCGAACCCTTCCGCGGTCATCCATGAGATAGATTCGATCTGGCTGCCGACCTTCTGTACTGCCACGGCTGCATCGCCCCATCCCGCGATCAGTCTTGCTATGATCATCGAGATGGCTGTGAAGAAAATATTCTGTACGGCAGCAGGCAGACCGATCAGCAGAATCTCTTTGATATAACGGAAATCAGGCCGGTGGAAAATCTTAACCTTTGAAAAAATGACAGGGTCTTTTCGAATCCGCATGATATAGATCACAAATACAATAACCTGTGCGAATACCGTTGCAATGGCGGCTCCCTTTACACCCAGTACAGGAAGCGGGCCAGGGCCAAAGATCAGGATTGGATCCAGAACCAGATTAATGAGGAGCCCTGTCGTTGTAGACCAAAATGTGGTGATACTGTTGCCCATCGCAGTCAGCAGTCCGGTCAGGATCTGGTTGATAAAGTTAAAAACAATGGCTCCACATGTAATGATCAGATACCATTGTGCATTGCGGATGACCTCCGGGCTGTTCAGCCGGAAGAAGGCGACAAGCGGCACATGAAAAACAATAGAAACGGCACCGTACAGAAGCCCCAGAATAAGGCCCATCCAAAGCGCGGCAGATGCATAGCGTACAGCCTCTTCATTCTTACCCGCACCCAGCGACTGGGCGGTCAGGACCTGCCCCCCATGCGGGCAAGCATAGTAAAACCGGCCGAAAGCCATATATACATGCCGGCAGCCCCCACTGCGGCAACGGCATTGCTTCCCAGGCGCCCGATCCAGAGCATGTCCGTCAGGTTATAAGCCATCTGGATCAGCGAAGTCCCCATAATCGGGAGCGCGAGCCGGGCAAGTGAGCCGGCGATCGGCCCGTTCAGTAAATCAACATTTTTTCTCACTGTAGTAAATCCCCCTAAATAATAAATATTGACGAATAATATGATGCCAGGGTCAAAAAGTCATACAATGCATGCTCGCATGCAATTGGATGACTTTGGGACCCGTAAAACATGAGAAAGTAGCCCGATTAGGGCGGATTTCGAATGTTTTTAGGATTTCGGGAGCACGAAGTGCGGAGAAATCCGTAGGCATCAGGGGTCAGAATACCTTTTGACCCCAACATCATAATATTATAACACCATATATCCAGATAAGCATAGCTTTCCCCAAAAAGATTTTGTATAATAAAAATAGAAACAGAAAAATCAGTAACGGAATCTCTATGAGAAAGGCGGAAAGTGCTATGAGAATCGGTTGTGTGAAGGAAATCAAGAAACAGGAATACCGTGTAGGAATGACACCGGATAATGCAGGAAGTTACGTCAATGCCGGACACGAGGTATATGTAGAATCCGGACTGGGCGTGGGATCGGGTTTTCCAGATTCGGAATATGAAGAGGCTGGGGCAAGAATTGTGGGTACGGCAAAAGAGGTCTGGGATATTTCTGAAATGATGGTGAAGGTAAAAGAGCCACTTCCGGAAGAATATCCACTGTTCCATGAAGGATTGATCCTCTACACATACCTCCATCTTGCGGCGGATAAACCATTGACGGAAGCACTGCTGGAATCAGGAGTAAAAGGGGTGGCTTATGAAACACTCATGGAAAGGGACAAAAGCCTGCCGCTCTTAGCGCCTATGAGCCAGATTGCAGGACGACTGAGCGTACAGGAAGGGGCTAAGTATCTGGAAAAAATGTATGGAGGGGAGGGGGTGCTTCTGGCAGGGGTCCCAGGGACTCAAAAGGCAGATATTGTCATTATAGGCGGAGGATCCGTTGGAACAAACGCGTGTAAGATTGCAGCCGGTATGGGGGCAAATGTTACCATCATGGACGTGAATACCCAGAGACTGCAATATTTGGATGATATTTTCGGTGCCAGAATCCAGACACTGGTTTCCAATGATAGAAATATAGAAAAAGCATTGAGAAATGCGGACCTCGTAATCGGATGTGTACTGATCCCCGGAAAAGCTGCCCCAAAGGTCATTAAGAAGAAATACCTTCAGCAGATGAAAAAAGGTGCCGTGATTGTAGATGTGGCAGTAGACCAGGGCGGATGCTGCGAGACGACAAAGATGACTTACCACAATGACCCGATTTATACAGTGGACGGTGTTGTTCACTATTGTGTCGGAAACATGCCGGGAGCGGTGCCGAGAACTTCAACCATCGCACTGACCAACGCCACCCTGCGTTATGGGCTGGAGATTGCTAAGAATGGGCTGGAAGAGGCATGCAGGGAGAATGAAGTGATTTATTCTGCTGTGAATACTTATCAGGGGAAGGTGACATATCAAAATGTGGCGCTGAGCCTTGGAATGGAGTATACAGATATAAAATCACTTTGCATGAACCCGGGCCGGTAACAATTGAATATTCGCTTTTCAGACGGTTATGAGAGCAGCCGGATTTACGAATTTAGTGTAAATCCGGCTGCTTTTATAATGAGCTAGTCAGATTATCAATAAAAAGGAGTGGTACAGTGACTTTACATTTTAATGACCGGAGTAACGGATATAGCTCCCGTAATATCGATATTTCTGACTGTAGGCGGATACGTCAGATGGAAAGAGAGCATTGCTTCCTGTGTAAGAGCCTCATTGGTAGTAAAGCTTCCCGAAGCCGTAGCATTTCGGCCCACGCTTCCGGCCGGCGCATAGGAGGCGTAAAGCAGGCGGAGGGAGTTATTAATCTTAGGAATGATCTGCATATATCCATCGGCTTCCGGTATGGCCAGGAATAGGTAGTTTATCAGGTAGAGATAGCCGGGAGGGAGGATGATCTGGCTGTCCTGTTCCAGACGAATCTGATCCCCTTCCTGAAAATAAACCAGCATAGGGAGTTCAGAACCCGAAGGCGGGCTGGACTGGACCGCAAACTGGGCGAAAAAGCGGCGTCCATCATCTTCCCCACAGGGAGGTTCGGGCGGATTTGGACAACAAAATTTCATAGAAATACTTCTTTCTTTTTCTTTTTAGTATATTAGCCTAGAAATAGAATGTTACGTGGAGGAAGGATATGATTGTGTGTCGTGATTATTTTATAGTATAGATTTAGAAAATCAACTATGATTTCTTAACAAATCTACCGTTACTAAATTGTGAATTTTGACGAAAAGTAGTATTAATACATAAATTAATAAAAAATATATTGTAAAATTACTACTAACATGATAATATTCAAATGTAGTTAAATTACATTTTAAAAAGTGAGGTAGAGAAATATGATTACATTAGTCAGAAAATTTGAAGGAATCATTGTTGCAAATTTAACACCGTTTACTGAGGAAGGCGTGTTAGATGAGACTGCTTACCGGGAACATATTGAATTTATGATCGAACGTGGTATCCACGGATTGTTTCCGATAGGAACGATGGGGGAGGGAATCAACATTCCTCTGGAGGAGAAAAAGCATATCATTGATGTTCTGGTGGATCAGGTAAAGGACCGTGTAGATATCATCGTACAGGGTACCTGTGTAAATACAGCTGAGAGCATAGCATTTGCCAGATACTGTTATGAGAAAGGTGTTCATGCAATGGCACTTATCACTCCGTGGTTCTATCCTTATGATGAAGAAAACCTGTATCAAAATTTTTCAGCCATTGCCAGTGCAGTTCCTCAGATGCCAATCTTCATTTATAACAATCCGGACAGGGCAAATAATAAGTTGTCAGTGAAGTTATACAAGAGACTGGTACAGACTTGTGAGAACATTGTTGGTGTAAAAGACAGCAGTAAGGATATGGTCTTGTTTCAGGATTACATAAATGAGCTTCCAGAAGAGGCAATCGCCATCAGCGGATCAGATGGACTATTTTACCTTTCCCTGTGTGCAGGTGCAAAAGGAATCGTGACAGCGATTGCTAATTCTCATCCCGAAATTTTCGTTGCTCTGTGGAACGCATACAATGCGGGAGACAAGGATCACGCATGTGAAATCCAAAAAGAAATTAACCAGATGAGAAGTATCTTTAAAATCGGGCCATATGCATCTGGTTATAAATATGCAATTGAGAAGAGAGGACTTAAATTCGGTGGTTTCCGTCTCCCGGTCAGAGACTTGAACGAAAAGGAGAAAGAAGCATTTGAAAACGCATATAGTTCTGCGGAATTTATCAAAAAATGGGAGAGATAAGAATGAAAAGATGGATTGTGTGTTTGTTATCAGCTTCTCTGGCGATTAGTATGCTCTCAGGATGTGGAGTGTCAGTAAAGGGAAAATCCTATTCAATCAAAGTAGGATATGGAACTAACCCCGGCCATCCAATTGATCTGGCATCAAAGGAATTTGAAAAAAGGGTGGAAAAGGAAGCAGGGAAGATGGGATATGATGTAGATGTACAGCTTTTTCCTTCCTCACAGCTTGGCTCGGAAAAAGAAATGATAGAGCTGTTACAGATCGGAGCACTGGATATGTGTCCGACAACGACTGGCCCGCTTGGACTTTTTGAATCTTCATATCTTGCATTTGACCTGCCGTTCCTTTTCCTGAATACTGATCAGGCGGACAGGGTGTTGGATGGTGAAATCGGAACCGAGATGCTCTCTAGCATGGAGGATATCGGTATAGTAGGACTTTCCTGGTGGGAAAATGGGTTCCGCGAATTGACGAACAATAAACGAAAAATTGTAAAACCTGAGGATTTGAAAGGAATCAAACTGAGGACCATGCAGAATGATGTGCATATTGATTTCTTCCAGAAGCTTGGAGCCGCACCAACCCCACTTGGATTTGGTGAAATATACACTTCACTTCAGTCGAATATTATTGATGGACAGGAAAATCCACTTTCAATTATTGCAACGAATAAGTTCTATGAGGTCCAGCCATATACAACGATATCAGATCATGTATATTCGCCTGTCCCGGTCTTGTACAGTAAGGCGCTTCTTGAGGATCTGCCGGAGGAACTGCAGGAAATTGTAACGAAAGCCGCATATGATGTCCGGATTTATGAGAGAGAAGCGGGGCGCACACAGGAGCAGGAATATATTGATGAGATCGCTCAGAAATCTGATATTTATATACTTACAGATGAAGAAAAGATGGCCTTTCAGGAGGCCGCCCAAAGCACATATGTGAAATTTGAATCGGTAATTGGAAAGGAATTTATGGACAGAGTAATTGAAGAAGCACAAAAATAAAACGGGGAGCAGCCGCTTCAGGAGCGTGAGCCACAGCGGCAGATCCGGGAAAGGGAAGCAGGGTTAAAAAGTGAAAAATCAGGTAAAAAAGGTTGAAAATATAATGTTAATGATTTTGGGTCTCTCCATGACACTGATTATGTTCATAAATGCATTGGGACGGTACATACTAGGGGATACATTTCTCTGGGCAGAAGAAGTCATACGCCTTCTTTTTGCATGGGCAATGTTTATTGGAATCACTGATCTGTTTATAACGGGCGGTCATATCGGGTTTGATGTTGTTTCTAACAGGAACAAAACGACCAGAAAAGTCTGTGCAGTGGCTGCGTATGCTGTACTGATTATCATAGGCTGGAATTTGATGGTATATGGTGCCGGAATTATCTCTGTAATCGGAAAGATTCCGCTGCCTGCCACAAAACTGCCGGGAGCCATGTTTTATATACCGGGAGTAATTGCAGGTGTAGTCTGGATATTTATTGGAATTTGGGGAATCGTTAAGACATTGCGTAAACAGGAAAAGGACAGGCAGGAGGAGTAAAAAGATATGAGTACACTGTTATTATATTTGGGCATTTTTGCAGTATTTTTTGTGATTGGTGTACCAATCGTATTGTCACTGTCTCTATCTGCAATTATACTGCTGTATTTCAGTGATGTACAGGTACTGGTATTTGCACATCAGTTTATTAAATCAATGGATAACTATTCTCTGACGGCTATTTTCTTTTTTATTCTGGCAGGCGAGATTATGAACTCAGGCGGGATGACAAAACGAATTATTGCTGCAGTTTCAAAAAAGCTGGGAAATATTCCCGGAGGGCTTGCAATGGTTGCAGGTGTCAGCGCCATGATATTTGCAGCGATTAACGGTTCTGCCATCGCTACGGCAGCGGCTATCGGTGCAATTATGATTCCGGCCATGCAGAAACAAAAATATGGATCTGCATACAGTGGGGCAGTGGTGGCAGCAGGCGGTGTTGTAGGGCCCATCATTCCGCCCAGCATACCGGTTATCCTTTATGGCTCTATTACCGGAGCCGCAATACCGAGCCTTTTCGTAGGGGGGATGATACTGGGTCTTCTGATTACTGCCGGCCATGTGGTCCTGAGTTATATTATTGGGAAAAAGCGCGGATACTATGTTCCCAAAAGTGCAGTAAAAAATATGGGAAATGTTATTGATGTGGAAGAAAATGAATCAAAAGGCGTCATCTGGGCAATTATGCTTCCGATATTTATCATGGTGACAATCGTAGCAGGAATCTTTACTGCAACGGAAGCAGCAGCCTTTACTGTAGTTTATGCGTTTATTATTTCAAAGTTTGTATATAAAGAACTGAAGCTTGAAGGCATCACACAAATCTTTGAAAGATCCATGAAGTCTACAGGAACTGTTATGGCAATCGTAGGAAGTGCGTCAGCAGTTGCCTGGGTACTGACATATAACCGTGTACCACAGCAGGTTGCTGACTATTTATTAAAATTTGCGGATTCTCAAATGGTGTTCATGTTGATCGTATTTATACTGTTGGTTATTGTCGGGATGATCATGGACCTGACACCTGCAATCTTGATACTTGCACCGATTTTTATTGCTCCGGTGACTCAGTATGGAATTGATCCGGTGTATTTTGGAGTGATTTTCCTTGCAATTCTGACAACAGGGCTTATTACACCACCAGTCGGGACACTGATTTTCACGGCGTGCGGAATGACCAAGAAGACATTTAGCGAGGTGAGTAAAGAACTCATCCCCTATACAATTGTCACATTTGCGGTTATTTTGATTGCAGTATTCGTCCCACAGATTATAACATTCCTGCCAAATCTGCTTTATCAGTAAAAGCAGTCTGGATGAGGTAAGGTATTCTTTTTACTTTAAAATATGTGCCCTTTCAAGAAAACTATTGTAAATTTATGAAAGATATAGGAGAATGAAAATGAAAAAAGAAGAAATATTAAAAAAAATAAAAGAAAATGGATTAGTTGCGGTCGTGCGTGCGGAACACGCGGATGAGGCAAAGAAGATTACAGAAGCCTGCATCGCGGGAGGCTGCGCCTCAGTAGAGATTACATTTACAGTGCCGGGAGCACATCGCATCATTGAAGAACTGGCAAAAACATATAAACCGGAAGAAATTCTAATCGGTGCAGGAACCGTTTTAGATGCACCTACGGCAAGAATTGCAATATTAAGCGGAGCCCAATATATCGTAAGCTCCAGTTTTGACAGAGAAACTGCGATGCTCTGCAATTTATATAAAATTCCCTATATGCCGGGGTGTATGACCCTGAAAGAGATTTCTGAAGCGTTAAAATATGGTGTGGACATCGTAAAAATCTTTCCGGGCAATGTCTTAAAAGTTGATTTTGTGAAAGCCGTCAAAGGTCCCATGCCACAGGCTGAAATGATGCCGTCGGGCGGTGTGGATGTTGATAACGTAGAAACATGGATTAAGGCAGGCTGTGTTGCTGTTGGCGCAGGCGGAAGCCTGACTGCAGGAGCAAAGACAGGTGATTATGGGGCAATTACTGATCTTGCGAGGCGGTTTTCGGCCAATATCAGAGCAGCACGCCAGAGTTAGGTAACCATAAAAGAATCCGGTCAGGAAGAGAGGTAAAAAATATATGAGTACAAATGTCCTTGCGTTGGATATCGGAACATCAAGTGTGAGAGCCATGATTATCGACGAAGAAGGAAATATCCTGCATAGAGAGCAGACCAGATACGATGTCATTCTCGTGAGTAAGTATATGCAGGAACAGTCTCCGGGTGAAATTGAGAAGTATTTCAAAGATACAGTCAGGGCCTGCGTTGAGAATGCCGGAGTTGACAGACAGAGTATTAAAGCGATGTCATTCAGCAGTCAGATGTATAATATTTTTCCAGTCGATATAAACGGACATCCACTGTATCATATGATTCTCTGGTCGGATTCCAGAAGTGACGAACAGGCAGAAAGACTTTCTATGATCTATGGAAAAAGTTATCTCTATGAGGCAACCGGCTGTCCTTTGAACTCTATGTATCCTTTATCCAAGATTATGTGGCTCAGGGAGAATGAACAGGAGATTGCAGCGAAGGCTTATAAATACATTTCGATTAAAGAGTACATTATGGAAAAAATAATTGGTGAGTATGTTGTAGATTACTCGATGGCATCAGGAAGCGGGCTGTTCAATATTCATCAGTTGGAATGGGACAGCCGTGCCCTGAGTATGATCGGAATTTCAGAGGAGCAGTTATCCTGCCCTGTTTCAGGTGCAGCAGTATTTGAGTTCAGAAATCAGGAATTGAGAGAAGAGCTGGGGCTTCCATCAGGAATAAAAGTTGTACCGGGCGGAGGAGACGGGCCACTTGCAAATCTGGGGAGCGGAGCTTCAAAAGAAGGAGTCATCAATATTGACTTGGGTACCTCCGGAGCTGCAAGGGTTCTGACATCTGTCCCGGTGGTGGACAGTGAGCAACGGATGTGGACTTATGCCGTGACAGATCATATGTGGGTATATGGTGGGATCTTAAGTAATGTGGGAAATGGATATCAGTGGATGATCCGGAATATTGCAGAATTTGCGTATGCAAAGAGCTTTGATGAGATTTTTGATGTGGTAGACAAAAAGCTGTATAAACTTCCCCCGGCCTGCGATGATCTTTTATTCCTGCCCTATCTGATTAAGTGCAGAAGTCCCTACTGGGATGATAAGGTGAAGGCTACGATTTACGGGCTGACTCATGAGCACACTCTTGTAGATATTGTAAAGTCATATCTGGAAAGTATTGGGTTTGATCTGTTTTCGCTTGTAAATATTATTCATGAACAGGTGAAAATATGCCCGGACTTGATTCTTACCGGTGGTCTTTCCAGAACAAAAACGATGTGCCAGATGCTTGCAGATATACTGGGGAAAAAGATTATTACGCTCAATATGGCGGAAGGTTCTATTATGGGTGCGGCTATCTTTGCCCTCTATGGGATTGGTGTACTAAAGGAACTGTCATTTGAAAAAGAACTGGCTGTGGACTTTGTATATCAGCCGGATATTGACAAACATATTTCATATCAGAAAAAATATGTGAAATACATAAGACTCAGAAATGCAATGTATAACATTGAATTATAGAAAGTTTAATGCCTGGCAGAGCCAGGAGGTAAATATGTATAAAGTGTTAGTAACTTCAAAATCATTTGCAAGATATAATCCTGAAATTATTGAGGAACTTAAGGAGAAAGGAATTGAAATTGAAAGAGCATCTGTGAGCAATATGTCAAGTGAACAAATAGCAGAGGCAGTTCCAGATTATGATGCACTGGTCTGCGGAATAGACAGGATTGATAAAACGGTTCTGGAGGCAGGAAAGAAGCTGAAAGTCATACATATGAACGGTACCGGGGTGGATCATATCGATGTTGCGGAGGCATCAAAGCGGCATATCTATGTGGGAAACTGCCCGGGAGCCAATGCGCAGGCAGTTGCAGAACTGAATCTGGGGATTTTGCTGTGCGAGGCAAGGAAAGTTGTAAAACATTCCCGCCTGATTGATCAGGGGAGATGGGAAAGAGAGGTAGGGGTGGAGATTTCCGGGAAAACGATCGGAGTGCTTGGACTGGGAGCTATTGGAAGGCGGTTTGTAGAGCTGTTGCAAGGATTCCGGATGCGTGTGCTGGCCTATGATGCAGCTCCTGATCTGAAGTGGTGTAAGGCGTTTCAGGTGGAATTGGTAGATGACGTTAATCAGATTTACAGGGAAAGTGATTTTGTCAGCCTTAACCTGCCCTTGTTGGAAAGTACACAGGGCATAATCAATGAAACAAGTTTAAGACAGATGAAAAAAGAGGTCATTATAGTCAATACCGCCAGAGGGGGCCTTATAGAGACAGATGCGCTGATTGAGGCGCTTAGGGAAAAAAGGATTCGCGGGGCGGCACTGGATGCTTTTGCAGAGGAGCCTCTGGATTTAGAATCTCCGCTTCGGGAACTAGACATAACAATGACTCCTCATATAGGGGCTTCTACCATAGAAACAATGAAGAATGTTACCAGAATCGTATCAGAACATCTGGTTGAAGTTTTGATTGAGAAGAATCCCGAACACATGCTGAATGTCTGAAATTAATTGTACTTGACAGTTTCCTGTGGTAAGATAATTGTGTAATCCCGGAAAACAGGATGACTTTGGGGAGGATTCACTTATGATCTTACATTCAAAAAATGAAGTATTACTGCGTATTCAGGAGTTGTTTGATATGTTAAGCAAGGCAGAACAGAAAGTGGCAGGATACGTTCTGGAAAATTCAGATGAGACGATGCGTCTGTCAATTGCGAGCCTTGCAAAGCAGGTCAATGTTTCAGAACCGACAGTTGTACGTTTTTGCCGAAAGCTTGATTTCGACGGCTATCAGGACTTCAAAATTGCTCTGGCACAGGGAAGCAATTATACAAATGAAACATTAAAGATTATACATGAAGAGATTTTGGAGTCCGATTCACTGCAGGAAATCTCGCAGAAGGTTGTTAACTCCCATATTCTTGCATTGCAGCAGACATTTACTTATATAAACTATAAGAATATGGAAGAACTGCTCCAGCTTTTGTGCAGGGGCGGAAAAGTAGAGTTCTACGGACTGGGTGGATCAGGTACAGTTGCCATCGATGGAGAAAATAAGTTTTTAAGGACGGGCATCAATACCTGGGTGTGTATAGATTCCCATATTCAGCTAATGCGTGCGGCGCTGCTTGGAAAGAAAGACCTAATTATCATCTTTTCAAATTCAGGGACTACAAAGCATTTTGCGGAAGTAATAAATATTGCGAAGAAAAATAAAACCAAGACAGTATTGATTACCTCGTTCAAAGAATCCCTTTTGGGGAAAATGGCGGATCTGGTCTTTGAGGTGAGGGCGAGAGAAACCTCTTACAAGCAGGAACCTTCAAGTTCCCGCGTTGCCATGCTTGCCATCATAGATGTAGTTGTAACTGCAATTGCACTAAAGAACCAGGAGCAATATATCAGGAATATCCATGAGACAAGGCAGGCATTATCTGCCGAGAAAGAAATTAAGAAATAAAGATACTGCCCATGAAGCTGAGAATTCATGGGCAGTATTTTTATTACCGCTTTGTTCATATGGATTGGTTTATTCAAATATATACCTTGACAGGCGAGGTATCATATGTTTAAATGTAAGTATAAGAAAGGAGGTATGTATATGTCAATCGCTTCAGATTTAATCCGCGGGCATACAGATACTATCATCCTGGCACACCTGACAAGGGAGGACAGCTATGGCTATAAGATTAACAAGGATATTCAGGTGAAGACAAATAATAATTATGAATTAAAGGAAGCAACACTGTATACCGCCTTTCGGAGGCTGGAGGGGGCAGGGTATATCTGTTCCTATTGGGGAAACGAGAATACAGGGGCAAGGAGACGCTATTATACAATCACCCCGGAAGGGCGTCAGGCATATGATCAGATGAAGAAAGAATGGGACGAAGCCAAAGAGCTGATAGATATTCTGATCAAAAGTGGAGAGGAGAGGCAAGATGGAAGATAAACTGAGGGCATATATGGACCACCTGTTCAGGGATGTGAAGCCAACGAGAAAGACAGTGGAGTTAAAGGAAGAGATTCTGCAGAATCTGGTCGACAAATACCATGATCTGCTAAAAGAAGGAAAGACGGAGGAGGCTGCCTATAACATTGCAGTTGCAACTATCGGAGATATGGATGAACTGCTTGCGGGGCTCCAGAATGAGAATACGGATATGCAGCCTGTATATGACGAAAAGATGGACAAATGGAGGAGGAAGTCAGCACTTCGGATTTCCGTGGCAGTTGCATTGTACATTATGTGTCTGTTACCTCCGATATTGATGTCAGGAAGCGCTTATGAGGACAGCATTGCCCCGGCACTGATGTTTAGCATGATTGGTGTGGCAACAGCAATCCTTATTTATAATAACTTGACAAAGCCATATTATCACCGCGCCGATGACTCTATTGTAGATGAATTCAGAGAGTGGCAGCAGCAGACCGATTCCGCCAGAAGGGCATTCAGGGCGATCAGCAGTGCATTGTGGGCACTGATCGTTGTGATTTATATACTGATTAGTTTCTGGACGATGGCATGGCACATCACATGGGTGATTTTCCTGATTGGTGTTGCAGTTGAAGGAATTCTGAAGGCTGTATTTGAATTAAAAAGGTAGGGTGGGGACATGGATAGAAGACAATCAGCAATCATTCGGATTATAGCCTGGTCTGTTGCGGCAGCAGCGCTGGTCATCATACTGGTACTCGGTTTGACAGGTAATTTCCATTGGTTCAACATCGGATTCAGCAGCGGGTATTATTATCCGGATTCCGGAAAATATCAGGCAGGGGCCGGAAAAATAGACGGAAGCGAGATAAACGATCTGGATATTAACTGGATGAGTGGAAGTGTCAGGGTTGAAGTATATGATGGTGATACGGTTCAGTTTTATGAGAAGGCTTCAAGAGATTTGAAGGAAAATGAGCAGCTTCACTATTACAACAAAAATGGAAGGCTGAAGATACAATACCAGAAGGCACAGAAAAAAATGCTGTCAATGGGAAAGAGCCTGAGTAAAGAACTGACAGTAAAGATCCCAGAGGAAACAGGGAAAAGGCTGGGGTATGTGGGAATAGATACCATTTCCTCAAACACACGCATCAAAGGGATTACGGCAGACAGGTTTAATCTGAATTCAACTTCCGGCGATTTCGAACTGGAAAAGTGCAAAACAGCAAAACTGGAGATGGACAGCACCAGCGGCTGCCTGACAGGACTTGACGTGACAGTGGAGGATAAGCTGAACACAAATACCACGAGCGGAAGTGTAAATGTAAAGGGCAGCTGCCGGAAGGTAGAATCCGATACAGTATCTGGTGATGTAGAGATAGAATCAAGTACATGTCCGGATAAAATCAAAACGGACAGTGTAAGCGGGGATTTTATACTGGCGATACCTGAGAATGACGGGTTTACTTACCATCTGGATACCGTAAGCGGGTCATTTAACTGTGACTTTGGAGTGACACATGCGGATGAACGGGGAACATATAAAGATGGCGGGGCATCTTTTAACCTTGATTCAGTGAGCGGGGATTTCACGATAAAGAAAAAATAAAGAGGCGGAAGAGGCCACTAAATAGGATGAAAGCTGAAATGAGAATATAAGCTTTCATCCTTTTTTGTGCGTTCTTTTTCCTGTAAAAATATTTGAATTTTTTCATCGGCAATTTTACCAGAAACTACGGAGCGAAAAATGTTTCGGAAACCAGTGGTTTTGTTGAATGTGTCGGAAAATACTTTCGTTCAATAGAAATATTGATTTAAAATTCATAAAATGATAAGATTCAAACAACAAAAATAATTTACTAAACTTGTTGAATAACAAAATAAACGAAAGGAGGTAAAGATGAATATAAATGATATTGCGAAACTTGCCGGCGTATCTGCATCGACAGTTTCAAAAGTAATGAATGGCAAAGATAAGGATATCAGTGAGGAGACTAAGAGGAAGGTCCTGAAGGTAATAGAGGAAGAGAATTATGTTCCGTATTTGAAATACCGGGAAAAAGAAGGTCTGAAGAATCATTTACTTGGTTTTCTGGTAAGAAAGGATAACAGAGAGCGGGAAGCACTTGTGATGAGCGCTGAGAAAGCGGCCCGGGAGGCAGGGTTTAATCTGGCTGTCAGCTATGTGGACGGGATAAAGGAAATGAAACAGGGTGTCGATGAGATGGCGCGCAGAAAGATTGCAGGCATTCTGCTTGATTCAGAGCAGCTGATCACGGGCACAAAATTTGAAAATGCATCGGTCTACCTGTCCTGTACAAAGGAGTTTGATGAACGGCAGAAGGCAACTTTCTATTACCGGCTTTCGGAAGCGGGAAAGCTTGCGGCTGAACGTCTTATCAGGGCAGGGCATCAAAAAATCGCATGTATTATTTACAAAAACGAAAGAAGTATTCTGAATGGATATAAACAGGCAATGCAGGATAACAATTTCCCGGTACAGCCGGTATGGATATATGAAGGAGAAACAGTTAAAGAGATTGAAAAATATGGGGTCAGCCAGTGCATGAGCGAGAACGTGACAGCGGTTGTCTGCGGGTCACAGGAGATTGCCTATTGTGTCTGCAAGGTGCTGGAGAGAAGCCGTACGGTGATTCCGGACGAGCTTTCTGTAATTGCAATCGGTGACGACAGGCTGATGGAGATGCTGGGAAATGGAATAACCACAGTGAAGCTTCCTGCTGAAAACATGGCTAGAGATGCGGTGGAATACCTGACTGAAATGATTCAGAATGAGAAACAAATTGAGGTTATGAGGAGATATCCGCCATCGGTTACAGAGCGGGGAAGTATTGCAGAACCGGCCCAGACAAAGCAGGGGGAAAAAATCATTGTGGTAGGCAGTATGAATATGGATGTGACGATTGAGGTATCCAGAATTCCTGTCAATGGGGAAACACAGATTGCCGAGAGGGTCTATGTATATCCAGGCGGGAAAGGCGGGAACCAGGCTGTCGGCGTCGGCAAGCTGGGAGGTCAGGTCTACATGATCGGATGTCTCGGAAATGATATGGACGGCAAACAGCTTTATACGAGCCTGACGGAGAATCATGTGCACATGGACGGCGTACTTTTCGATAACGCAATGCCAAGCGGTAAAGCATACATTAATGTAGAGCGGTCCGGGGAAAGTACGATTGTGGTATATCCGGGGGCGAACCGGAATTTAAGCATTTCCCACATCAACCGTTTCAAATATCTGTTTGAGAGTGCAAAATACTGTCTGCTGTCTCTGGAAATTCCGGGAGACATCGCAGAATATACCATGAAATTCTGCAAGAGAAATAAAACAGAGGTGATACTGAAACCATCAGCAGTTGAAAAGATTAAAGAGGAACTTCTCCTGTATGTTGATTATTTTGTACCGAATGAGCATGAATTAAATATATTTATGCCAAACGGAAACAGTCTGGAGGAAAAGGCCGAGATGCTGCTTGAAAAGGGAATCGGCAATGTAATCGTTACGCTTGGGGCAAGGGGCTGTTATTTCAGGAATGCAGGGACGTCCATGTATTTTGAAGGGACAGGGTTCGAACCGGTAGATACGACAGGGGGTGCAGATTCCTTCATAAGTGCTTTGGCGGTTTATCTCAGCGAGGGCAAGAACATCATACAGTCTATAGGATTCGCGATCTATGCATCCGGCCTGAGTGTGACCAGATATGGAGTCCAGCCTGCACTGCCGGACAGAAAAGCGGTGGACATCTATGAAGAAGAGATTTATACAAAATATTTGAAAAAGGATGAAAGGGAGGCAGGTTAAATGGTAAATGAAGAATTGAAGAAGGAATGGGAGGAGTTTGCAGGACTATCTGAGGGCGGAGTGTTTCAGAGTGAGCGCAATATCCGGATTCTGAAACGGCTGGAAAAACCCGGTGAGATCGTGGATGCTGTGCTTGATACGGATACTTACAATGAAATAGATGACCAGTATGCACTGGCATATATGCTGAAATCTGAAGAATCGGTCCGGGTAAAAGCTATCTACGCAGCACCATTTACAAACTGTAAGTCAGACGGGCCGAAGGATGGCATGGAAAAGAGCTATGAGGAAATCAGACATGTGCTGGAACTGATGGGACGGGAGGATATGTACGGGAGTGTTTATAAAGGTTCAGAAGACTACCTGCAGGATGAACATACACCCGTGGTTTCAGACGCAGCCAGAGATCTCGCCAGGCGTGCCATGAACTATTCCGAAGAGCATCCCTTGTATGTGGTAGCGATTGCAGCCATAACAAATGTTGCATCTGCAATTCTGATGAACCCGGAGATTATCAATCGGATCGTTCTTGTCTGGCTGGGCGGAAATGCCCATGACTGGCCCAATAACAGGGAATATAATTTGTATCAGGACATTGCAGGTGCAAGGATTGTATTCGGATGCGGGGTCCCTCTCGTACAGCTTCCGTGTATGGGTGTGGTTTCTGCATTTACCGTCAGCGGGCCGGAACTGGAAACTCATTTGCGGGGGAAAAATCCACTTTGTGATTATCTGGCAGATTTTACGGAACAAGAGGCTGTCTCATGCGGTGCAGGGAAAACCTGGAGCAGGCCGATATGGGATGTGACGGCAGTCGGCTGGCTGATTGGGAAAGACCTGATGAATGACCGGATCGAATATGCCCCGGTTCCGGAATATGACAACCGGTATTCAGTCAGGAAAGACGGCCACTTTTATAAGTATGTATATTATATCAACCGGGATAATCTTCTGGAGGACCTGGTTGAGAAGCTGACAAGATAAAAGGAAAAGGAGAAAATCAATATGAAAAAAATGGACAAATTATCAGTATTTCTGATCCCTATCGGCGTGGCACTTAACTTTATCGGAGCACAAATCGCGATGCTCCTGAAACTGCCGGTGTATCTGGACGCGATAGGAACCATCGTGGTGGGTGCCCTCTGTGGGGGACTGCCCGGCGCAGTAGTCGGTGTTATTTCTAATACCATCAATTCGATTACATATCCTACTTATATCTGGTACGGGGTCATCAGTGCAATCTATGGTGTACTGGCAGCATACCTGTCTAAGCGGAAAGTATTCTGTACCTTATGGAAGTCCATCCTGGCCGCATTCTTATTTGCACTGATCGGGGGAGTCATGAACTCCTGCATTACATGGATTCTGTTTGGTTTCAACTTTGCAACGGATACAACAGCGCTTTTTGCAATTCCGCTGCATTCTGTAGTCGGGCTGCCGAAATTCCTGGCAGAAATGGTCGCAGCGATCTGTATGGATGTTGCGGATAAATTCCTGGCAATTCTGGCAACCTTCTTTATCCTGAAGAGTATGCCAAACCGGTTCCTTGTGAAACTGCGTCTTGGAAATGTTTATATCAAAAAATAAGGAGTGAAAAGCGTGGAGAAAAGTTTTATTGATTCATTTCGGGAATATCAGAAGTTTGACAATTGGTTTATCAATTTTAATCCTTTGTCAAAACTGAATATATTGTTGGCACTCGGATTTTCCAGTATGCTGCTGAATAACTGGAAATATGGATTCAGCCTGTGTATCCTATTCTGTATACTTGCGTTTGCAGTTGGACGGGGAAAACAGTTTATGAAACCATTCAGTGTGATTGTACTGATCTTTGGATTTTTCACACTGGTCATCCGTCAGTTTTCCGTGTCCGGAACGACGGTATTATTTGAACTGTTCGGGGTGCTTCCTGTTACAAAGGAAGCGCTCATCAACGGTTTGAACACAGCTTCCTACCTGCTTGGATTTTCCGGTGCAATCGTTTTGTTCTTTGTAACGACAGAGATGCGGGACCTGATGTATGCGTTGGAAAAAAAGGGCGTTTCGCATGAAATATCGTATATTGTGCTGGCCTCATTCCAGACAATTATTGACTTGAAAAAGAACACGGACCTGATCATGGAATCCCAGAAAGCCCGCGGCATTGAGACAGAAGGGAATGTCCTTAACAGAATTAAAGCATTTTTCCCGATTCTGGGACCGCTTGTCCTTGGAGCTATTTCAAGTACGGAAGAAAAATCAATTGCGATGGATGCGAGAGCTTTTTCCGTGAAATGCGGACACACCTTTTTAAGAGAACTGCGGCCGGTGCCGCTCCCAGAAAAGGTTGTCGTGATTCTGACAGATATTTGTTTTGTACTTCTGGTTGTATTTAAGATTTATCAGGTATTCGGATAAGGAGGATTGAAGATGGTTGTTGCAGAATTTAAGAACGTAAATTATAAGTATCCTCTGACGGATGAATATGCCCTGAAAGAAATCAATTTCCAGTTTGAAGAAGGGAAATTTTATGGCCTGATCGGTGAAAACGGCGGAGGAAAAACAACATTGTGTAATCTGATCAGAGGGCTGATTCCCCACTTTTATAATGGTGAGCTGGAAGGCAGCGCGAAGGTTTTCGGGACAGACATCAAGGAGCATAATGTAGAAGAACTGGCAGTGAAGATTGGCTATGTTTTTCAGAATCCGTTTAATCAGATGAGCGGGATCAAAAGTACTGTTTTCGAAGAAGTGGCGATGGGACTGGAGAATCTTGGAGTTGAAAAAAATGAGATCATCCGGAAGGTGGAGGATGTGCTGGAACTGCTGGGGATAGAGGATCTGATGACAAAAAACCCGAATGAGCTTTCCGGGGGCCAGCGGCAGAGAGTTGCATTCGCATCCATCATAGTGATGGATAACGATATGCTTGTCATTGATGAGCCAACCAGCCAGTTGGACCCGCAGGGGACGGAAAACGTGTTTGAGATTATCAGAAAGCTGAAACAGGCCGGAAAAACAATCATTCTGGTTGAACATAAAATCGATCTGATTGCAGAGTATTGTGACGAGATTATCGTGATGGAGAAGGGACAGATTGTGTGCTCAGGTGAGACGAAGGATATCCTCTCCAGAATGGAATTACTGGATTATGGTGCTTTGATTCCCCAGGTAGCAGTGTGGGGGCATGAGATGGGCAGGGCAGGGATGCCGCTTCCGGAGATTCCGATTACAGTAGAACAGGCGGTCAGGCTTGTCAGGGGAAGGGGGCGTATGACTGATGGCAATTGAACTTAAGGATGTTTCCTTTGCCTATCCGAACGGATATGTGGCAAATGAGGGTCTGAATCTTGTTATAAAGGACGGAGAACTTCTGTCGATTGTCGGGCAGAATGGTGCGGGGAAAACGACAGCCGTGAAGCTGATGAACGGTCTGAATAAGCCATCGAAGGGGGATGTGCTGGTTGACGGCGTGAATACAAAGGAAAAAAGCTGTGCGTGGATTTCTAAAACGGTGGGATATGTCTTCCAGAATCCAGATGACCAGATCTTCAATAGTACGGCGCTTGCAGAGATAGAATATATGCCGCGTTATATGAAGCTTTCAGAAGAAGAGGTGAAAAAGAGAAGCAGCAGGGCGATTGAAATGACAGGAATCAGTCATTATCTGAAAATGAACCCTCTGGATATTCCTTATGCAATCCGGAAGTTTGTAGCAATTGCAGCGATTATCGCGACACAGCCAAAATACCTGATTCTGGATGAACCGACGGCTGGCCAGGATAAGCGGGGGAATGAGATTCTTGAGAATATTATCAAAGAACTGAAAAGGGATGGGACCGGTGTCATTGCCATTACACATGATATGGATTTTGTCGCAAAAAATTTCCCGAGGATTGTAGCAATGGCACACAAGAATATTATAGCGGACGGAACTGCCAAGGAGATTTTCTGGAATTCTGCGATTGTGGAGGAGTCCAGAATCAAAAAGCCACAGATTGCACAGGTGGCAGAGCGGATGAACCTGCCGGGCAGCATCTTGTTCCGGGAAGAACTTACAAATGCATTAAGATAGGAGAAGAATATGGAAATAGCTGTAGTAGGAAGTATGAACATGGATATGATTGTTCATGCGGACAGGATTCCACGGAAAGGAGAAACAATCGCGGGCGGCGGGATAGAGTACCAGCCGGGTGGCAAGGGGGCAAACCAGGCAGTTGCAATGGCAAAACTTGGAGCCAGTGTTACGATGTACGGCTGCACAGGAAATGATGCGGTTGGAAAAGAATTGATTGACCATATGTCAGCGTGTGGAGTAAATACAGAAAAAATACAGACTGTGGAGGGTGTGCCAACGGGACAGGCTGTCATAACTGTCGGTGAGGGCGATAACACGATTGTGATCATAGCAGGGGCTAATGACTGTGTCAGTATAGCTTATGCAGAGGCCAACAGGGAAAGTATACTAAAAGCCGATATCATTGTCCTACAAAATGAGATACCGGAAGAAACGGTAGAGTATGTGATCCGTATGTGTCATAAATGCAATAAGAAGATCATCTGGAACCCTGCGCCGGCAAGAACACTGGACAGAGAGCTTCTGGATATGATCACCTATATGACACCAAATGAGCATGAAGCAGGAGTAATCTGGGGAGAAAAAGCAGAAAGCATGGATGACCTTCTTATGCATTACCCCGAAAAACTGGTCGTGACCCGGGGAGAAAAAGGGGTCAGCGTAAACCTTAAAGAAGAGGGGATCATTACCATTCCGGCCATGAAGGTGGATGTGAAGGACACAACGGGGGCAGGGGATACTTTAAATGGCGCCTTCTGCGTGGGGCTATCTAAAAATATGAGTGAGAAAGAGGCGCTGAGATTTGCCAATGCGGCAGCAGGGCTTTCCGTACAGAAATACGGGGCCCAGTCGGGAATGCCGGCATTGGCTGATGTGGAAAGGGTTTTGGAAGAAGCCTGACAAGAAGCAGAAACAATGATTAGTTTTATGGCTCCGGGGTCCAGATATTCATGTCTTCCAGTATAGAATATGTGATATCGGAGGCCCTGCTTCCCGTAGCTTCTTCCTCATCCTGTATATAGCAGGCGAAGAAGACCGGATTCTCGGACCGCTCAATGAATCCAATGAACCAGCCCCGGATTTCCTGCCCGTCGATCTGCCCGGTGCCTGTCTTTCCATACAGGGAGCCCTCAGGGCCGGAGGCAGTGAGAATTGCTTTCTTCACTGCCTCAATGTTTTCCGGGGCGAACCCGAATTTGTTATAATAGAAGTCTCTCAAAAGAGCCACCTGTTCAGAAGGCGAAATTTTTAGATCAGATTCCAGCCAGTAGGTGGTAAGGTCCCCAGACACCTGTTCATTACCATAACCGATTCTGTGGAGGTACTCTTTTACGGAAGCTCTGTCCAGTCTGCTGTCAATGGACTGGAAATACCAGTTGACTGAGTTATGCATGGCAGTATCCAGATTCTGGTCTGCCATCCAGGAATCGAATGGGTACGTGCTTCCATCCCATGCCATCTGCGAATTTCCGGGTGTGATGATCCCGGCCTCCAGACCCTGCAGTGCATCATATATTTTATAGGAAGAGTCCGGTGAAAAACGAGTCTGTGCAAGGTCCTTATTATAAATTGTCCAATGCTCAGAAGAGGCATCAAAAAGCACGAAGCTTCCATCATATGTTCCAAAGTGGGAACGCAGGTCTGCATAGGAGGTGTCTTCTGTTCCTGCCG
Source organism: Clostridium sp. AF19-22AC (assembly GCF_003479085.1). Taxonomy (NCBI): domain Bacteria; kingdom Bacillati; phylum Bacillota; class Clostridia; order Eubacteriales; family Clostridiaceae; genus Clostridium; species Clostridium sp. AF19-22AC. The sequence goes on along the minus strand of NZ_QUGN01000003.1, from coordinate 205,962 downwards.
GGACCGGGGCGTAATCGCTGCTTTCGGCATGGGCAGGGAGCAGCGGGATAAAGATAAACAAAAGGGCAGCTGCCAGTATACAGATGCAGATGCCTTTTACCTTTTCCTTAGTGCTGCACCGGTGGTAAGAGGCAATATTTAAGATACGCTCCTTTATATGACTCTTGTTTCCACCCATTTCTGAAACAAAAGGAATGGTTCTTTCAGACATCTTCCGTGCAAAATTCAATAGGACCATTCCATAATTCTTATACTCATCTTCCCCAAGCATCTGCAAAACGGAAGAGTCACACGCCACTTCCCGTTCATCGCGCATACGCTTTAAGGCATACCATACAAGCGGATTGAACCAGTATACGGTGAGTGACAGATTCATAAAGAAATTCAGGAGAGAGTCCTTGTGCTTATAGTGCTGGAGCTCGTGCAGGAACATGTACCTCATATCACTGCCGCAAAAGTCTGAAACCAGATGGAGGGGCAGGTAAATGCGGGGGGTCAGGATCCCGGCCGTAAATGGTGAGCTGATATAGGCAGTAGTGTATACCGGTATTTCTCTGCGGATAAACAGTTCCTTCCTACAGTCCTCATAAAGTCTTTTGGCCTCTTTATTCTGAAGAGGAAGTGCAGTGCGTTCTATCCGGTGCATATGTATCTTCATATAAGAAAAATATAGAATCATGACACCTATTCCGAAAAGCCAGAGACCGAGTATTGCCGTTCCAAGATGGTCAGGATTACCAGTGACGGATACACTGAGATCTCTTGTCAGTTCCGTAGCAGCAACGTTCAGGCCTGTAACCGCGGGCTGCCCGGAAGCTGCATTATGCAAAGAGGTCCTCTGCAGCGAGGAAATCCATGAGGAAATCCTGAAAAAACCGGCAGGTTGAAAAGGCAGGAAAGGAAAAGGCAGAAGAAACAGCATGAAGAACCAGAGCCGGTACTGCGTACGTCCGGATAACTGCTTCTTCATGAGATGTTTCACCATATACAAGATGGCAATAAACAAGGCAATATAGAGATTGCTGATCAAAAACCGGATGCTGAATGCGGCCAAATTATTTTCCTCCTTATTCCTTTTCCTCAAAGAGGAGAGAACGAAGCGAGTCGATTTCACTTTCTGTCAGGTGTTCATTTTCCAGATAAGAGGATACCATAGCAGTGATATCGCCGTGAAAAAAACGGTTCAGGAAGGTACTGCTTTCCTGGCTGATATACTCATGTTCTCCAACTAAAGGGGTGTAGACGAACACCCGGCCCTGCTTCTCATAAGTCAGGGCGCCCTTGTTTACGAGACGTTTCAGCAGTGTCTGGATCGTCTTCGGCTTCCAGTCGGTTATCTTTGTCAGATGTTCTGTCACATCATTCGTACTGATCGGCGCACGGGCCCAAACAACTTTCATTACTTCGTATTCTGCTTCGGTAATCTGAGGTAAAGATTTCATAAGCACCCTCCAAATCTTACATATGTAATAAAAATATTATACCGGCGGAAAAGCTTTCTGTCAATGCAGATTAGATTGACGCGGCTGGCAGAGAGGGAATATAATTAGGATACTATTTACAGAAGTCTGTGGACAGTAACATAGCTTGTACATTTTAATCGAAATGGAGGTATACGAATGACAAAAGTAAAGATTCAGCCGGGACCGTGTAATTTAGAAACAAGAGTAGAGGCCGTGTCAGAGGACGGGATGGAAGTACAGGTGAAAATCTCATCTGCCTGCGAATCTATTGCGAAGATGACAGAGGTATTGGGTGACACATGGGATGCATATGATGTCTGTCTGGGGAAACCGGGAACCGGACCGTTGTATGAATATGCAGAAGAGCACATGCCGGGACATGCATCCTGCCCTGCTATCGCAGGGGTTATCAAATGCATTGAAGTGGAATGCAGACTGGCGCTGCCGAAGGATGTGTCTATTACATTTATGAAGGATGAATAAAAAAGAAAAGCTATCGTATTCAGTACGGATACGATAGCTTTTCTGATAAAAATAAGTTCTTATGTAATCATTTCTATTCTGACTACGAATTCTTCCCGATATGGTAGTCTCTTTTTAAGAGTTTCATCACTGACCTCGATAGGATATCTACGATGTTAAATCCGAAAGCGATGGCCAGACAAGTGACAAGCAGAATAATCGTTTCGTCAATTGCCATATTATAGTCCCTGCTCACACATCCGTACATCATATAATAGAGATTGGGTCCCGGGATCAGCGGGAATACGGAGGCGGTCAGAAAGATTGTGGACGGCGCCCGGTTAATTCGGGACATGATAAACGCATAAAGTGCAACGAAGACGGATGCCACCAGTGTTGCTAAAAAGTTGCTTGGCCAGAAATAATAGACTGCCACATAAATCCCCCATGTGATGAATGCACCTACACCTGAGTAGACAACCTGCCTTCCGCGGATTTTAAACCAGAAGGCAAATCCGATACAGGCAACCGTACAGGATATCAACTGGATGGTAAGGTTATTGTTCAATATATAGCCTTCCGGTGATACCTCTTTGAAAAGAAGAAGGGCAAGCGCAGTACCACATGCGATACCGGCAGCACCGAGTATCGAATTCATGATATTGATCGAGCCGGAGATGAAATCCCTCTGGAGCACATCCCGAATCCCGTTCGTAGTACTAAGCCCGCTGATCAGCAGCATAACGATACCGATCATAATTCTCTCAGGATGGCTCCCTAGTCCGAGGTGGACCGACAGAAGAATGATAACCTCCGAGAAAAAAGACAGGATCAGGTTATATACCATCAGGTTTTCTTCCCTTTTGCTAAGCCACCCTCCCACGATAACGATCATAAGCGATACAATTACTGCAACAATTGCATCCTGAAAATTACACCCAAAAAAGACCGCAAACCCGGTACCACCCATTACAGCAGCAAAATATTTTGTATATGGCTTCTGCGGCGGCCTGTTCATGACCTCTTCATACTTTTCGCGCATCTGCTTTTCATCCGGTTTATTCTGACAGACAAATCTGGACAGATTATTCAGATAGTCCAGCCTGTCGAAATCAATGTCGGTCGATTCAATGTGCCGGATCTGGGTAATGATTTCACCTTCCGGCGTTTCTACCGTTATCTGGATGTTGCTGGGGATGGCAAACACATCATACTGCTTAAATCCATAACTCCTGCACATCCTGTAAAGACTGTCTTCCAGTCTGAAATTCTCTGCTCCGCACACAAGCATCGCTTCTCCAATATCAAGAATACCCTGTACTATCTTATTATAATCCATCACGTCGCCCCCTGCTTTTTATAATATCACATGATGTAATCATAGCATTGTTTTGGCAGGAGTCAACAAAAATTTCCTGTATGTTTCAAAAATCTGCAGCAACCAGTACGGGAATCACATGGTCTTGTCCGGCAGAGCTGTTTTATATAGAGATCTTGAGAACAGTATTCGGAGGAGGTATCCGGTCAAGGCGCTTGACCTGTCCCCAGCCCCCTGCGGTATGTTCAGCAAGGCGTGCGGGATTTGGATGATGATAGGTGATTCCGTTGGCAGAGCAGACCACAGCGTTACTCGGGTATGACGGGGTGGGAATATCAGCCGGATTTCGATGAACGGGGGCATGGGCATATTCACCGCAGTGGTGGCATGCCTGCAGAACTGCAAGCTGTGGAGCTGTTCTGACATTGGCATCGATTCCGCTGTAAGTGCTGTCACCGGGCAGCAGTACGTTGACGGTCTGTCCGGGAACAGCTGCAGATTGTAAAGTGACCAGGGCATAAAGCCCGTGGTGGTGGCAGTAGCGGTTTGCCTTCGGCTGTCCGGGAGCGCCGTTGACAGCATCTATTTTACCGATACTCAGGGTTGGCGGAAAACCAGGTGGAGTAAACGCAGTGCCTGGATTTGGCCAGACATTATTATAAACGTTAAGATGAAAAATTGAATTGATTGTATTTGCAAGAGGAGACGCATCCTGTGGTACATACCACTGGCTTTGAGCGACTACGTTTGGTATTGCTGCCAGGTAAGGATATATGTTGCAGTGGTCATCGTGAAAATGTGAGAGGATCACAACGATGTCAGGATGCTGCCTGAATGTATTTACTATATCCCTGCGGCTTTTCTGTGCGGCATTTCTTAAGTGGGCGGGAATTGCATTGCTGCCGTCTTTGCAGCCCAGATCAAAAAAGGCCACGATATCCCCGTTCGTATCTGAAAGCCCGGCACAAAGAGCAGCACCGACATAGCAAAAGAGGACCGCACTAAACTGAGTTGCCGGGGCGAGTGCATTCTTTGATGAAAGCTCTGTAACTGTAGGCTCAAGCAGATACAATTCGTGGAGAATCTCTGTTTCTTCTGTATCAAGCGGGGTAAGCTGGTTCAATTTCATCCACACAATATCTAAATCACTCTCGTCAAGCGAAGGGACGTAACAATTTCCGAAACTTACGGCCGTATTATCATAGGTAATCTTATACCAGAATCCCTCGTCAATACCGTATGCTTCAGGCCCGTTAAAGAAAATATCCAGAAAGGTAAAGGAAGACCCCTTCAAATATGGATTGCGGAGTTCCTTGAATTCCGGGCTTCGGGGACCATATGTCCGAAGAGCACGGACAGCCTTAAGCATATTTTCATCATTTTCACAGGCGGACAATGATAAATCATTGTTGAGAAATGGCGCCAGCCTGTCCTCACTCACCAATTGAAACCGCCAGCCCATACGAAATGGCGGTGCCTCTTCCTCCAGCGCCCTGGATGCGTAACCCATTGCAGTAACTAACATAGTGCCTCCTTTCTGCCTTTCAGCAGGTAACAGGGGCGAAGCTGCTTCTGCCCCTGACATCTTATATGGAAATTGAATCAATTAACATGTCGAATAATGTCGAAAAATGTCTATAAATACGGAATAAAACTAAAAATAACAAAAATTTATATAATTTGAGTGAAAAATGTTGAATAAATAGAATAATTGTTATAAAATATTTATATCACAAAAAAATCAATAATACAACCATTATTTGGGGTTGTATCGTCTCAGGAAGAAAGGCGGTGTACCGTGAATCTATATGATCTGGCTGACCGTATGGAACAGGCGATTACTCAGGATATCATTGAACTGAGCAATGAAACGACGTTTCAGACAGCACAGCTGTCTGCTATCTTATCTGCCTTATATCAGACAACGAATCTACTCCTGCACATTACTGAATTCACAAAACCCACACAGGAAAAAGAACAAATTTGTTTATCAGGCAGTACAATACTATCCCGAGAAGGGGAAGTGTCAGTAGTGCTGCTGCTTTCCTGGGCTGACGGCAAAAAGGACAGGGTTGCAGCAGAGATGACAATTGCTGCATCTCCCGAATGGCCGGTCCCTTTTGGCTCCGGCGGGGACATTTGTACACTCTTGTCTGTAGCCGAAAAGATTCGTTTTACAGAAGGGTGCGGTGACCAGTCAGGCGAATTGACAGGAACCCTGAAGCTTGGAAACTGGGAACTGCCTTCACAGGGACAGTTTCAGTGGGAGAAAGAACGCTGGAATGTGGCGGCACATCTTGGCAAGGGTGAATCCGTACCGATCCGGGAACTGCTTGGGTTTTTCTTTCGCGCGCTGGCACTTCCGATCCCGGCGGAGGTGTTCCCGGATGTTTCCATTACGCAGCTTACATTTGGGACGGCCAGTGAATCCCCTGTGGCAAAATACGAAATGGAGCTGTCTTTTTCCACCGATGCCGGCCTGATGCTGACAAAATATTTTGGAATGAAGAATCTGGGTGCGGGACTGAAAGTGTGGGACAGTTACCATGAATTTTCGCTTACCGGAAGTCTGGTGATTGGCAATACAACCGTTCCTCTGCTCCTGATCTACAGGAACGATATGTTTATTCTGGGGGCTGATACTCGCACCGGGGACTGCCATCTTCCGTCGGTTGCGGATTTCTGCCTGCTTGCAGGACTGGATGCGTCAGAGGTATTCCCGGAGGTATTCGGAGATATCATGCTGCATACACTGACCGGGTCTGCGCCCGCAAGCCTTGATTCCCTCTCTGGTTTTGCGGTTAAAGCCTATGTCCGGACAGACTGGAAGTTTTTTGGCATCGACTCCATTGTGCTTCGAAAAGTAGAAGTAAGCTGTTCCTGCTATTTGGCGGGTGAGGATATGCAGACGGCTGCGTCAGTGTCAGGAACGATCGGAATCTGCGGGACAGATGTCGTTGTCGGCGGATATAGGGATGCAGACGGATGGTACTTGAAGGCGGCGCTGGATGCAGGAGAAGAATTAAACCTGAATAGTCTCATTAGCGGGCTGGCCGAGCTTCTGTTTAATCAGACTATAGAGCTTCCTCTGCCTGAGTGTGTGATTAAGGATACATATGTCAGTTTTGGACTGACGAAAAAGGATTTTCATGCGGAGACGGCAATGGCAGCAGGCGGGACAAAACCAGAAGATATTGCAGGAATGCTGCTGAATATCAGTGCAGATGTAAAAGTGGATTCAACTTTGGAGAATGGAAAACGAAGCTATGCGGCAGAGCTAGAAGGCAGCCTGATGCTGGCAGAACAACAGTTTCGTGTATATTACAGTTACGATAAAAGCACCGGTAAAAATACGCTGGAGGCATCCTGGGAGAATCAGGCAGCTGTCAGTCCCCTGTCAGTCGTTTCGCTGCTGCATGCAGTCGGTGTGTCCGGAATTCCGGAATTTATCGAATGCCTCGAGCTGAGCCTGGATAAGGTAGAGCTTCAGTATGATTTCTTACAGTCTGTGCTGAATGCGTCCGTGGTCAGCAGGCATTATGGGGAAATTTCATTAATGATCAAAGACTCACCGGGGCAGAAGGATTACCGGGCAGTAGTTTCCCTGAAAGAACCGGTTATGCTGTCTAATCTTCCGATAGTGGGAAACAGCCTCCATATCCTGGACGGTCTGGCGCTGGAGGAGATAAAGTTTTATTTTTCTAATCTGGAGACCTCATATGGCAGAGAAAAGATACAGCCGGGTGTGGCGATGACCGGAAAGGCTGTTAAAGTCGGCTTTCTGATGCAGATTTCCGACTGGTCACAGACGGAGGTTATGCTTACGGACAGTGGCCAGTCAACACTGGTAAAATGGTTTTCTATCGAGAAGGATTTTAGTATCTTTCACTTTCACCGGATTGGAGTCGGGATAGTGCAGGGAGCAGCAGCCTTTTATCTGGATGCATCTGTCCGTATGAATCCATTGACTGTCAGTATGATGGGGCTTGGACTTTCAATCCCGCTTGCCAATCCGGAACAGATCGGGTTTGCACTTCAGGGAATGGGGATTGACGTGAAAAAGCCAGATCTTGAGATTGCCGGGACATTTTTGAAATCAGGGAAGAAAGATGGGGACTGCTATGAAGGGCAGGTCAGGATCCAGGTAAAAAATATATCCATATTTGCTGTGGGTTCCTATGAGGATGGAGCACTGTTCGTTTATGCGGTGATCTCTGCGCCGCTTGGCGGCCCGCCGGTTTTCTTCATCACTGGACTGGCGGCCGGGTTTGGATATAATGAGGATCTGATTTGTCCATCCATCGATGAGATTGCAAAGTTCCCGCTGGTTGCAGGTGCGCTTGGAAGCATGACGCAGGAAGAGATGGCGGCAGAACTTTCAGAAAAGATATATCCTTCCAAGAGCAGGTATTTTCTTGCAGGAGGAATAAAATTTACTTCCTTTAAAATGGTGGAATCCTTTGCACTGCTTCTGATACGTTTCGGTACGGAACTGGAAATCAGCCTTCTGGGGCTGTCTGAGCTCAATGTCCCGTTTGATGCAAACAAAAGCTCGGCGATTGCCCATGCGCAGCTGGCGCTTAAAGCCTCCGTCCTGCCGTCGGAGGGGCTGTTTTCTGTGATGGCACAATTAACCTCGGAGTCTTATATCCTGTCTAAAAGCTGTATCCTGACAGGCGGGTTCGCGTGTTATGTCTGGTTTGGAGGGGAGCACAGGGGAGACTTCGTCATTACACTTGGCGGGTATCATGAGAGTTATAAGAAACCGGCGCATTATCCGGAGGTACCGAGAGTCGGGTTTCGGTGGAAGGTCGATGATTATATCACCCTTAGCGGAGACATTTATTTTGCCCTGAATCCATCGGCTGTAATGGCGGGAGGAAAGGTAGAGGCCCGTTTTGAAGCGGGGCCGGTGAAAGCATGGTTTATTGCGAAGGCTGACTTTTTGATTCAATGGAAACCGTTGTTCTATGATATTAACATACAGATTCGTTTGGGTGCATCGATCAGGATTGATTTTCTGCTGATTCACCATACCTTCTCCCTGGAACTTGGCGCCGGACTTCATCTGTGGGGGCCGGAGTTTTCGGGAACGGCGCACATTACGTGGTTTATTATATCTTTTACGATACATTTTGGCGCGGGAAGTTCTCAAAAAGCGCCGGAGATTGACTGGGATACTTTCTGCACATCATTCCTTCCCGGCCGGCAGCAAGTGCAGGGCAGGAGTACATCTGGAGAACACGCAGTGACCGGGAGTACGGTTCAGGTGACAGAGGGACTTTTGCGGGTGGTAAATGCGGGGGACCTGGGGGACATATCTATCGTACGGCCTGAGAATGTGACTGTTTTTGCAAGTTCCGCTATTCCGGCTGCAAAACTGACGGTGAATGGGTGCACGGTTGAGAGTATCGACACCCCGCTTGGAGTACTTCCTATGGGTGAACAGAAGGAGTTGATTTCCCATTACGATGTAAATATCGTAAAAATCCGGGGCGGAACGAGGGAAGAGAATGGAGGGCCTTCGGACCACAGCGAGGAGAAATTCGTATCGAAAGTGTATTATGAAAATGTTCCATCTGCTATGTGGGGACTGAAAAAGGAAGGGGATACCCTGATTCAAAATGCCGCAACAGGAATCGTACTGTCGCCGGAAGAATTAAGGTATATTACATTTCCTGAGAATGAATATTTTAATCTGCTCCAGCTTAGTATTTATGCGGCGATCTGGCGGGAATTTTCCTGGAACAGGCCGAAGGAGAGGCCAAAGCCATATGAACAGACCGAAACAATCAAATGTTTTTCAGAAACCGTGGAGGAAGAAAAGACGGCGAAAAGAAGGGCTGATTTTGCAGCAGATATGGCTGCGGCAGGACTTTTGCAAAGAGTGCCGTCCGTGAAGCTGGAAGAGCTGGGGAAGCGGGCAGCCGACTTGTTTGACGAGGAGATTTATCTGGGAGGAGTGTTATGAAAGAGAAGCAGGAAAATATAAAACTGATACCGCATATCCATCCGGTACTCAGCGGGATGTATGAGGTGACGGCAGTGCAGAAGGTCAGTGCGCCGAAGGAGGATACCTTTGCGGCGGAACCAGTCAGAATTTATGCAGGCTATTCCCGGTTCTGTCTGGAGGAAGAAGACGTGGCGTCTATCTACCCTCCCGCTGATCACCCGGGAAATTATGGAACGACGCTTCCTCATATTGTACTAAATAAAAAGACACTGCCGTGGGAGCATGGGAATGGCGCGTCTGATGTCTGGCTGGCGCTTTTGTGTCTGGGCGGCGAAGAGATGGAGGACGTAGAGACGATGACGCTGGAAGCACTGTCGGAAAGAGAACCGGATGTATTTTATCCACAATTCATACTCTCCCCGGCAGAGCAGAAGGAGGATTCCTGTAAAATGCTGCGCATCAGGAGAACTACGTTTGAGACGCTGATGCCCGGGCTTGAGGAACTGGATTATCTGTGTCATGTGAAGGATGTGGATATGCATGATAAGGAGGATGAAAAAATCAGCCATGACGGGCTGTATTCCGTAGTGGTGGCGAACCGCTTTGTACCTTCCGGTGAGACGTCCGATATAAAGAGCACCTGCTATCTGGTTTCTTTGGCAGGATACGGTCCATATCTGAGGACAAGAAGCGGACATGCCAAAGAGTCCATAAAGGAAAACCATGTGAGACTGCCCATCCTGTTTTCCTGGAACCTCTATTCAAAGACTGCCGGAAAAGCAGGCTTCAGGACGACGTTTGAACAATTGAAGTCCGGTGCAATGGATGCCGGCAGATGCGATTTGCCGTTTCTTGCACGGGGGTATGTTCCGCTGATTCACGGTACAAGGACAGGGGAGGAGACCGTTTCACTGTACCGGGGACCGTTCACCCCGTATGATACGGCGGAGGATGGGATAAAAATCAGAGATACCTTTACTGCAGACGGCCAGATAGTTTATGATCCGGAGAACGGGATGTTTGACATGTCCTGCGCCGCGGCATGGCAGGCAGGACGGCTGATGACGCTGCAGAATAAATCAATGTCTGTTAAGATCTTTAAGTGGAGGAGAAACTTGTTAAAGTCATGCTGCAAAATGGAGAATGACGCGGTCAGGCACCAGCATCTGGGCGAGTTTAGGGAAGGAGAGGAAGAATTCATAGATTACTTTTTCCGGGAGTTTTATCCGAAGCTGGCAGAGGGAAAACTGACTCCGTTTGCGGGGGAAGAGGGGAGGGAAAAGCATGAAGTCCTGGATTAGCAGCGAAGAACAAAAGACAGTGAAGGACAGACTACCGGAACAGCTCCGGAGCATGGACGCGGAGCTTCCGGAAGCCGTGATACGGTGGCTTGCAGGTCTTCACCTGCTCTATGGCGTTCCATTTGCCTACCTGGTTCCGGATGAGAGAATGCTTCCGTTGGAGTCGATCCGGTTTTTCCATCTGGATCTGGTATGGATTCAGGCATTGATTGACGGTGCCATGAGTGTCGGGAGGAATACCGGGCGGGAACAGGATATAGACAAGTTATGCGGTATAAATCGCCAGAAAGGGATGAAAGCAAGTCTGAGGTATCCGAGAATGTCCCGGATGAATCGCAGACACTGGAGAGAAGAAGAGATCCGGCAGGGGTTTCAGAGCAAAGACGAGGTGAATGTCTATACAGGATTTCTGCTCAGATCGGAACTGGTACGGTTCTGGAATGGGATTGAGGTGTCAGGTGTCTGTGGCGGCAATGAGCTGCCCTGTCTTAGGATGGAAAGGCTGGGAGATAACGTTCTCCTTGGAATCTATGAGGGAAAAATTGATGAAGTGATTTTTACGGAGCCGGCAGAGGAGCTGCATTTTGGAACAAGAGAAGAGAATCATCTCATTCAGGTGCGCAGCATTACCAAGGGTGAGATCGGGAAGCCAACAGGAGATACTGTTGAGATGAAGGCGGATAAAAATGGAAGGGTAGATATCATGGCTCTGGCAGACAGTCTTGAAAAATCACTGGGACTTGGCAATGGAGAACTGAATGCGGCACACGCGGCATTTGAAATGATATCAGCCGCGGATATATGCCATTTCCGGGCAGTGTGAAGAAGGATAATACAGGAACTTTGCAGCAGGAAATGAATGCGGAGAGGAGCATTATTTGGAGAATTTATGGGTACCGGTTGCAGTGGAGGCATTTGTAACCAATGAAGATAATACACCGGAAAAATATATTGCAGATATCACGCCGGACTTTTCCGTGCTGGAGTCTTCCTGCATCGGCAGCAGTCTGGAGACGCCTCCGTTTGGAAGGCGGCGTCCGCTTAAGAAAGGGGTGCATCTGCATTTTATCCTGCCGGATGCATTGACGAAAGGCACACAGGAGGGAGAAAAACTTTCTTACCCCGCTGTTCCGAACCGGTGGCTGGTGACGAGGCTTGTGGCAGGGGAGCAGACCCGGTGTGTCTCGTGGATTGTGGAGAGTGACTATATCTCAGCAGTAAAGGAAGCAGGGATGAGTGAATCGGTTACGTTTCCAATGCCGGGAGGAGAAGGGAGACATTATGGTTATCTGGGACGCTGTTATCCTGTGGCACAGGCACCTTCAGCGGGGGGCAGTGCCATTACGCCTCTCACCGCCCTTGGCTGGGGGGAGCCCTCGTTTGCAGCCTATTATCCCCACTGCAGAAGTGTGTTTGGATTTTATGACGATCTGTCGGATATTGACAAAGGTGAACTTACCTATTCGGTGCTTGGCTGGTACAGTGACAAAACATTGGACCCGCTGTATGGGGTGACAGAAGAGGACTTTGGGGAAAGACTTCGTGTGCTTGGCTGGTCTGTACCTGAGGAAGTATCCATAAGGAAACAGATTCTCTGTCACGGTATGATTGACGGGATTGGATGGGAAGGGCCAAAGGCCGAATATCCGTCCGGAAAACTGTCAGATGCAGTTGTGCCGGTGATGGGAACCACGTCCGTCGAAGCTTTTTCAACCCTTCTGTCCCAACGCATTGTGCCCAATCAGGGCAGGAGCCGGGAGTCAATGGAACGATTCCTGACAGCTCTGCAGTATGATCTTTTAGGAGAGATGGAGGATCTGGACGGTATTATAAAGTGTCAGGACGGTATCCATAAGAATGAATTCTTCTGCAGAGATGGAGGATGGCACTGGTATATCCGGCGTTCTGACAAGAAGGCAGAAGAAGATAAGGAACCGGCCGTGCCAGAAGGAACGATGGGTGTCCTGAACCGGCTGAATACGGCACAGAATAGTCTGGACGCTTTGTACCGTGAAATGACTTCCTATAAGGAGCGGCTTCAGGATGCATTCAGCCTGTACCAGCAGTGCAGGGAAAACCAGAAATGGGATGGCCCCGGACTGGCAGACATTGAGGAACGAATGGGATTACTGAAGTCGAAACTTGACCAAAAGATGCAGGAGGCGGAGGAACTGAGGAGACAGGTAATGACCCGGAAACAGGAGACAGAACAGCACATACGGGCGGAGGATGGTTTCTTCCAGCTGGAAAAGGAGGAGGATACACGATTCTGCGGACCAAATGAAACGGTGATTCTGCTGGCAGGAGAGGGGGCGGGCAGAGGGTATCTGTTCGGTGAGGATGGCCGTTACCGGGAAGATGGAAGGCTGCCGTGCAGGGGGCAGACGATACAGAGGCTGAATGGAAAGAAGGGGGCAGTTACGGTATCACTCGGAAAAGAGGAAATCCTGTCATGCCTTTCTTGGAATCAGGAATATGCAGGGGACTTTGAGGGATTTTCAGATGCACTGTGTGAAACGGCCTGTCTGTCAGAGCATATCCGCGCGTCCGTTGAACCGGCATCTGGGACAGAACAACTGAAGCCCGAGGGGCAGATGCCCAGCCCGATAGCGAATACGTCGTGGCACCAGCAGTGGACCAGCCTCTTCCTGGAATGGGAGGCAGACTATTTCCCGACAAAATCAGGCAGTGGGACGGATGATACGATCAAAGACTGGGAGTTAGGTGAGATTGATTATTGCTATAAAAAAGAACTGCCGGCGGGAGGCAGCAGGTACAACGGAAGGCTTGTGATGACGCAAAATCCGCCGTATCATCTCTATGGCATGTTGAAAAAATATGCCGAACGCTATCAGGACGATCCGGAGATGAGAGAGTATCTGGAGCGGACAATGGGGTATGTCCGGAAGCTTAATGTCCTGTCCCAGGGACTTGGCGGTTTCCATGACCAGATGCTGTCTAGAAAACAGACCTATGTGATCCCGAGGAAAGATGGCATGAAGGAGGATCCATATGCGCGGATGGTAGAGCAGTACGTGGGCAGTGAAGCAGAGCAGGAGGTGGAGGCACTCAGTGAATTTTTCCCTGTACAAGGTGGTTTTCTGCGTCTGGTGGATATGAGCTGTGTGAATACCTTTGGACAGACGCAGACACTTGCCTCCTATGCAGACCAACTGCTCGTATCGGAACAGTGCAGACCTGAGGAAGAGAATAAAGCCGCGGGATTTGGTGTCCTGCGTCCGAGATTTGTTCAGCCGGGACGACTAAATTTCAGATGGATGAGTGCACAGGTCCCTGAAATGGAGTCCTGCATCGACAGAGAATCCTGGCCGGTATGTGGCATATTAATCCCCAATCTGTTAAACCGGGGGCTTATGGTTTATGACATGGATGGTTCGTGGAAAGGAACACTGAAGCTGTTATACCGTGGCAAGGGTACGACTGCTTCATGGAACAGCGCTCCCTGGACCGGAATACAGAGGTTTTCCGAAGAAATATTCCTAAGCAGGGAATTGAAATGTTTCATTCAGGAACTTTTGGAGCCATTGTCCGGGCAGCATAGTGCATTAGAAGAACTGCTTGGGCTGATTGACCAGCGATTGGAACGCATATTTTCTCAGGATGACAGCTATCATCAGGACTTGTCTGTGCTCTGGGGAAGGCCCCTTGTACTGGCAAAGGCGAAAATTGAATTTGAACTCTGCGGTCTTCCGGCTGTCTCACAGGAATACAGGAAGTTTGGGCTGGATGATACGACGGGATTCGAGAAAACAAAAGTAGAAGTGCGTCTGGGAGATACAGCCAGAGTGCTTGACGGCGCACTCGTATATTATAAGGAAGGAAACGAGGGGGGGATGGATTATTCGGTATGTTATCCGGCAGCCGGTACCATTTTGCAGACAGCAGAAACAGGATATATAGATTACAAAACCCCCTTACTTCTGGACGGGGGAGAGAACCGTGAAGCATTCCTGACACTGCTTATGGAGGCTGCGTCTCCGGTGACACTGCGGACGGGTCTTCTCCCGGCGCGGCAGGAAGCGATACCCCCGGAATATCTGGCACAGGCGCTGGAAAAGGTACAAATGGCATTTGAGATAAATCCGGTGCTGACACCGGAAGAAGATATTACAATCCCAGTACTTAAAGAGCAGGGAAGCGAATTTTTCTGGATAAATAAAACACCGGATAAGAGCTTTCGGATGCAGGAAGAGATCTCACAGCCTCCGGATATTTATTTCGCAGAAGCGAATGTACTTCTGGACGGATATCTGGCATTAAAAAAGGAGAAACGGTAATGGCAGAGATGCAGAATGTGTTACGGTTTGAAATAACCCCATCTAATATTATTTTTATAGACAGGAATGGAAATGTCCAGGAAAACGAGTTTGAATTTAGTGTAATTAAGCACGAGAAATCTTTTGGCAGTCACGTGCAGGAGAATGCAGTACTGCCGCATATTATCCTGTCAATTCCGGTCGGAAGCGGGGAAGAGGATCTGTGCACACTACGGCAGGCTCAGGATATCCGGGTGATGCAGTCAGCGGGTGACGGTGATTGGAGGATTGAGACGAATATATCGGTGGAAGCCGGTGTATTCCAGTGTACATTGTGGCCGAGAGATGTAGATTTTACAGAAAACTACTCGGCAGTATTCCGTTTTTATAAACTTCATACAGATTTGCAGAGGGGCGGTGTAACACTGCGTATAGAGGTCAGTGACTTTCAGGATGTGAAAACTGGCGTCACGGCGATGGGATTATATAAAGAATATCCGGTTACAGTATTGAAATATGAGTTGTCGCCGAAACGGGCAGAACTGATGCAGCAGGCGACACTCAGCTGGGAGATTGAGGGGGCCAGAAACTGCTATATTACCGGAATCGGAGAGGTGAAACCTGTGCAGACAGAAGTAGTCACTGTGAAAAATCCTCAGGTCTTTACGCTGACAGCTGTAAATTACAAGGGAAAACCAGAGTACCGGGAGTGCGAAATGCTGCTGTCTCCGCCTAAGATTGAAACGTTCACCCCGGACAGAGAACTTGTCTTTAAAGGGCAGGAACTCACGTTATCCTGGAAGGCTGTATCAGCGTATCAGGTCTACGTGGAACCAGGGGGGAACGGCCCGCTTCCTGTCGAAGGATCGCTTGTGGTTCATCCGGACAGAGAGACACAGTACAGACTGACAGCCATCGGGTATGACGGGAAGAATGTAAGCGCTGTAAGCAGTTCCCTGACTACTTTGTATACCCGGTGGGAGCTGGCGGGAAGCGGCCGGTTCCCGGTTAAGGAGGAGCAGAAGCTGAACAGACGCCTTCTTGAGTGGGAAAAGAAACTGGTCCTCTACGGGGACATGAAGATCTATACAAGCAGTGACGGGCTTTCCTGGCAGGAAAAAAAGACAGAAAATTACCCTCTTTCCAATCCGTTAATGGGGCATACTGCCATGCTGGCAGACGGGAAGCTGTTCCTTCTGGGGGGAAGGCAGGAAGGAGGCTCAGAGACAGGTAGTCCATGTGACGTATTAGTAAACCAGCTTTCGGACGGAAAATGGAGTATAGAGAAGGAGACGCAGCCGCCAAACCAGACGTGGGGCAGCGCGGCTGCGGCAGGGGATGTTTATCTGCATAGTAATCTGTTGGGAAATTCCCGGATACTGACAACCAAGAGACAGGAAAATGGTTTGTGGAGTTCTGTTTATATTAAGGCAGAAGAGTGGACAGATGCAATACAGCTTTTAAGCTTCAGGGAAAACTTTTATCTTGCAGTACGCGGGAAGAATGGTACAGTCGAAATATACTGTTCCCGGCATGGAAAGGATTGGCAGGAAATATGGAGCTGCAGGCAGGATGTAGGTGACTGGTTCTTTCTTGACCAATGGGAAAACGACCTCTATTTCATCAACAAATCAGGAATCTGTGCGGTTGGCTCAGACAGATGGGAGAAATTGCCGGCAGATTTGGGCGGGGATGTCCCGTATGTGGGGATTGTAAACGGCAGTTGTTATCTGATTACCTCCCCGACGGAGGGAGAAAGCCAGATTTGGAAAATTAGTCTTTAAAGGAAACAAGAAATGCACAGCAGGAGGACCTTCATGTTATATGGGGGAACCATGAATCGGCCTATGGGCAGAAAGGAATCATATGAATAAAAAGAATCTTGTAATATCACAGGGCGCGCCCCTGATTGTGGAACAGGAGAAGAGTCTTACGGAGTACGGCACGATTGTGTTAAAGGACGGGGGATATATCGAAATTCGCAGGCCATGTGAGTTCACGATAGAGCGGCTGGAGCGTACAGCCAGAACAGGGAAAGAAGAGAATAAGTGGTGCAGTGATATTATTATTACCGGACCGGAAGGTGAGAGAGGATTTGGAGGATCCGATGGAGGGGACGGGGGTGATGCCCCGGAGGTAACACTGCATATTGGAAATCTGGTGAATAACGTGAAGATACTCAATATCGGAGGAACCGGCGGTGACGGCGGCCGGGGAAAGTCGGGGGAAGACGGTGAAGCAGGCAGGAATGGCGGAGCCGGAGGCGACGGATTCATAGGGGGAAGAGGTGGAAACGGCGGAAGCGGATATCCTGGGAAAGACGGGGGAAATGGAGGAACCGGAGGCAATGGCGGAGATGCCGGGGCCGTTAAGGTCTATTATCATACAGATAATGGAAGTACCATTCAGGCACTGGCAGAGTGCGGAAAAGCGGGAAAGGGAGGAAGTGAAGGGAAGAAGGGATATGGAGGTGCCGGAGGCGCAGGCGGAAGAGGCGGAATCGGAGCAGATCAGAAGATGGCGGAGTCTGGACTGCCGGGCAAATCAGGAGAAAACGGACAGGACGGCCAGCCGGGGAAAGACGGAGTCCCCGGAGGAAGAGGCACGATAGAGGTGTTCAAAGACGACATACCGGCAGACTGTCAGGAGACAGTGTGCAGAGAAAGGACATCAGGAAAACAAAAGAAGAGGGGGTTCCGTGTTCTTGATCTGTCTCAGAAGGAGGACTACCAGCATGTCATGCAGAAGTATGGCGGAGAAGAGCGGATGAAAGAGAAATATCCGAGGCTTTATCATTCTGTCAGAGCAGCCGCAGAAGAAGACCGCAAAAAGCAGCAGAATACGATGGGAAAAGAACAGGAGGACGTGGAAAATGTCTACGTACTTCCGATGACAATCCGGCCCGTTCCTGCAGGGAACAGTCTTACCGCTTCCGGGGGGCCGGTCAGGGCGATCTCCTGCAAGGCAGGATTTCAGAGATTGACCGATGAGGTCGTGGCAGTACGGTTTACAGGAGAGTTAAAGAATGTGACACAGGGAATTTCACTCTATCACTTTGACAAGCTTGTGACAGACGAGGCACTGGCAAGTTTCCCGGAAAAAGAAATGAAGAAGGCAATCAAAGATATCTCGACGTGGCAGACACAGGAAATCGAGGCCTCGTCTGAGGTCACTGAAATCTACAGAAGCGGATATCATAAAGTAAAACAGTCAAAGACACTCACCTATATGGTCCTTGGGGAAGAAGATATGATACATGGACTGAATGTAGAGCTCCCGAAGGGCAGGGGAAATGATATCATCAAGGTGACCTATGCCCGTGGCGGAGGCGATATCAGCTATGAAAATGCGAGTGTCGGCGAAGATAATAAGGTGAGAGTATACCTTCCGATGAAAGGTTACATTGATTTTAGCGAGGCCTGCAGGCCGATTGCATATGAAATGGATGAAGGTGTAGAGATACCAAATATAAAGCTGCTGTACAATAATTATGGAGTAGCGGAGTATAATTATTCCAGGAAAGAAATTGCCGGTTTCTTTAAAAATAGTACAGTCAAGGGAGAAGAACACCGCGTTTATTTTGATTTTGGGCCCGGTGATTCCAGAGAAGGAAAAGCAAAGTATACGAAAGACGACTGGAAGACATCGATTGACTTTAAACATTATGATAATGAAGAACACTATGCAACAGTGAAGCTGATTTGCCCGTTTATTTATAAATGCGAAGTTACAGTGAAGATTTCGGAGGAAAGCTCATATACTTATGAGACCGATGTGACGGGGTCTATTCAGAGCGTGAGTTCACTGCCGGAATCCGGAGACCAGTATTATATTTCTGTAGATTCAAGTGAGGTTTATATCCCGCAGATTTATATGCTCTGGGGCTGCTTCGCAGCGGGGACGCTGATAAAGATGGCTGATGGGACCAGAAAGCCTGTTGAGTGTATCTCGGTGGGAGATGAGGTGGCCGGAAAAGATGAAATGCCGCATCGTGTCACCAGGCTCGTAAAGGGGGAAGAGAAAAAGCTTTTCGTGTTGGAGACGGAGGATGGAAAGAAACTCCGGCTTACAAAAGGACATCCTGTAGAAACGTGGAAAGACGGCCCGGTACACGTGCAGGAATTAAAATGTGGAGACATACTGCCATTGGCAGATGGCGGCTGTACAGAAGTCCGGTTTATCTATCCGGAAGATTATAATGGGGTGGTATATAATCTGGAAACAGAAGAAGACGGTATCATGCTGGATGCAGCCGGGCTTTGGGCAGGAGACTTTATGATGCAGAACAAGACAGCATCCCTGAAGAAAAAACAAGAACCGATTCCAGAGGAAACATTGCAGATAATAGAAGAGTTGAGACAGGCAGTCGAAGACGGAAAGTGATTCATAAACTTATGACTTAGAGTCTGCGGGAATGCTCAATATAAATAAGGAAAACAGTTGGGAAGCAGAATAATATCCACATCTGGCCCGAGCTGTTTCACGGGATAGAAAAAACACGGTGGATAAATTTTTTTCATTTTCAGCATTTTTACTATATGTTATTTTAGGACTTTTACAACGCTATGGATGGCGTGGGGGTGAAAGGTAATTATAATGGTTACTGTTCACACCGTGCCGTGCACCTAGCTGCACGGCATCGGGGCCGATAAAGTGATGGTTTCGGGGCATCTGCCCCTCGCCGCAGGCGACTTTTAATGGGCAGATGCCGTTGCTGTGCACGCCCGCAGGGTGTGAACAGTAACCTATAATGAGGTGTCATGCTGCCGCAGATGTGGCTTTTGTTTACATTTATAATATAAAAATATAGGAAAATGAGGAAATAAAGGAAACATAGAAGGGCACATAATATTGAGTTAACTTAGAAAAAAGAGGGTAGTAAAAATGAATGAAAAAGAGAGAATGCTTGCAGGAAAAATTTATAACCCATGTAAAGTGAAAAGCCAGTGGCCAAAGATCAGAAAAGCAGTAAAAGAATTTAATGATTCGGAGTTCTGGAAAGATACTTCTGCATTGGAGCGGCTTAAAAGTTTATTTCGTTCCGTGGGGGAGGACGTGATACTCACACCGCCTTTTTATTGTGACCACGGAGATAGAATAAGCATCGGGAATCATTTTTATGCAAATACAGGACTTACTATCTTAGATGAGAATTATGTAACAATAGGCAGCCGTGTCTTTCTGGCACCGCATGTTAGTATCTATACGGCGACACATCCGATTGATGCTGAGGTACGCAGCATGGATCTGGAATGTGCGAAACCTGTTACGATTGGAGATGATGTATGGATCGGCGGGAATACGGTCATCAATCCTGGGGTTACAATTGGAAATAATGTTGTTATTGGTTCTGGGAGTGTAGTTACGAAAGACATTCCTGACGGAGTTGTTGCGGCAGGAAATCCTTGTAAAGTGTTAAGGAAGATTACTGAGGAGGACAGCCGGTACTGGAAGGAACAGCTTCAGGAATATTTAAATGACAGTGATTGTCAGGTGATTAGGGAATTTTAACAAATTTACGAAGAAAAATGTAAATGCATCTTGTTTGATTTTGGTGGTTTTTCCTGAAAAAGAATGAATGTTTCGTTTATTGTTGACAAAACAATGAAACGAAAATATAATATGAATATATCAAGCGTATTACTATTAAATTAGGTACAACCTTGCACTATGGTGTAATGTTGTGCCATTTTTTTGTTATAAAGAAATCTGCATGTCCATTTAGCGTAGGAGGAAATCTTGATGAAGATTAAAAAGCCGTTAGGAAATAATGCAATATTAACAGAGGATGAAAATGGTATTGAACAAGTCGCCATAGGTAATGGGATTGGATTCAAGAAACGGGAAGGCGATGAAGTAGACCAAAGTAAAATCCAGAATATTTATGTTGTCAAGGACGAAGACACAAAATATTCTAATCTGGAAAAGGTGATTCAAAACATCCAGCCGGATAATATTGTACTGGCCAGCAAGATTATTGAGGCAGGGGAGAAAGAATTAGGCTATAAATGTAATGATTCTATTTTATTGGCGCTTGCGGACCATTTGGATTTTGCAATTTCGCGTGGAAGAAACAATACGTTTTTCAGTACACCGTTGGAATGGGATATACGGGTCATATACCCGAAGGAGTATGAATTTTCATTAAAAGCGGTCCAATATATAGCTGATTACTGCAAGATTAAGATGCCTAATGAAGAGGCACCTTTCATAGCTTTACATTTCATCAATTCGCAGGCAAATGAATCCAACAGCTTGAATGATATGACAGAAACAATCCTCTATACAGGAATCATCCAGAACATTTTAGATATAACGAGATATCATTATGGATTTAAAGTGGACCAAAATTCTTTTGAATTTTCACGTTTTGTGATCCATGTCCGTTATTTTGTGAGGAGACAGTTAAAAGGAATTGATATGAAAAGCAATTCTGAATTACTGGAAATTGTTGCGGAGAAATGTCCTTTTGATTATGCCTGTGCAAAAAAAATAGAGAAGTTTCTTGTTAAAGCCTATAAATGGGAAATTGATAAAAGTGAACTTTTGTATTTGACATTACATCTCAATAGAGTCTCAGCATCAATAAAGGACTGAAACGATGTAAAATCAGAAAGGAAAATATTATGAGTATTATTGAAGAAAGCAGGAAGCTGATCGGACTTCTTGGCGGTGAAAAAAATATTCTCTCTTTAGTACATTGTGCCACAAGATTACGTTTTCAATTAGCAGACGACGGTAAGGCAGACACAGAAGAGATTGAAAAGTTGGGATTCGTCTTATCTGTAGTGAATAAAGGCGGGCAGTACCAGATTGTAATTGGCCCGCTGGTTTCAAAGTATTTTGAGGCAATTAATGACCAGATAGATATAAAAAAGAGTAAGGAAGCAAATAAAAAAATAAAAAAGGGCGGGGCAGCCGACTTTGTGATTCGCTGTATTTCTGGTTCTATTACGCCATTACTGCCGGCTGTCTGCGGCAGTGCCCTGATCAGGGCCATTCTTTCGGCACTGGTTAACTTCGGGGTCCTTGCCGAGACTGGTTCTACCTGCCTTGTCTTAACAGCGGCGGCAAATGCTGTTTTTTATTTCCTGCCTATTTTAGTTGGTTTTACACTTTCTCAGCAGTTGAACGTAAATCCATATGTGGGTGCGGTAATTGGTGCAGCTTTGCTTGAACCAAACTTCCAGAGCCTGATTGATGTACCGGGCAGCACTTTTTTTGGCATTCCGTTAAAAGCAATTGATTATGGCTCCTCACTGCTTCCGATATTTATTATCATTTTGATATATGCCGGACTTGATAAATTTTTAAGAAAGCATGTGCCTGACGGAATCGCCTTCTTTATGGTGCCATTTCTGGAATTTATTATACTCGTGCCGTTGGGTACTATAGTTTTTGGACCTTTTGGGACAATTATATCGGAGGGGATTGCGGGTGTTGTTTCATATCTGTTTAGCTTAAATACAGCTATTGCCGGAGGGATTCTGGGTATGTTTTATCAGATTCTTGTTATTTTCGGAATTCATTGGGGGCTGGCGCCTATCTGTTTCGACGCTTTATCCCGGACAGGACTTGACCCATATGAAGGAACCGGTGGTATTGCCTCGAATTATGGATGCGCAGGGATTGCATTCGGTGCATACCTAAAAGCGGAGAAACATTCCAAGATGAAGGCTGTTGCGGCTTCCTGCCTGTCTTCACAGCTTCTGGCAGGTGTGGGGGAACCTACACTGTACGGTATTGTTTTGAAGCATAAGCGTCTGATTCCAACGATCATGATTGCAGGCGGTATCGGCGGATTCATTGCCGGATTATTCGGATCAGCAGAGAAGGCATATGTGCTGCACAATGTATTTTCACTGGCCTTTATGTCCTACACCCCATTACATGGGATTTTGATTGCTGTTATTGCCGCTTTCGCAATTGCAACTGTCTTAACCTATTTCTGGGCTATTCCGGAATCCGAGATGGAAGATTACAGAGCCAGTCATGAGGCTGTTCCGATGGCAGAGAATATTGTTCCCATAATGGAGGCAGGTTCAAAAGCGGTACAGGAATTAGATATATGCTCTCCATTAGAAGGGGAAGTGATGGAACTGGAAAAGGTAGAGGATGAAATATTTTCAAAGGGAATTGTGGGGCAGGGCTGTGCGGTGCTCCCTCAGAATAATGTAGTGACGGCGCCCTGTGACGGTGAGGTTTCTGTGCTGCTTCCGTCAAAGCACGCAGTAGGAATCAGGGCACAGAATGGATCGGATATTCTGATTCATGTTGGACTGAATACTGTGATGAATGAGGGGAACGGTTTCAGGAAATTTGTAGATGTCGGTGATCATGTCCACATGGGGGACAAATTAATTGAATTCGATAAAGAAGCTTTGGAAAGTAAGGGGTATGACCTCGTAACCCCCGTCATTATAACGAATGAAGAGTCTTATCACAGCATTACACTGGCGGCAAAAGGCAATGTAAGGAGCGGGGATATTATTTTCAGCATTAATTAAAAGAACAAAAATGAAAAGGAGTCAGGATTATGAAAAATTTCCCGGAACAATTTTTATGGGGCGGCGCGGTTTCTGCCAACCAGTGTGAAGGTGCCTTTCAGGAAGACGGAAAAGGGCTGAGTACCGCGGACCTTCTGTGCAGAGAAACGTATGGCAAAGATGAGATGAAACTGGAATTAAATCAGGATTACTATTATCCGTGCCATACAGCAATTGATTTTTACCATACTTATAAAGAAGATATTCAGTTATTTGCAGAAATGGGATTCAAATGTTTCAGGCTTTCCATTCCCTGGAGCAGAATCTTCCCAAACGGAGATGACGAGCTGCCGAATGAGAAGGCACTCCGTCATTATGACAGTGTATTTGATGAATGCCGGAAATATGGAATCGAACCGCTGGTCACATTATCGCATTGCGAGATGCCGGTGGCTCTGCTGAAAAAGTATGGTGGATGGAGAAACAGAGATTTAATTGATATCTTTGTGCGGTATGCAGAGACGATGTTTACCAGATACCAGAAGAAGGTGAAGTACTGGATTACTTTTAATGAAATCAATTTTATTTTCATGAAAGGATTTCTGTATCAAAATGGCGGTGTTATTCTGCATGAGAATGATAACATCAAACAATTGCAGTATCAGGTTGCACACAATCAGTTTGTCGCAAATGCAAAATGCGTGAAACTGTGTCATGAAATCATTCCGGATTCCTGTATCAGTGCCATGATGGAAGCGGCAATTGCCTACCAGCCCACCTGCAGCCCAGATGATGTGTTCAGGACCCTGTGTTCTAATCAGGAGTATACCTATGCGTATCTGGATGTATTGCTGAAAGGCGAGTATCCGTATTTCTGGTTAAACAGAATTGAAAAATTAAATTTGCAGCTCGATATGAGACCGGAAGATTTTCAGGTTTTAAAAGAAGGAACCGGGGACTATATTCCCTTTAGCTACTACATGAGCAGAATGCCTGTAGAACTGGACAAGGTAGATCTTTCAGACAACAGCGGGACAAAAATGTTCGAGAATCCTTATCTGAAGACAAGTGAGTGGGGATGGTCTATTGACCCGGTTGGATTACGTATTGTAGCCAATGAATTTTATACCAGATATGGAAAGCCGCTGTTTGTTGTGGAAAATGGTCTTGGAGCGAAAGATGTTTTGACAGAAGACCTTCAGGTTCATGATGATTACAGGATCAGTTATCTGCGGGAACATATCAGACAGCTTCATCTGGCAGTCGACGATGGGGTGGATGTACTAGGCTATACAACATGGGGATGTATTGATTTGGTTTCCCAGTCTACGGGAGAGATGAGTAAAAGATATGGTTTTATCTATGTCGATTTAAATGACGACGGGATGGGTACAGGGAATCGTTATAAAAAGGACAGTTTTTACTGGTACAAAAGGGTAATTGAGTCTAACGGGGAAGTTTTATAATTATGTTCCGGTATGAAAAACAGGAAGGCATATTTATAGGATCATTGAAGAAAGCAGAGTCTGCTGCTATCTGGACCGATGTATCCCAGGACATGCAGCCCAAAGGATGTTGTCCTTGCCGAGAAAACGGAAGATGAAATGCTTTTTTTCAGTGATGCACAAAGATTGAGGATGATTATCCCCTCTGGAAATTTAAATGCTGTGAAAGCATCAATTCCAGAGGGGATTCTTCATGCCCTATTGATATTTATTGAGCCTTTTGATATACTAAATAGCAAATAAATATGTATATGAACAATTAGAGAGTTTTTGGAAAAAGCTATTTTATCATAGCGGATAGTAATCCGGTAACCGTAATGAGAGCGGCAGGCGGATTTGGGATCGTGAGGAGGCAAACATGAGAAGACTGCTGAAAGGGCTCAGCCCTGAATGTGAGGCCCTCTTAAATCTTATTCCCGGCGGAGTCATGCAATGCAGGAATAACAGCGCTTATACCATTATTGAGGTCAATGATGGTTTTCTTAATATGTTCGGATTTAGCAGGGAAGAACTGGATGAAAAGTTTCAAAATCAGTTCCTCAGCCTGGTTCATCCGTCAGACCGGCAGAATTTTCTTATAGAGGTCGACCGGCAAATGAACAAAGGAAATAAACTTTCCTTAAGCTATCGTGTCTTGTGCAAGGACGGTACCTACAAGTGGACAGCCAATAGTGCCCAGCTTTTTGGGGACGAACAGGAAGAACGTTTTTTCTGTATTTTTCTGGATCTTACTGAAGTACGGGATGCACAGGAGAAGCTGCGCCTGTCATTGGAACATCTGGAAATTATTATGAGCCAATCCTCCGATATTATTTTCGAATGGGATTTTACCTCAGATTCCATATCTATTTCTCCCAATTGGCTGGAAAAGTTTGGATATGCCCCGCGCTATGATGGAAGTCTGCAGAAGGAAGAAATTCTGCATAACTTTTATCCCGATGATATTGATCCTATGGCCGCGTTTATGGAAACAGTCAGAAAGGGTGCACCCAACTCATCTATTGACGTCCGCATCCGGGCATTGGAAGACAGGTACATCTGGTGCCGGATAAGGGCTACTACCCAGTTCAGCACAGAAAATGTCCCCATCCGTGCAGTAGGGACCATTTCTGACATTGATGAAGAAAAAAGGATGGTGGAAGACCTGCGCAGACGCGCGGAGCTGGACGCCCTTACCGGACTTTATAATCATGCTGAAACAGAGCAGAAGACAAAGCGGTATCTGGCAGGAAATCCCAAGTCGGTTGGTGCTATGTTTATCATTGATGTGGATAATTTCAAATCAGTGAACGATGGACAGGGACATCTTTTTGGAGATGCCGTACTGACAGAACTGGCGGCGGGGATGAAGAAGCTGACGCGAAAGACAGATGTGATAGGCAGGATCGGCGGGGACGAGTTCGCGATGTTCCTGAAAGACCTTCCTTCCGCTCAGGTTGCTGAGGAAAAGGCAAGGAAGCTGTTAGAGATGTTCCAACAGCTTTTTCAGGGAGAAAAACAGCCCATTATGGTGACCTGCAGTATAGGACTGTCAATTTATCCTTTAGATGGTACTGATTATCAGACCCTTTACCACTGTGCGGATCTGGCACTTTATCAGGCAAAAAGCCTGGGGAAAAACCGGTATGCCCGGTTTGATGCCAAGAGTATGGAGGCTGTGGACAGGATCGGATACTCATCTTTGGGCGCAGCCATTGATTCAGATGAAGCTCCAAGGGGTAAACGTGGGGATCTGGTTAATTATGTATTCCAGATCCTGTATGATACAAATGATATCGATATAGCCGTGGATGCGATTCTGGAAATTGTAGGCAGACGGTTCGATGTGAGCAGGGCCTATGTGTTCGAAAACAGCGATGACGGAGAGTATGTCGACAATACATACGAATGGTGCAATGAAGGAATTAAGCCCCAGAAGGAGTTCTTACAGCACTATCCCTATGAAAATGTGAAGGGGTATAAGGAACTGTTTCAGGATCAATCTGTTTTTTATTGTCGGGATATCCGATCCCTCACGCCTGAACAAACCCGGCTTTTTGAGAGTCAGGGTATCTGCTCGACACTACAGTGTGCGCTGTATGACGGGAAAGAATTCCGTGGCTTCATTGGGTTCGATGAATGCACGGGACTGCGGATGTGGAATAAGGAGGAAGTAGGCACACTCTCGCTGATTGCCCAGATTCTGACTACATTTTTACTGAAAAAGCGTGAGTCAGACCGTAATGAACAGATTTTGGTCCAGCTCAACACGATACTTGATATGCAGAATGCCTATATTTATGCCATCAGGCAGGACAACTATGAACTGCTATATCTGAATCAAAAGACACTCCGGCTTGACCCGTATGCCAAAACAGGCATGACCTGCCATCAGGCCTTTTTCGGCAGGAGTATTCCATGTGAAGCCTGTCCCCTGACCGGTGCAGTGGAAGTCTACAACCCACAGTATAACGTCTGGACTAAAGTTCAGTATTCCACCATGAAATGGGGCGGCAGCAGCGCGTATCTGATCAGTTGTATCGATATTACAGAATATAAACGAATACAGGGAAAAGAGAATGACTCAAAATAGATTATATGAAAAAAGACCTTGCGGTAAAAATGAACCACAGGGTCTTTTTTCTCAGTTAACGTTTGTATCCGGGACCAGAATATTTTCAACTCCCGGTATACCAAGCCGGGACATAGTACTTAAAGTTTTGCGAAGTTCAAAAACAATAAGTGCCTCCAGACTGGCAGAAAATTGAGAATAATCCAGGTTTTCTAACGACCCGATTAATGAATCAAAATAAGGGGCGTACATGGTATTGATAATATTCTGGTCCTTTTCCATTCCGCGTAGTGCATAGGCCCAAAAGAATTGACGGAGCAGCTCGGAATAAACGGTGCGGATAGCCTGACAGGGTGCCGATTTTCCGATTAAGTCTAATATAAAATAGGATAAGGTTTCACCGCGCTGAAACTGTCTGTGTTCTCTTAACTGCCGGCACAGTACTTCTGCTAAATCGGAGCCGGAAGACGAGAGCGTGAGCAGGGAGACGTTTTGACAGGACAATGCGAACATTTGAATGCTTTCAGCCATATCGATTAGACGTCTCTGGAGGACCGGCTTAGTAAAATCACTGTTTTCTGTTGCCTGATCAAAGGAAAGGACCTGTGTTCCCACATATTTGGTGGATTTTATCGCCCCGACGCTGCCAAGGAGTTCTAGTGCCCTGCGCATGGTACTTAATGAAACACCCTTTTGCCTTGCAAGTTCCTTCTGCGATGGGAGCAGACTTCCGGCCGGATAGACTCCCCGGCTGATTGATATGAGCAGTTCCATGGCAATGGAATAACAAAGCTGCTGGCTTTTTTTATAGGAGCTCCATGTAAAAGCAACCTCCGTTTCCGGTGGGGACATAGTAATCCTGTTCTCGTAAAACCGTGAAAGGGCAGATGACAATCTTTCTATAGATTGATTAACCTCAATACGCAGTGAGTACCAGTCTTTATTACGGCAAAGCGACAGGACCTCCGGCAGATAACCGTTCGACTGATCAAAATACTGGAGATTTTCTTCTATACCAAAAAAGGGATCATACAGAAACATGAAAATCTGCCAGACAAGACGCATGAGCAGGCTGTTTCCAAGGGAACGGTATTTTTGATTGAGGTGCTTCAACATCGCATAAGGTACTACGGGATTTTCATGATGAAAAAGCTGCTCCATTGCCAGCAGTGTCTCAGGGGATGCATTCTTTAAGCCTGTCCACTGGGCATTACCTAATAAAGGCAGTATGGAGTTTTTCAGGTCGGTCATGGCTTTTTCCCGTGCGGAAAAAAAGGTCTGGATAAAATGCTCAGTTTCGTTAGCATCATAGTTGACCTTAACCGTGGCACCGATATTTTTCGACAGGGTTATATACCCTTCTTCCTTAAGTTTGAGGTATGCCGCACGCGCCGTATCAATCGATACACAGAGGCGCGTACTTGTTTCTTCTATATTAGGAAGCTTCTCCCGGTAATGATAAATACCGAATTGTATCTGGGTAAGCAGGACGCTGTAAACCACCCTGCGTAATTCTACACTGTTTTCCAAACTTATTCCTCCGTTTTCAATGGCCATTCAATAGATAGTGAATTTAGTATAACATTTTTTATGCTGTGTTTCTATAATCTCTTTAAGTTTACATATGATTAAGCTTACATAGAGAGTTGCTATTTCCTTTTGTATTTGCTATACTCAATCATATATGTATATGAACAATGACATATGTATGTGAACAATAAAGACAGGACCAGATCAGATGCATTCTGTGTAAAGAGGTGAATTCTGTGACAGTAATGGTAAAAAAACAAATTCTTGTTGTAGAAGATAACGCACTCAATCGTGGTCTCCTGTGTGAGATACTGAAGCCTGACTATGACCTTGTGGAGGCGGAAAACGGGAAGGTAGCACTTGAATGTTTACAGCAGTATGCGGGAAGTTTTTCTCTCATCCTGCTGGATCTTATTATGCCTGTTATGGACGGATATGAGTTCCTTACTGCCGTCAAGGACACACCGGAATTCTCGTCAATCCCGGTAATTGTTACGACACAAAATGACAGGGAATCTGAAGAGGTAACGGCTTTGTCCTGTGGTGCCGCCGATTTTGTGCCCAAGCCCTATAGGCCGCAGATTATCCTGCACCGGGTTGCAAATATTATTCATCTGCGGGAAACAGCTGCGCTGGTGAATGAGTATCAGTATGACCGGCTGACAGGACTGTACAGTAAAGGCTTTTTCTGTCAGAAGGTGGAGGAACTCCTGCGTCAGAACCCGGATAAAGAGTATGATATCATCTGCTCGGATATTGTTAATTTTAAGCTTGTCAATGATGTATTTGGTATTCCTGCAGGGGACCGCATTCTTTGCATGGCTGCACAGATGTATACTGAGATGACCCGTGGAAAGGGGATTTGCAGCCATTTCCATGCAGATCAGTTTGCATGCATCATAGAGCATAAGTGGCAGTATACAGTCAGTATGTTTCAGGATGCCTGCGCCCGGCTCAATGCCATGTCCCAGACACAGAATATAGTGATGAAATGGGGGATTTACCGGGTGGAGAACAGGGAGGTCCCCGTAGAACATATGTGTGACCGTGCACTGCTGGCTGCCCGGAGTATCAAGGGACAGTACAAGAAGTATTTTGCATATTACGATGATGTCCTTCGCAGAAAACTGTTAAAGGAGCAGGAAATCGTTGATAGCATGGAGTCGGCCCTGAATCTGGGGCAGTTTGAGATTTATCTTCAGCCGAAATACAATATCAGGTACAGCCGGATGGATGGAGCCGAAGCTCTGGTCCGCTGGAACCATCCGCAGTGGGGGCAGCAGTCCCCGGCTGTGTTTATACCGCTGTTTGAGCGTAACGGATTTATTACAAGGCTGGACCAGTATGTCTGGGAAAAAGTATGTGCTGTTATGCGTGACTGGGAGAATAGGGGGATGCCTCCCCTGCCTGTTTCTGTAAACGTGTCCCGGGCGGATATCTATAATGTAGATCTGGCAGACATTTTAACGGGGCTTCTGCGAAAATACGCCCTGCCGGCTGCAAGGCTTCATTTGGAAATCACCGAGAGTGCCTATACTGAAAACCCACGGCAGATTATCGAGACTGTCAGCAATCTGCGGGAATTGGGGTTCGTCGTGGAGATGGATGATTTTGGAAGCGGATATTCATCTTTGCATATGCTCCATAAGATGCCGGTCGATGTTTTAAAGCTGGATATGAAATTTATCCAGAATGATCCGGTAACTCCGGTCAATCAGGAGATTATGCGTTTCATTATAAACCTTGCCGACCTGATGTCACTCGATGTGGTGGCAGAGGGTGTCGAGACAGCGGAGCAGTTGGAGCGCCTGCGGGAGATCGGCTGTGACTGTATGCAGGGATACTTTTTTTCTAAACCGCTTCCCGTGAAAGAATTTGAACTGCTTATGGAATCTGCAGATTCTGCGGTGCAGAATGCCTATGCAGGTACCCATTCGGATGATATGGACTTAAAGGTAAAAAAATGAACGGGCGGCAGATATTTGGAAAGGAATAGTATGCAGCCGGAAAGGCAAGGAGTTAAGACAGATGCAAAAAATTATGGGGGATAAAAAGAACTCTGTAGGGCGGAGCCAGCGGATAAGTGTGATCAGTACAGGAATTTTGATTCTGCTGATGCTTTGCTTTCTGGCCATGACTATTAATAACTCCGCCAAACTGGCAGCGCAGACAGAGATTATATCGAACCATCCCTTTGAAGTGGTGATTTCCGCCGGTGATGTAAAGCTTTATGTATCAGAAATGAGCCTTCGGACAGGGCGGCTGGAGCGCCATCACAACAGTGAGGATGTGGCGATTGCTGACAGCAAGCTAGAGGAACTTTCAGCTTTATTGGAAGAACCTGTTTCCCGGATTGAGGAATTATATCTGGGCGATTCAGAAGATGTATTAGAGCTTAAGAATACACTGGCGCTTTTGCGGACAGAACAGATGCTTTATCTGGCCTTTTGTGAACAGCAGGAGCTTACGGAGGAAAATATAGAAAACTATGCCCAGGAACATCTGCAGCCTCTCTATGATCAGGCACTTCGCCATACAGAAGACATTATTGGGATTGCCCAGGCAAAAAAGGTGGGGTATGGAGTGACTTCAGAGAAACTGCGGATCACCAATCTGACCGGGTCTATCGTGCTGATGGGGCTGATGATTATCGTACTGCTGGTTTCCCAATATGTTCTGCACCGCCAGCGGAAAGAACTGGTTTACCGGAACAGGCTCTTTGATAATTTATCGCTGAGCATTGATGATGCATTCATTATCAGGGATGCCAACACAGGCGTTATCAATTACCGGGGGCTTAATCTGGAGCGGATTCTTGGGATATATATGCCGAATGTAGAAAGCCTTTACAAGGGGCTGTCAGAAGAAGACACTCTGGCGATTCAGGAGGGAATCAGAGATCCCCAATTTAACTCCCCGTTTGAAAGACTGGTGGAGTATACGAAACCAGACCAGAAAAAATGCTGGATGCTGATCCGGGTCTACCGGGTCGAAGATTTAAATACTCCTCAGTTAATTACGGTGTTCTCTGACCGGACAGATGAGGTACGGTCCCGTCAGGCCCTGCAGGACGCTATGCTGGCGGCGGAGCGTGCCAACATGGCAAAGAGTGAATTTCTGTCGCGGATGAGCCATGAAATACGTACCCCTTTAAATGCAATCATAGGTATGACCACCATTGCGGCAGCTTCAGTCAAAGATCCCGCCAGAGTAGAGGATTGTCTCTCTAAAATTAATATTTCCTCTAAACATTTACTTATGCTGATTAATGACGTACTCGATATGTCAAAGATTGAGAGCAGCAAGATGGTGCTGCAGAAGGAACCTTTTGATATTTTTGAGGTGGTCAATGGTTTTGTGTCCACAGTATACGCGCAGGCAAAAGAAAAGGGGATAGAGTTTGAGGAAACAATGGAAGGATTCGGGGAAGATACTATTTTTATCGGCGATTCACTGCGGCTTAACCAGATCCTTTTGAATCTCAGCTCCAACGCAGTGAAATTTACTTCACCGGGAGGCGCAATCCGGCTGGATGTCTCACGCCATAGAAATGGGAACACGACAGATATTCTTCGTTTTATTCTTTCTGACACCGGAATCGGTATGACGAAGGAGGCCGTCGCAAAAATATTCCGGCCGTTTGAACAGGCAGATGCCTCTATTGCGAAACGTTATGGGGGGACAGGGCTGGGGATGTCCATTACCAGTAATCTGGTCACCCTGATGGACGGCCAGATCCAGATAGAGAGCGAACCTGGCGTGGGAACTACATGCATTGTTGACCTGCCGTTTAAAAAGGGAAAAGAGAGCAGTCTGACAGAGCCTGATTTTGCACAGCAGGGGCTGCGGGCGATAATTGTGGACGATGAACAGCAGGTTTGTGAGCAGACAGCGGTTCTTTTGAAAAAAATAAAGATCGATGCCAAATGGTACCAGTCCGGTGCCGGGGCTATAAAACAGGTAAAAGAGACACACAGGGAGGGCCGGGATATAGACCTTTGCCTCATTGACTGGAAAATGCCGGATATGGACGGTGTCGAGGTGACCCGCCGTATCCGCAGGGAAGTGGGAAATAACATCCCTATTGTGATGATTTCGGCATATGATATTTCAGAAGTGGAGGAAGAGGCACGTGCCGCGGGCGTGAATGGGTTTCTTCCAAAGCCTCTCTACCGGTCTTCTGTTTATGCCGCAATCAAGTCGGCGCTGGAACAAAAAGGGCATTTGCCTGCCGGAGCAGAGGATAAATCTGTCGGAAAACTTCTGGATGGTTTCTCTCTGCTGATGGCAGAGGATAATATACTCAATCAGGAGATTACAGCAACCCTGCTGCGCATGAACGGGGCTGAGGTTGACTGCGTGGAGGATGGGAAGCAGGCACTGGATACCTTCCTTGATTCTGCTCCCGGTGATTATGACGCCATTTTGATGGATGTCCAGATGCCGGTCATGGACGGTCATGAATCTGCGAGATGTATTCGTGCATCAGACCATCCTATGGCCCTCACAATTCCAATCATTGCCACAACAGCCAATGCATTCAATGAAGATATCTCTGCGGCCCTTGCAGCCGGAATGAACGCCCATGTCAGCAAACCACTGGATGTTTCACAGCTCTGCAGGACACTTGCAGACTGTATTCGTAAAGCGAATGGATGAAAATGAATGATTTTTTCTCACCGTCTTGATTTTTATATCATAGAATGATAATATAGGTTTAAACATATAAACCTATATCAGAAGGAGAAGCTATGAGTAAGAAGACGATGTTCTACATGAAGGAATGTGCTCCTATATTTTCAATGCTTCAGGATGAGAGACGTCAGGAGATTACACAGCTTTTGTTTGAAAACCGTGAGTTAAGTGTATCTTCACTTACTGAAAAGTTATCATTGTCCCGTCCGGCAGTATCACACCATCTGAAATTACTGCTGGATACCGGATTAGTAACGGTTCGTCAGGAAGGAAAAGAAAGATACTATCAGTTGAATTTGAAGACCGCACTTGACCAGTTGAAAAATCTGACTGCATCTATCGAAAAGGATATTGAGCAAATGAAGTAAAGAACACCTCCATTGTGAGGTGTTATCTTTCACACGACAAGTTTATATGTTTAAACTTATAAAAATAAAAGGAGAACATTGTATGGATTATTCAGAACAAAAAAGCTGGGAGAAAATCATGTCTTACCTTCCCGAGGAATTCCATTTTAAAGGAAAATTTCTGCCACAGGAGGAACACTGGGACTGGCATGGGAATAACGTTCACTTGGATGCATACAGAAATCCGGATGCAAAAGTTAAGATCATTTTATTTCATGGAGTCGGAACGAATGGCCGTCAAATGACGACAATCATAGGCAGACCGCTTGCTATCGATGGATATGAAGTGATTGCAATTGATATGCCCCTGTATGGCGTTACAGAGATAAAACAGAAGAAAACGATTAGATACGACGATTGGGTGCAGCTTGGAAGTGACTATATAGACTACGAATTAACCAGAGATTCCCGCCCGGTTTTTCTCTATGGTTTATCTGCGGGTGGGATGGAGACTTACCATGCTGCATGCAAAAACAAAAAGGTAAAAGGAATCATAGGCATGACATTTCTGGATCAGAGAAGCCAACTGGTCCGAAATGAAACAGCGAATAATGCTTTCTGGTCACATATGGGAACCCCGCTTGCAGGGCTGGCTGTAAAGACAGGCATGGGAGGCATGAAGATGAAAATGTCCGTCTGCTCTAAAATGTCAGCACTTTGCAATAATGAAAATTGTCTGAAAGAAATGCTGTCAGATCCATCATCTGCGGGGAACCGTGTACCAATGAAATTTATTCATTCTTACATGACTTACCAGCCAGAAACAGAGCCAGAAAAATTTGATGTCTGTCCAGTTTTGCTGACACAGCCTGAAAATGATAAATGGACACCACTTTATCTGAGCGAACCTTTTTTGAACAGAATCAGGAACGTCCCGGTAACTATAAAGAAGCTGGAAAACGGAAGTCATTATCCTGTCGAAAAAATGGCTTTAGAGCAATTGCATGCATATATCACAGAATTTATTGAGAAAAATAAAATATAGTAAATTCTGCATTCTCTCCACATAGGATACCTTCGTTTACTTTGCATATAAAACATTGTATAATTTGGATATGATAATACCATGAATAATGATATATTGATTGGAGGTGCCTGTTATGAAAGATCAGGAAGTCAGCGGTTTGTGGATGTTTGAAGAGAAGGGGAAGCCCGGCATCGAAAAGGATGCAGTAAAGGTTCTAAAAGGAGGCGGGATTGAAGGAGACCGCCACTGTTTTGACAAAGACAGACAAATCAGCATTATGACGAGGAATGCATATGAATGGATGCAGGCACAGGAAGTGGAGGGCTTATGTTTCCGAAGGTTTAAGGCTAATATCGTAATAGATACCAAAGGAGGCAGCATACCGGGACCGAGATTAAAAGCCGGAGGGGCAGTGCTTGCAGTGGAAGGTAAAAAGCACTGTTTTAAAGAGTGCGCACGCTGCAGGGAACATATGGACTGTATGCTGAAAGATTCCTGTTGGTATGCATCGGCAGTCTCAGATGGTGAGATACATATTGGTGACAAAGTTCAGTGTGGTTACAATTGGAACCGCTATGAAAGACAGATGATGGTTCCTTCCATCGGAAGGAAAGAACAGGACGCCTTTTGTAATTCTTCCGTCCTTGTTATTGGAGCAGGAGGTCTTGGCTGTCCGGTACTGACAGCGCTTTCAGAAGCCGGCGTGGGGCGGATCGGCATTATGGACGGGGACGTAGTGGAAGAGACCAACCTGAACAGACAGTTTCTTTACAGCCCTTTAGATTTAGGAAAAAACAAGGCAGAATGTGCCGGGAGATGGGTAAATACATTCCGCCCGGACTGTCAGACGGACATCTATCCGGAATGGTTTACAGAAGAAAATGGAAGTTCTATTATAAACAATTATGATTTGGTGATTGCGGCAGTTGACCGTATATCGACGAGGCTTCTGATCAACAGAACCGCTGTTTCTTCAGGGAAGCCTTTGATTGACGGGGCTGTCGATGGTTTTTATGGTACAGTAACAGCAATTCTCGGGAATGAATGCCCCTGTCTGGCGTGTATCAACCCGGAAGGAAAGGAACCCTCCCGCACAAGCAGCTCCCTTGGAACGACCACAATGGTCGTGGGTGCCCTGGAAGCACAGTTTGCACTGCAGCATCTTGCAGGGATTCCGATAAAAGGCGGAACGGTCTTAAGCTATGATGGAATATATGGAACACTGGAAGAGCTTCCAGTAAAAAAGAACCCGGAGTGTATGGTGTGTAGAAATGTATATAATTGTCAAAAAAATAACGAAAAATAGTTAAAAATACATAAAATTATACAAAAAAAGAAGTTTTTTGATGGCATTTTCTGTGAACGTATATTATACTATATATTAAGAACAAATTAATAAACTCCGAGTCCTGCATTTCCGACGTATGGAGCCGAAAGATATACGGGAAAGCAGGACCAATGGGTATCACTGGGAACAGGGGTGCCTGCCTGATTGCGAAGGAGTCCATTATTATATCGGTAGGTATGATAATGGATTTTTCTGTGTAGAAAAGGAGGTATTTGAAACATGGGGAAACAGCTATTGATTAAACCCGAAAAATGTCTGGGGTGCAGAACATGTGAACTGGTCTGTTCCTTTGGCCACAACGGTGCGTTTAATCCGAGATTTGCCAATGTAAGTGTCATGTCGTATGAGGAGGCAGCTATCAGCATCCCCGTTATGTGTATGCAGTGTGAAGACCCCTGTTGTCTGGAAGTGTGTCCGGTTGGCGCGATTTCACG
This sequence comes from Clostridium sp. AF19-22AC, assembly GCF_003479085.1. Lineage (NCBI taxonomy): Bacteria > Bacillati > Bacillota > Clostridia > Eubacteriales > Clostridiaceae > Clostridium > Clostridium sp. AF19-22AC. Next base: position 169,265 of record NZ_QUGN01000003.1, on the reverse strand, counting down.
GGACGACAAAGATGCAGTTGTGATTAACGCAGATAAATGCATCGGGTGCAAGATGTGTATGAATGCGTGTCCTCTCGGCAATATTGGATTTAACACGGAACGGCGGCAGGTACATAAATGTGACCTGTGCGGCGGAGAACCAAAATGTGCAAAATTCTGTCCTACCGGAGCTATTACATATGAAGACCCGGAAGAAGGGATTGACAGAAGGCGTGCAGTTGCTGACCACTTTAAGGATGTATTTGGAGAGGAGGCAAAAGCATGATGAACGGATATATGGGACAAATATTGAGAGTGGATCTGGCATGTGGGAAGATAACGAAAGAACCGCTGAATATGGCGGCGGCCAAAGATTTTGTAGGAGCCAGAGGATTGGGAACAAAGTATTTCTGTGACGAGGCTGACCCAAAAGTAGAACCGCTTGGCCCGGATAACAAGCTTATTTTTATGACAGGGCCTTTGACCGGAACAGCGGCTTCCTGCGGCGGCCGGTACGAGGTAGTAGCTAAGGCGCCTCTTACCGGTACAATTGGTGCAGCCAACTCGGGCGGGCATTTTGGACCGGAACTAAAGTATGCAGGATATGACGGCATTATATTTGAAGGTGCCAGTGACCATCCGGTTTATCTGTATATTAATGACGATACAGTGGAACTTAGAGATGCCAGAGATCTGTGGGGCAGGACAGTTTTTGAGACAACAGACGAACTGAACAAAAGATGCGGGGCTTCCTTCCGGGTATCCTGTATCGGACCTGCGGGTGAGAATCTCTGCCTGTATGCAGGCGTTATGAATGATAAACACCGCGCAGCCGGAAGGGGTGGCCTGGGGGCTGTAATGGGAAGCAAGAAGTTAAAGGCAGTTGTAGTGAAAGGTACAAAATCTATCCGTGTAGCCCGCCCGGAAGGTTTTATGGATGCAATTACCAATGCACGTAAAATGCTGAAGGCACACCCGGTAACAGGAGAGGGGCTCGGAGCTTACGGGACAGAGATTCTGGTCAATATTATCAATGAGTCCGGTGCACTGCCTCTGCGCAATGGCCGCGACGGCTCCGTATTTGCAGATGCAGACAATATTTCCGGCGAGACGCTGGCAGAGAAATATCTGGTTCGGAATAAGGGCTGCTTTGGCTGTTGTATTGGATGTGGGCGTGTCGTTGATATTCCTGACGGTCCCTTCAAATCAAGAGGGGAAGGGCCGGAATATGAGGCAGGATGGTCTTTTGGGGCAGACTGCGGCATTGATGATCTGGAAGCAGTATGCAAAGCGAACTTTATCTGCAATGAATATGGTTTTGACCCGATTACGCTGGGTGCGACCATAGCCTGTGCTATGGAATTATTTGAAGCAGGCCACCTTACAGAAGCAGATACCGGTGGAATTGCCATCCGCTTTGGCGATGCCGCCACTATGGTGAAGCTTGCAGAGCTGACCGGCAAAAACGAAGGCTTTGGAGCGCAGCTGGCACTAGGTTCTTACAGGCTGGCAGAAAAATACGGACATCCGGAACTGTCAATGTCTGTAAAGAAACAGGAAATGCCGGCATATGACGGAAGGGCAATGCAGGGAATCGGTCTGGAATATGCAACGTCCAACCGGGGCGGCTGCCATGTACGCGGATATATGACATCGCCGGAAGTATTAGGCCTTCCAACAAAGATGGATCCTCTTGTGACAGAGGGAAAAGCAGGAATGCTGAAGGTTTTCCAGGACCTGACTGCCTTAATAGACTCTGTAGGAATCTGCCTGTTCACTTCCTTTGCAATTGGTCTTCCGGAAGTTGCAGCCCAGTACAGGGAGGCAGTCGGAAGTGACGAATCAGATGCGGATATCTTATTAAAGGGAGAACGTGTGTGGAATCTGGAGAAGAAATTCAATCTGGCTGCAGGAGTAGAAAAGGATACTCTGCCTCCACGGCTTTTAAGAGAACAGCTTCCGGAAGGACCGGCACAGGGTAAGGTAAATGAACTTCATACCATGCTGGAAGAATACTACCGGGTAAGAGGCTGGGATACAGACGGTGTTCCCACGGCTGAGAAAGACCGGGAACTTGGGCTGTAATCCAGAATGCCGGATCGCTGTATTTGGGGAAGGCTGTCCTTCCCCAAAAAGAAAGGACAGAAAATGCAGATAAAATTTTTTGCATATCTACGTGATTATACCGGCTGTAAGATAACGGATTTTCCTTATCAGGAAGATATTTATCAGCTTGCACATGCACTGTGCGATAAATATGGAGACAAACTTCGCGGGAAGATGCTTTCGCCGGATGGGGAAGATTTAGGAGAAGAGATTATTATCCTTGTGAACGGAAGACATGTGGCACATCTGGGAGGAATCCATGCAAAACTGGTGCCTTCAGATATTGTGTCTATTTTTCCGGTTGTAGCAGGGGGATAAAGGTGGTGTAAATATTGGAGGTATCCAGAGAGAATATTGAAGAGTTAATCCACTCTTATGAGTGCAGTCAGAGACATGCCCTGGCAATCATGCAGGATATGCAGAGGAGATACCAGTATATTCCGAGGGAAGGCCTTAATGCGCTTGCCAAGTACCTCGGATGTCCGGTGTCTTCCCTTTATGCTATGGCTACTTTTTATAAAGCATTAAGTCTTGTGCCGAAAGGAGAGCATATTATTAAGTGCTGTGACGGGACTGCATGCCACATCCGCGGGGCATCCACACTGATAGACGGGGTGGAGAGGGAACTTGGCATTTCACCGGGAGAGACGACCAGTGACGGTCTTTTTTCTTTTGAGACGGTAAACTGTCTTGGTTCCTGTGCGATGGCCCCGGTACTGGTGGTGGATGATGTGTATTATGGCAGGGTAACACCGGAAAAGCTCAAAGGAATCATACAGACGGTCCGGGAAGGTGGTGCGAAGTAAGTGAAAAAACAGATCTTAATCTGCTGCGGCACCGGCTGCCGTGCCAATGGAAGCATGAAAGTGGCTGAGGCCCTGAATCAGGCTGTGAAAAGCCATAATGGAAATGCTAAGGTTATAGCAGACATCAAGACAACAGGATGTCACGGTTTTTGTGAAAATGGCCCAATTGTTAAAATTCTGCCTGATAATCTGGTATACTATAAAGTAAAGCCGGAGGATTCAGACGAGATCGTCGAAAAAAGTGTACTGGGGGAAGAAGAGATAGGACGCCTGATGTATAAAGATGATTCCGGCAGGCCGGTCCGCTCCCAGGAAGAAAATCCTTTTTATGCACATCAGTATAAAATGGTGCTGCGCGATGTAGGGGAGATTGACCCGGAGAATATCGGAGATTATCTGGAAAGGGGGGGATATGAAGCATTAAGGAAAGCAGTGTCCATGTCCCAGGATGAAATTATTGATGAGGTGGAAAAATCCGGAATAAGGGGAAGGGGCGGTGCGGGATTTCCGGCAGGACGGAAATGGCGGACTGCGAAAGGGTACGATAATTTTCCCAAATATGTGGCATGCAACGGGGATGAAGGAGATCCGGGAGCGTTCATGGACTGCTCCATACTGGAAGGAAATCCCCACTCCGTTATTGAAGGCCTGGCAATTGCAGCGATTGCAGTGGGGGCCAAAGAGGGCTTTTTCTATATCAGGGATGAATATGACCTTGCGGTAAAACGTATTAAAAAAGCCATTCAGAATGCAGAAGAAAGGGGGATCATTGGAGCATCCGTAATGGGCTCGGAATATTCTTTGAAGCTATCGGTAGTCCGGGGCGGCGGAGCGTTTGTCTGCGGGGAATCAACGGCCCTTATGGCCTCTATTGAAGGCAGGGTGGGGGAACCGCGGGCAAAATATATCCGTTCTGTCCAAAGGGGACTCTGGAACCAGCCCACCGTGTTAAATAATGTGGAGACGCTGGCAAATATTCCGAAAATCATTCTGGAGGGCGGAGAAAAATTTGCCGCTACAGGAACAAAGGGGAGCACTGGCACGAAAGTATTTTCCCTTGTTGGTAAAGTGAAAAGGACGGGGCTCGTGGAAGTGCCTATGGGAACGACCTTAAGGCATCTGATTTACGATATCGGCGGTGGGATTATTGGAAACCGGCCATTTAAGGCGGTTCAGACCGGAGGTCCTTCCGGGGGATGCATCCCGGAATCCATGCTGGACCTGGAGGTTGATTTTGATTCTCTGGCAAGTTATGGTGCCATGATGGGTTCCGGCGGCATGATTGTCATGGATGACAGGAGCTGCATGGTGGAGGTAGCCAGATATTATACAAACTTCCTGTGTGAAGAGAGCTGTGGAAAATGCACGCCTTGCAGGGAAGGTTTAAGGAGGATGCTGGAAATCCTTACAGATATCTGTGAAGGCAGGGGCAGGGAAGGAGATATTGAACTGCTTGAACGTCTGGGCCATACGATGCAGGAGGCATCCCTGTGCAGTCTGGGCAAGACGGCAGCCAATCCGGTGCTGACAACAATACAGTATTTCCGGGAGGAGTATGAGGCACATATCAGGGAAAAGAGATGTCCGGCAGGGGTATGCAAAAATCTGACATGTTTTGAAATTGAGGCAGAAAAATGTACCGGATGTGGTATGTGTGCCAGAGGATGCCCGGTGGATGCGATCAGTGGCGGGAAGAAAGAAGTACATATCATTGACGCATCAAAATGCATTGCCTGCGGAAGCTGCCGTGAAACTTGTAAATTTGATGCGGTCAGGACTGGTGCCCGGCAGAATGTGATAGAAGGGAGGCAGGCTGTATGACGGAATTTCAACCGGATAACCAGATACAAATTGAAATCAATGGAAGGGCCTGTACCTGCACAAAAGGGGAGTTTCTTCTGGAAGCAGCGAGGAGGAACGGTTTCTATATCCCCACACTCTGCCATCATCCGGGAATCGCAGAACAGGGGTGCTGCAGGGTGTGCCTCGCAGAAGTGGTGGAAAACGAAAGGAGTAAGATTGTGGTATCTTGTGTCTACCCGGTAGAGAAGCCCTGTAAAGTATATACAGACAGTGAACGGGTGAAAGAAGACCGGAAAGTAGTGTTGATGCTCCTTGCCCTGCGGGCCCCCGAAAGCACGGAGATACAAGCTCTGTGCAGACAGTACGGGGTCATGGACGGAAGCCGTTTTAAACCCATTGAGGGGGAGAAATGCATCATGTGCGGCCTTTGTGCAAGAGCCTGTGCAAGTCTGGGGACCGGGGCTATTTCAACGGTTTTAAGGGGAACGTCAAAAAAGATATCTACACCCTATGATGAACCTTCAGATGCCTGCGTGGGATGCCTTAGCTGTACCAGGGTGTGTCCTGTGGATGCCATTCCCTATACTGAGGATGAAACAAAGAGGAGCATCTGGGGAAGGGAGTTCCCTCTTGTACACTGTCAGGAATGCGGGGCGGTTATAGGGACCAGAGAAGAGATTGCCCTTGCTGCAGGGAAAAGCGGGGAAGAGGTACAGGACCTGTGCCCGGAGTGCAGGAAGAAAAAGATGTCGGATGTGATGGCACATACCTATGGCACAGAGTGAAAAATAAAATAACATATTGATTGCAGGAATTCGAGCTTTGCCATCTAAAGTATCCCGGAGGATAATATCCGGGATGCCATGATGGAAAGCCAATGGGTATGTTCCGAAAGGAGGATGCCTTCCGTATTTGAAAAGAATATCCGCACTGAATCCCTACGGGGATCGTATTGCGTGGTCTTCTTTTTCAAGAGGCCATTTTTTATTCCCGGTAGCTTTGACTTTATATGATGGCCTGCTGTAAATATTACATGGAATTTGAAAAGGAGGAAAATTTATGAAGAAGAAATTATTAGCAATTTTAGTTGCTGTAGCGATGTGCGTTTCTCTGGCTGCATGCGGAGGAAACGGGGAAGAGAAGAAAGAGGAGAAAAAGGAGACAAAAGCGGCGACAGAAGAACAGAAGGAAGATAAGGCCGGGGATAAGGGGCGGCTCATGATGGCAACCACGACCAGTACGGAAGATACCGGGCTTTTAGATTATCTGAAGCCTATCTTTAAAGAAGATACCGGCTGGGATCTGGAATGGAATGCAGTAGGAACAGGAGAGGCGCTTAAGATGGGCGAAAATGGCGATGTGGACGTGGTACTGGTCCATGCAAAAGCCAGTGAAGAAGAATTTATTGCCAATGGCTTCGGAGTAGAGCGGTTCCCTGTTATGTATAATGATTTTGTAGTAATTGGTCCGAAAGAGCCGATTGCAAAGACAGATGATATCAATGCAGTATTCACGCAGATTATCAATGACCAGCTTCCATTCGTATCCAGGGGTGATGATTCCGGTACGGATAAAAAGGAAAAGAAAATCTGGGAGAATTTAAGTCTTGATCCGGCATCGGATCCGAATTATATAGAATCCGGACAGGGCATGGGGGCAACCATTACGATGGCAGACGAGCAGAAAGCGTACTGCCTGACAGACAGGGGAACATGGTTAAAGCAGAGCAAAGATGCAACGCTGGAAAGTGAACTGGAAATTGTCTGTGAAGGAGATGCCAATCTTTTGAATCAATATGGTGTCATTGCAGTCAGCCCTGAAAAATATCCAGAGCTTAATAATGAAGGGGCAAATGATTTTATCGAGTGGATTTGTTCAGATAAAATCCAGAAGCTGATTGGTGAATATGGAATTGATGAGTATGGACAGGCATTATTCACACCAAATGCAGGGACAGATTCTTAGTTACTGTTTACAACGTAATATGATGGATTGCAGCGGGGGAAGGATAATATGTTGGAATGGCTGAAAAGTGTAGTATCGGATGCAGGAATAATAAGTGCGGTCAAGGTGACGTTTATCATGGCAGTTTCCTCGACTGCCATCTCATCTGTACTGGGAATCTTATTTGGGCTTTTGCTGGAACGTTTTTCCTTTCCCGGTAAAAAAATCATTGTCCGGATCAACAGGACACTTATGGGAGTGCCCCCGGTTGTGGCGGGACTGGTCGTGTACCTTCTTATTATGCGGAGGGGGCCTTTAGGCCCTCTGTCGCTTTTATTCACTATTAAGGGGATGGTAATCGCCCAGGTTCTGATTATTACCCCGATCATAAGCGGCATGATTTATTCTTATGCCAGAAAATCGGCCCCGTCAATCAGGGTGTTTGCCGTAACTATGGGGGCGACAAGATGGCAGACGGCAAAACTGATTATCAGGGAATTGAGAAAAGAAATCTATTTCTGCATGGTAACCGGATTCGGCAGATCAATCAGTGAAGTAGGGGCTGTGATGCTTGTAGGCGGAAATATTAAAGGCCGGACCCGTACCATGACTACGACGATTTCCCTTCTAAAGAGCCAGGGGATATTTACGGAAGGGGTGGCCCTGGGGATTTTGCTGCTTGTAATGGCATTTATCCTGCAGTGGATTTGTGACCTGCTTCAGAAAGAAGGGGAGGAAGATGAGAATTACTAATCTTGAAAAGACGATCGGGAAGTTCCATATGGAAGTGAACGATTTCTATATAGAGCCGGGGAAAATACATGGCATTGTAGGGCCTAACGGCTGCGGGAAAACGGTGTTCCTGAAAATGCTGGCCGGAATTATCACGCCGGATAAAGGGATACTTGATTATGAAGGGCTCTCATCCCGTGATATTACGATGATGTCCCAGCAGCCCTATCTTATGCATACTTCTGTGTATGAGAACCTGGTATATCCCCTGAAAATCAGAGGGACCCGCCCGGATGAGGATGAGATTGATGAAATGTTAAACCGCGTTGGACTTAGGGAACAGAAAAACCAGTATGCCAGGTCATTGTCCAGCGGAGAACGCCAGAAGCTGTCTTTCCTTAGGGCTGTTATATTCAAACCAAAGCTGATTATGGTGGATGAGACATTGTCCAATCTGGATTCGGAGAGTGAAGAGATGTTTGTAGGAATAATTAGTGAGATTCAAAAGGAAAGGCCTATCACCTGGCTGATTGTGAATCACCAGATGGATCATATATACCAGCTCTGTGACGAGATACACTACATGGAAAAAGGAAGGTTTGTAAAAAAATGAAGCTGCTTAAGGTTGATACGATTGATGAGGCCCGCAGGAAAATTGCTGATGCGGTAAAGGAAAAGGGCAGGAAAACGGTAAAGAAAGGGATACTGGATGCAGTGGGGTATGTACTGGCGGAAGATATCTGCTGCAGTGAACCGGTACCTGCGTTTCGCAGGTCTACAGTAGATGGTTATGCGGTGAGGTCTCTGGACACAGGAGGGGCGTCGGAAAATATGCCGGTATTCCTAAAGATCACCGGTGAAGTACAGATGGGCTGTCCGGCAGAAATGAAACTTCATGCAGGGGAGTGTGTCTATGTCCCTACCGGGGGCATGGTTCCGGATGGGGCAGATGCTATGGTTATGGTGGAATTCTGTGAGCTATTTTCAAGTGAGGAAGCAGCGGTGTACAAGGCCGCGTCCTGCGGAGCGCATGTAGTACAGGCAGGAGAAGACATGAAGGCTGGGGAAGCTGTCTTAAAAAGGGGAAGGAAAATAAGGCCTCAGGAAGCGGGAGCCCTGGCAGCACTTGGAATTACCGGGGTACAGGTATATGAGCCCTTTTGCATCTCTATTATATCCACGGGAGATGAACTGGTATCCCCGCAGGAAGTACCGTCTCCGGGACAGGTCCGGGATATTAACACTTATGGCCTGCATGCCCTGGCTTTAAAGTTAAATTTCCGTATACAGCATGAGACGGTCTTAAGGGATGACCGAACCCTTCTTAAAAACACAGTGAAAAGTTTTATGCCGGACAGTGATATCGTGGTGGTATCGGGAGGAAGCTCTCAGGGGAAAAAGGATGTGACAGCATCCGTCATAGAAGAGATTGCAAGTGAAGGCGTATTTACCCACGGTCTTGCATTAAAACCGGGGAAACCTACAATTACCGGCTATGATGAACCATCCGGGACATTACTTTTGGGGCTGCCGGGACATCCGGCTGCCGCGATGATGGTATTTGAGATTCTGGCAGGATGGCTCTGGCGTGAACTAACAGGAGAAAAAGAAGCCTTCGGAATCACGGCGGTCATGTCTACCAACCTTCCGTCAGCGCCCGGCAGGCAGACATGCCAGCTTGTAAAACTGAAAAAGGAAGAAGACGGGCAAAATGTGGCGGTTCCCGTACTGGGCAGTTCCGGGCTTATAACGATTCTCACAAAAGCAGACGGTTATGTCATTACCGGGGAGCATGCAGAAGGACTGAAAAAGGGAGAACAGGTAACGGTATACCTGTTTTGATAGACGAAGGGAAGGGGAAGGAATATGGGCAGGAGAAATTTATATTTGAATACGATCCCGGCAGAAGAAGCGGCGGCTATTTACAGAAATGCTGTCCTTAAGGTGATGCACTGGGAGACACAGATGGTTAAGACAGAGGAAAGTCTGGGGAGGATCACGGCGTCGGCAGTGTATGCAAAGTACTGCTCCCCCCTTTACAATGCGGCGGCTATGGATGGTATTGCAGTCATATCCGCACATACAGCTACGGCTTCGGAAGTGACCCCTCTCGTTTTGAAACAGGGAGTGGATTATCAGATTGTCGATACAGGCGATCCGGTGCGTATGCCCTATGATGCCGTGATTATGGCGGAAGACCTGCTTGATGCAGAAGAAGACAGTGTGAAAATTACAGCCTCGGTTCCAGCCTGGCAGCATATCCGTCCCGTGGGAGAAGATATCGTGGCCGGGGAGATGCTGCTGGCAGGAAATCATAAAATCCGCCCCATTGATATTGGCGTTCTCCTGAGTGGGGGAATTGTGGAGATAGAAGCCATAAAGAAACCTAAGGCAGGCATTATCCCTACAGGCACAGAAATCATAGAGGCAGATCAGGTGCCCCGGGAGGGAGATATTATTGAATCCAATTCCCGGATGTTTGCGGCGATGACAGAAAGCTCAGGCGGGATTCCGAGACGCTATCCGCCCATCCCGGATGACTATGAAAAAATAAAGCATGCGGTACAAAAGGCAGTGAAAGAAAATGATATTGTTATTGTAAATGCAGGTTCCAGCGCAGGGACAGAGGATTATACGGTGCATATCTTAAAAGAGCTGGGCGAGGTACTTGTCCACGGGGTGGCAATCAAGCCCGGTAAACCCGTAATTCTGTCCATTGTAGAAGGTAAACCTGTGATTGGACTTCCCGGATATCCTGTATCCGCATATATTGATTTTGAAAATTTCGTCCGTCCGGTTATGGACCTGTATTCCGGGGAAATGAACTCATCAAGGAATGTGATGAAAGCCGTTTTGTCCAAGCGTCTTGTGTCCTCCTTAAAACATAAGGAATATGTCCGTGTGAAAGTGGGAAAGGTGGATGACCGTTTTGTGGCATCCCCCCTTGCCAGAGGCGCAGGTGCCGCGATGAGCCTTGTCCGCGCCGACGGGTTCTGTATTATAGAAAAAAACAGTGAAGGATATGAGGCCGGGGAGACGGTAAGTGTTGAGTTATTCAGGGATATTGAAGAAATCAGTAATACGGTGGTAGCGATCGGAAGCCATGACTTAATTCTGGATATTCTGGCAGACAGGATGCCCCTTGCCCATCCGGGAATATATCTTTCCAGCACCCACGTAGGCAGTATGGCCGGCCTGATGGCATTAAAGCGAAGAGAAGCGCACATTGCCCCCACACATCTTCTGGATGAAGATACAGGTGTTTACAATATACCTTATCTGAAGAGGCTGTTTAGTGACAGAGATATGGTGCTGATCAAGGGAGTCAGGCGAATTCAGGGAATCATTGTGAAAAAAGGCAACCCACTGGGAATCAAAGAAATCCGTGACCTCACCGGGGTAAACTACGTGAACCGCCAACGGGGGGCGGGAACAAGAGTTTTCCTTGACTACAAATTAAAAGAAGCGGGAATTGCCCCTTCAGAAGTCAACGGGTACGACAGAGAGGCGGCAACACACATGGCAGTAGCCGCCCTGGTGAAAAATGGCGGCGCAGATGCAGGTATGGGAATTTATTCCGCTGCTAAAGCAATGGATCTGGATTTCATCCCGGTGGGAGAGGAAGAATATGATTTTGCCACGGAAAAGAAAAATATGGAGCTGCCGAAGATGCAGGCATTCATAGAAGTGCTGAAAAGCAGCGGATTTAAAGAAAAGGCTATGACAATAGGAGGGTATGAACTCAGCATGGCAGGGGAAATCATTGAAGTATAAAGGAGACAAAGTTTGATGGAATACGTAAACAAAAGAAACCCTATTCTTCCTCCCGGATACCATGTGCCGGATGGAGAAGCGCACGTGATGCCAGATGGGAAACTGTATGTGTATGGCAGTTATGATGCGCTGGATATGGCATACTGCAGTCAGGAGTATCATGTTATATCTACTAAGGATATGGAGCACTGGACGGTTCATGATGTGGCATTTAAGGCGCAGGATGTGCCGTGGATGGGAGATCCTGAGGCGGAACATTATCCGGGGATCGACTGGTATCATCCGACTCCGTTTCTTCAGAAGATGATCGATGCAATGCCAGAGGAGGCGAAGACAGAAAACGTTGAAGCACAGTATACAGATGCAGGGGAACGAGAGCAGGAGCTTCTGTTCGCCCCGGACTGTATCAGCCGCGGCGGAAAATATTATTTATATTTCTGTTTATCTGATGACAGTGAAGGTGTTGCGGTATCTGACAGGCCGGAAGGGCCGTTTAAAGATCCTGTCCGGCTTCCATGTGGAGGGATTGACCCTGCTGTTTTCATTGATGATGACGGACAGGCATATTATTACTGGGGACAGGTCTTCGCACATGGAGCAAAACTAAATGATGATATGGTATCCATTGACACGGACAGTGTCGTCGATGATATTGTGACAGAGGAAAAGCACTATTTTCACGAGGGATCATCCATGCGTAAAATCGGTGATACCTATTACTATGTCTATGCGGATATGGAGAGGGGAAAGCCCACCTCTTTGGGATATGCTACAGGGAAGAATCCCCTTGGACCGTTTACATACAGGGGCATCATCATTGATAATGACGGATGTGACCCGCAAAGCTGGAATAACCACGGCTCAATCGAGTGTGTGGAAGGGCGGTGGTATGTATTCTACCACCGCTGCAGCAGGGGGACACAGCAGCACAGGAGGCTGTGCGTTGAGAAACTCACAGTTAATCCCGACGGCTCGATTGATGAAGTAAAGATGACCTCCCAGGGGATCGGAGAACCGTTCGCGCCTGGAGAAAAGATTATGGGATATCAGGCATGCTCTCTGAAAGGAAACTGCTATATTGATGTTGACAATGACCACGGTTATGAAGAAAAACTGACGAATATATGTGATGCCGATGAGGCTGTGTTCCGTTATGTAAAAAGTGAAACCTCGTGGAAGAGGATTGAACTTACCTGCTTTGGAAATGGCACGGCCGCTGTATTCCTGAATGGGGAAAAGGCGGGAGAAGTAAGTATTTCAGGGGAAAAAGGAAATGTGCATACGGTCAGCGCTCCGATTACTATGGACGCGGGAGAGTATGAGCTCATGCTGCGGTTTGAAAATCCGGAAGGGATGGAATTACTGGAGGTCAGATTATTTTCGGATAAAAGGGGAGATATATGATTTACCAAGGAAAGGCACGGGGGATTCCTCCGTGCCTTTCCTGTCTTATGACATGCTAAAGTGGTGCTGCCACCTTAAATTTTCCGTTTCCGAGTTCCTTCAAAGTTCCATCCGGCAGTTTCAGCCCAGCAGATGTATTGGCCGGGATGCTGCCTGTGACGAGTACTTTATCCCCGTCTTTCTCCCATTTCAGTTTGATCGTGCCGTGCGGACAGTGATAACTTCCCTCTGCCCACTCAAACGGGCATCCATATTCCGGTGAGATCAGAATTCTGTCATATGCGATTCCGGCGTTCTGAAGCCCGAGCACCCTGCGGTACAGGAAGTCGCCGACGCAGCCGAATGCGTAGTGGTTAAAGGAGCATCCCGCCAGTTCCCCGTCCGGACGGACGGCATCCCAGTTCTCCCATATGGTCGTCGCGCCCTGTCGGATCTCATACAGCCAGGAGGGGCATTCTGTCTGGAGGAGAACCTTCCATGCAGTGTCCTGATATCCATATTCACATAAAATATCCAGCAGGTGCGGCGTGGACATGAATCCGGTATCGAGACGGAAACGGTTTGCCGCGACCAGTTCATCCAGGCGTGCAGCCAGCAGCGGCTCTTTTTCGGCAGAGACCATATGGTGTTTCAGGGCCAGAATGTAATTGCCCTGCATTTCCTGACCGAGACGTCCGTCCGGGGATACATATTCCTCCTCGAACGCCTGACGTACCCTTGCGGCGTAAGCCCGGTATTTCTTTGCATTTTTCTTGTGTCCGAGCAGTTCGGAGATCTCTGCATACATATCTGCGTCGGCAGCGAGAAGGCTGCTTCCTACATAGTTCATCGTCAGGAATGCGGAGGCGGGGCCGTCCGTAAATCCCTGTTCGTTTACGACACTTGGGATAATCCAGTCACCGAAGTGGAAGCCGCTGTTTATCAGGTAATGCTGATTCTCAAGGCTGCGTCCGGCGGCAGGAGTATCTACAGTGGGAGCGCTGATAGTATTCGAGGGCATCGGGAGTTCGTCGGCAGCCTGTACCATCGCTTCCATCCATTTTCCCATTGCTTCATAATTAGCGGCAAGAGCATCTTTGTTTCCGCGCAGTTCGTAAAGCTGAATAGGCAGGGTCATGATCACGTCTCCCCAACCGAGAGATCCGGCGTAGGCCTGCTGTACATAGTTTTTGATTTGTGGAACAGTCCCGAGGATGTGTCCATTCTCCATCTGCTCTGCGCGTATGCTTTTCAGCCAGTCCTCATAGAATGCAGTCATGTCCTGATTAAAAAGGGCGGTCGCTCCGTAAACGAAGACGTCCCCGGTCCAGCCGGCCTTTTCACGGGTAGGGCAGTCGGTCGGGATTGTGATATTGTTAGAGCGCTGGCTCCAGTAAATATTGCTCTGCAGCTGGTTTATCTGCTCATTTGAACAGCAGAAGGTTCCGGTTACCTCGTTATCCGTGCTGACAGCGAGGGCAGTAAAATCCTCTTTCTTCCAGTCAGTGCCGCCTGTTACGCGTACATAACGGAACCCGTGGTATGTAAAATGCGGTTCAAATGTCTCGTATTCTGCTTCGCCGCAGATGTAGGTGTCTTTCTGCTCTTTGTTTGTTCCCGAGAAACAGTAGAAATAATTTCCGTCTTTATCAAGCTGTTCTCCGTGTTCAAACGTAATCTCTGTTCCTGTGGGTTCATGAACCTGTACACGGATCACTCCGGCAAGATTCTGGCCGAAATCAATGATTGTATCGCCGTTTGGAGCAGTCAGGATTTCCCGGGCAGGAACCTCTTTGAACACACGGGCAAGGGGGCTGGCCTGTGCCTCCAGAGTCTTGTCGGGAGAGGACTTCACCTGAGCTGTTTTCCATGCAGAATCGTCATATCCTGACAGAGAAGGGTCTCCGTCATCCATACGTGCATCGAACACTTCCCCGAGGAAGAGATCCGCGGTGCGGACCGGCCCGTCAAAGGAATATTTCCAACCCTCACCGGAAGTAACAATTTGCTGTGTACCGTCCGGACCCGTGAGTTCCAACTGCAGAAGTAGTCCAGGAACTTCTCCATACTCGCAGCCTCTTCCGATCGCAATCTTACCCTTGTACCAGCCGTCGGCGACAGTAGCCGCAATAGCGTTTTGACCGGGGCAGATCAGGCTGTCCACATTGTAGACCTGATATTTCAATCGTTTGTCATAAGTCGTGAATCCGGGATTAAGCAGACTATCTGTGACTGGTTTTCCATTGATTTTTACTTCGTACATGCCGTGGGCTGTGACATACAGACGTGCCTTTACGGCGGGGGATGCAGAGACGAAAGTATGGCGCAGGCGGACGGCGGGATCGTAGGGTTCAAGTGGGAGCCCGTCCAGAATATCGCCCTCCAGCTTCATTTCCACCGGCTCACCCCTCATCATAGCGGCCAGAGAAGTCTCCCACTCCTGCCGGGCGGTCAAAAGCGGATTAACAGAAAGCTGCGGGAGCGGGTCCGGCTCGATCCAGCGGGCCTTCCAGCCGGAGAGATCGAAGAAAGCCGTCTCAAAAGCATGTTCCCCGCTTTCGGCCGTTTCTCCGGTATTTGTCCGGACAGAGATCTTGTAAGTATAGACAGAAGCGGACTTGAGTTCTGTTCCTTCATAGGGGATCCCGGTCGAATCAGAGCTGTTTCGGACACCGCTGTCCCACATAAGATTTCCGCTTTCGTCACGGACGATGATCTGATATGAAGCCTGAAAGATATTGTTTTCCTGTGCTTCAATCTCCCACGAGATACGAGGATGCCAGCAGTCTAAAGAGATGGGGTGATGTGTAAATTCACAGGTTACATTTTGAATATTCATGAAAGATACCTCCTATATTATAAATAATGACTGTATTTTAACAGTACAGAGAGGATTGTTATTGTAAATATGGAGATAAAATTGTAAATATTGAAAAGTTCATACCGAATAGATATCCTCTATACTTTGTGTGTATGATTGCGGTACTGAAGCGGCGTCATACCATACATTTTCTTGAATACATTCTGGAAATAAGACTGGCTGGAGAAGCAGAGGTAATTACTGATCTCGCTCAGTGTCTTATTGGAATAAGTGAGCAGACTCTTCGCCTCTTCGAGACGGCATCTCATAATAAAGCTGCTTACATCAAAGCCCAGTTCCTTTTTAAACTTGCCTGTCAGGTAGGAACGGCTCCTGCCGATATGTTCCGCGACATCGCCAACCTGGATTGGCTCATTGACGTGGTGGGAGATGAACTGGATGCATTTAAAGATCTCCGGCGACATGTCCTGTGGGATCTTATTTTGTGCAACACGCTCCGTGAAGTCGGTCAGCATACTGTAGTTCAGTGCAGAAACCTGTGTGATGTTCTGGGAACGCTCACATTCCTGAATATAGATGTCGGATAACATGTAAGCCTGCTCCATATCCATGCCACCGGCGATGGCGCTGCGTGTTGCAAGTGTTGTCATGCTAATGAAGATATTTTTTTCCTGACGCAGGGAATTGTCGGCTACGATCCCGCCGGAGAGCTGGGGAGTCGCTTTGAGGATTGCTTTCAGCTTTTCAGTATCGCCGCTCTGGATGCACTGTGTCAGCCGGCGCTCGAAATCCCATGTGTTGTGGAAATGCTGGTTTTCCTTTGCATTTATGACCTGATCAGAATGAAGCGTGGAAAATTCTCCGATGGCATTCGTATTCTCAATCCCGAAATGTTCTCCTACATCGATCTCCTCATCATTGACAGACAGATGTAGATACGCCAGAGTGTGCAGAAAGCGGTTGAAGGAGATCAGCGGCGTATTGGACAGAAAGCGGGAAATCTCTTCCCTGTATTCAGGATCAATGGCCCATTCCTGCATGAAATGACGGATGGTAAGTTCTGATACCGGAGTACTGAAGACTGGGCCGACCGTAAAGAAGCTCCCGTCCCTGACTGACCGGATAGAACCAAAATAGCCGAACGACTGTGAGATATAATATTCCGGATTTTTTTGAAAATGAAACAGGCTGGACAGGTCATTTTGAAAGAGTGACTGGTTTCCAAGTATGGAGGGAAATGAGAATATATTCCCGGATGGAGCCTGATAACAGGTGATGGGGACGGAGGTGGTGGCATAAAACAGGCGGCAGAATGCTTCTAAATCTGTGATCATATCGGATGCTCCTTTGTTTTTCCTTTTATTATAGTGCAGAATTGTCGACCCGTAAAGCCAAAATTACAATATTAAAAACGATATCATAATACAAAAGACATATAAACTGATATGTTATAGAAAACAAGTTAAAAACTGATGCCAATAAAGGCAGCAGGGCATAAGGAGGAAAAAATGGTTTACGATCTTACAATCGAGTACAGAGACAATCCGGTCGGGCTGGATGAGAGGCCCCGTTTTTCATGGAAAATTGAGAATACGGGACAGGACATTATACAGACAGACTATCAGATACTGGTCATAAGCGGCGGCAGGATGATGTGGGACAGTGGAAGGGTGAAGAGCAGCCAGTCTGTTCTTGTGCCATACCGGGGAGAAGCATTAAAGCCGTTTACAGAGTATCAGGTTCAGGTGAATGTATGGAATAATTATGGCAGGTTCGGCCAGATGTCAGGATGTTTTGAGACAGGCATTATCGGGGAGGAGAACTGGAACGGGGAGTGGATCACACATACGCTTCCGGCCGAAGAGACTGCGTGCCCAATCTTTGTGAAGCGTTTTAAGGCAGAGAAGCCGGTTAAGAAGGCGAGGCTGTATGCAACGGCGTGCGGCGTGTACGAGGTATGCGTCAACGGAGAGAAAGCGGGAGAACAGTTTATGGCTCCGGGATGGACGTCCTATCACAACCGCATCCAGTACCAGACGTATGATATTACAGAACTGCTTGGACCTTCAGAAAATGAGATCACTATTAAGATTGGAAACGGCTGGTACAGGGGCGAACTCGGATTTGATGTGAAACCAGATCATTATGGAAACAGGACGGCGCTTACGGCGATGGTTCACGTCGAATATGAGGATGGAGAGTTGCTTAAATTCGGCACAGATACTGATTGGGAGGTTGAAACAGGGGAAATCCGGTTCTCTGAAATTTATCATGGAGAGACACAGGACTTTACGGCCGGGAGAACTCAGGCGGGACAGGCGGTTTTATTTGAGGAGAAAGACCGCACCGGCCACATTACTGCTCAGGAGTCGGAGCCTGTCCGCGTGACGAAGCGGTTTGAAGTGAAAGAGAAGATCGTGACTCCGAAAGGGGAAGTGGTATTTGACTTTGGACAGAACATGGCGGGACTTGTGGAAGTGAGGCTTCCAGAGACTGAGAGTGGAAAGCTGGTGATCCGGCATGCGGAGACGCTGGACAAGGACGGGAACTTCTACACGGAAAACCTGCGCACGGCAAGATGTACGGATACCTATATTTATGGAAGCGATCAGGTGGGAATGACAGTGATGCCACATTTTACATTCCACGGTTTCCGTTATATCTGTGTGGAAGGAGCGGGGACTGAAGTGGGAGCGGAATATTTCACTGCATGCGCGATGTGCACGGATATGCCGCAGACAGGAAAGTTTTCCACAGATAATGAGCTGGTGAATCAGCTTCAGAGTAACATCCAGTGGGGACAGAGAGGAAACTTTCTGGATATCCCGACGGACTGCCCGCAAAGAGACGAGCGCCTTGGGTGGACGGGTGATGCACAGGTATTCTGCGGTACGGCTTCCTACAACTTCAATACAGCGCTGTTTTTCCGGAAATGGCTGCGTGACATGGCGGCGGAGACAACGGACGAGTGGGGCGTACCCCATGTGGTCCCAAACATCCTTGGCGATCAGGCGGGAGCCGCGGCATGGAGTGACGCCGCGACTATCATACCGTGGACGCTCTATCAGGTTTACGGAGATAAGGAGATGCTAAAGGAACAGTATCCCATGATGAAACAGTGGGTAAATTATATCCATTCGAAAGCGTCGGACAACAGATTGTGGCAGAACGGGTTCCAGTATGGGGACTGGCTGGCGCTTGATATTGAGTCAGGAAGTACGGACCGCACGGGCGGTACGGACAAATATCTTGTCGCAAACGCGTACTATGCATATTCTGCGAGGATTGTCCGGGATGCGGCCAGAGCACTGGAATATAAAGAAGATGAAAAGACATATGGAGATTTATATGAAGAAATCGTAACAGCTATTAACAGGGAATTTGTGACAGCGGGCGGACGGCTCGTAAGTGAGACGCAGACAGCATGTGTGTTGATGCTCTACTTTGATCTTGTGAAACCGGAATTCCGGGAACGTATCCTGCATATTCTGGAGACAAATATCGGAGCACACCACAATCATCTGACGACGGGATTTGTAGGAACGCCCTATCTGTGCCACTGTTTGTCGGAAAACGGACTGCATGATCTTGCAGATGAAATCTTTATGAAAGAAGATTTTCCAGGATGGTTCTACGCTGTGAAGAAAGGCGCGACGACGATCTGGGAACGCTGGAACTCGGTACTCCCGGATGGGGACTTTGATAAATCAGGCATGAACTCTTTGAACCACTATGCGTATGGCTCTATTGGAAGCTGGCTCTATGAGAAGGCAGCGGGGATCCGGTGTGCGGAGCCGGGGTACAGAAAGATCCGTATACAGCCGATCCTGACGAAGGGCATGACGGAGGTGTCCGCTTCTTTTGAGTCCATGTACGGAACGATCCGGAGCTCATGGACATGCAGAGAAGGGAAGATCTGCGTAGATGTGGAGATTCCCGCTAATACGACTGCTGTGATCTGTCTGCCGGAGAAAGAAGAGGAGATCGAGACCGGATCCGGACGGTATCACTACGAATATGAGACGGTGACAAGTCTGGACCTGGAAAAATATACGGTGGAGTCGACCTTCGGGGAACTGGTGGCGGAGGATCTGGGACGGCAGATGTTCGAACACATGGCGCCTGGAATTCTGGACAGTCCGATGATTAAATTCGCATACGGGATGACAATCTCGGAGCTGCTTGTGCAGGCTCCGGACGCGAAACCAATGTATATCGCGGTCATTAGCGCGCTGAACGAGAAATATAGAAATGAAAACCAGATTACAAGTATTTAATCAAAATTACAATACGGAAGCGTGAGACTGTGGTAAATTGATACCATCAGATCTGAACCGGAGAAAAAGGAAAGAGGAGAAAAATAATGAGTAGGAAACCATTAGGAAAAGATAAAGACGGCATCCAGAAAGTGATGCGCTTTGGTGATTATCTCGGAGATGCTGCAGGGCAGTTTACGCTGAACGCAATCAGCGGTCTGGTCGGACAGCTTACATATTTTTATACCGATAAGGTTGGCTTGGCAGCAGGGGCAGTCGGTACAGCCTTTCTGATCGTTAAGTTAATAGATGCATTTACCGATCTTATCATGGGATACATTGTAGACCACACGAAACCGGGGAAAGAGCGTTACCGCCCGTGGCTTCTTAAGATGTCGGTACCCGCAGCGGTTATGATTGTACTTTTGTTCACCGTGCCGGCGAATGTTAGTTCAACGATGCAGATGGTTTACATGTTTATCACAAACTTTCTGCTAACGGCAGTGATCTATACGGCGCTCTGTATTCCATACGCATCTCTTATGGTCGTCAGGACCGCCAGTCAGCAGGAGAGAGGAAACATGGGAACATGGCGCGCAGGGGCGGGTTATGTATCCGGTATGATCATCGCGGTGGCAATCATTCCAATCACGAATATGCTCGGTGGTGATCAGGCGGCATGGATCAAATTCAGTGCAGTGCTTGCCGTTGTCGCTGTAATCTGCCTGCTGATTACATGGAAGACGGGCAAGGAGACAAACCCCGTCATGGAAGCGGAAAATAATGCAGGAGTGCAGGATGAGGCACTTCCGTTTAAAGAAGCAATTACTAACCTGTTTCACAATAAATACTGGGTCATGGTCCTTATCATGGGACTGGCGGTAAATATTACATACGGACTTGCCAACTCAGCCGGAACTTATTATGCGAAATGGATCTACGGAAACGATAATCTCGTCGGTATTCAGGGAGCGATCGGTATGATCCCAACAATACTTGGGTTTATACTCGTAGGGCCGATGATCAAAAAGCTGGGCGTCACAAAGACTTTGAAAGTGTCGTTCTTTATCGGAATGGCGGGGAACGCCCTGCGTCTGCTTAATCCGTACAATTTTGTATACAACACAGTGCTTGGATGCTTCGGAACATTTGCCAACATCCCGATGATGTGCCTTCTTGGAGTCCTGACAGCGATGACGATTGACTACAATGAATACAAATTCAACAACCGTATGCTGGCATCGTCTCAGGCGGCCTGCGGTTTTGGAAGCAAGGTAGGAAACGGACTTGGGGCATCTTTGGTTGCATGGTGCCTTGCAATCGCATCTTATAATCCGGAGGCAGCAGTGGCTTCTACGGCGGTAAAACAGGCAGTCTTTACATTTAATATTTATGTGCCGCTGATCCTGTTTACGGTGCTGTTTATCTTATCAATCAAATTTGACCTTGAGAAGAAACTGCCGCAGATCCATGCAGAGATTGCCCAGAGGAAAGATCAGGCAAAATAATGGGAAAATCAAATCGCAAAGAGAGGGAATGGATTATGATCAGAGAGCGGTATAACCTATGGAAAGAAGGGGAAATCGTTGCTAAGAAATTCTATGAGAAAGGTCATCAGACATTCGTGTGTACATACACCGTCAATATAACGGGAGCTGCACCCCTGAAAGACCAGCCTGCAAAAGATCTTGCACGGGCGTCACGGGCTCTCCCTTGCGGATCAGGACTGGGCGGAGGAAAACTATGGGGAGCCGTATACACTGGAACAGGCATTGGGTCTTGTGAAGATGGTGAAGAGCGGGCAGATTCCGTGTGAAGAGGAAGAAAAAAAGGCAGCTTTTGGAGGCTTTTGACTTTAATGATGAGAGCAGAGAGATTCCGCTAATACGGAAGTACCGCTCCTAAGCTATGGCAGTAGGCATTAGCTATGACAGGACAGAAAAAAAGCATCAGTGTAAAGTTGAAGTTTTAAAGGAGTCCGAAATATAAAAGGACTGGTAAGAAAAACAACGGAATTGATTAGATTGTACAAAAAAGAAGCTGTGTCACGCAGCTTCTTTTTCTGTATGGCCTGATACCTTCAATGAGGATATTAATATAATAGTAAATTCCCCTTTTTCTTAGAAAATTTTATGAAAAGGCCAAAAACTATGTATCCAAGGGCAAACCAAAAAATACTTGTTAATAATAGTAAGACAAAAGAAGAATAGATATTTTCATTTGAAAAACTTAATCGTAAAACTGTATTACACATAGTCAGGGGTAAAATTTTTGAAACATTTGTGATTATTGATGCTGTTGGTACCGTATTAGTGACAAAAAGCAGAAATAGCTGGATTAAAAATATAATCGAGCCAATTCTTTTAAAATAAATTGATAATCCAGCGACAATAAGTCCTATTCCATACATACCAAAGGTACAGATTATAAGAGATACTAAAACAGCAGGACTTACAAAATAATCCACGCCAAATGCAAAATGTGTTACTATGGAGTATATAAAAATAATAAAAAGTTGTATGATACTTGCTGATACGAGATCTCCAATATATACAATTTGTAGTGGAAGTTTACAGTTGAGTTTAAAAAACAATGTACCGCGCTGTAATTCACTGGTGATTTGATTCCCAATGGTGGAAATTGCAGAAACAGCAAGAGTCCAGGCAATGTAACCTAATAACAACAAGGTTTTATAGTTATTTGTTCCGTATACTTTTTGAAATGAAGCACCAGTATTTGATATATAAAAAAAGCATAGTAGTATAGTGAACACAACAATGTCTGATACTATCCCCATTTTATATCTGATTGTTCTTAGAAAATCCATTTTGAATTCATAGTAAATAATTCTCATTCCCCTGCTCCTCCCCATATATTGTTTCATAAACTTTTAGAAACTGCTCTTTTGAAAGTGATTTTGAAATATTAACAATTTTAGCATTGTTTATAAAAACGAGTTCATCTGAAAGAGATGAAACAAAATCCAAATCATGAGATGTAAGCAAAATAGTCTTAAATTGTTTGATTAAAGATAAAACTGAGG
Source organism: Clostridium sp. AF19-22AC (assembly GCF_003479085.1). Lineage (NCBI taxonomy): Bacteria > Bacillati > Bacillota > Clostridia > Eubacteriales > Clostridiaceae > Clostridium > Clostridium sp. AF19-22AC. The sequence goes on along the minus strand of NZ_QUGN01000003.1, from coordinate 146,618 downwards.
CTAATTGCTTTTTGTGAGCTAGATCTAACCCCTCCGTTGGTTCATCTAAAAACAAATATTGAGAGTTGGCGACTAATGCGGCGAAAATAGTAGTTAATTGTTTTTGGCCAAAAGAAAGTTCTTCGAATAAAGAACCCTGTATTGAGTCATATAGCGGGAAATAGGTGTGGTACTTTTCTATATTGGACTTTATTTCTCCTTTTGATAAACCACGAAGAGTGGAGAGAAAATAAATGTTTTCTTTAACTGTATTTTTTGCATACAAATGTTGGTTTCCTGACAAAACTGTAAATATTTCTCTGGTAAAATAAGGGGTTTCACATTCAATGATTCCCTGGTCTGGAGACAAAACACCACAAAGTATATTTAGAAGGGTAGTCTTGCCTATACCATTGGGACCTATCAAGGATGTAATTGCATTATCGCCAATGCTAAAGGAAACATTATTAAGCACAGTCTTATTATCAAATGATTTTGATATGTTTTTTATATGAATCATTTTGATTTTCAACTCCTTTTGTTTAATAGTATAGTGAAAAGCACAGCAGCACTCCAAATAAACACTAATAATATAGAGGAAATGGCTTACTTATTTATTATATGTCATTTGTAATAGCAAGTCAAAGCACTATGGGAAAAATATAGGCACACCTCCCTTGAGAATGCTGTGGGATTAAAACTAATGTCATGAATTTAAAGAAAAAAGGAATACTATTTTGATTGACTCTAACGCTTATCTGGAGTAAAATAAAAAAGAACATTTGTTCTTTGATGTGATAATGGATCGGATCAATGATTAGTGGAGAGGGAGTGGTATTATGATTAACAGGCAATATTTTGCTGAAAGAAAAAATATAGAGTTTCATATAAATTGCAAATTAAGAATTTTGGTTGTTTTGACGAAAAAGGTATTACTATTAAAATAGATAATATTGTTGTTTTAATAGGACCTAATAATGTGGGAAAAACTACTGTTTTTAAAGCATACGAAGCATTTAGAAATTCAGGGTCTCCTTTGAAAATTGATGAGTTCTACCAAAACAATGAAAAAAATCCGATAGAAATAAGCGGGGGATTTAGGAAAATTAATGAGGAAGATAAAGCACAAATAGGAGAAAAATGGCTTTATCAAAACGAGGATGGAGATACAGTTATTACCTATTGATGATTCGGTCCAGATGGAAAAAAAGATTGTTGAATTATTAACATCAGCAGTAAAAGATAATGTAAAAAACAATAGATCCAAAATTGCAACAATGATTGGTCAAATCAATGAACTGGCAAGGGATGTAAAGAAGGAAATTGCTGATGAATTAGATAAAACCACAGATAAATTGCAAAAAAATTTAAGTGATATATTTCCAGAGTACAATATAGATATTGAACCTCAGGCCGAAAAGTTGGAAGTAGATAAATTATTGGCTGCAGGGACATATTTGAATGTAGCAGCCTCCGATGGAAAATATTATCCTTTAGCTAATCAGGGAGTGGTTTGCAAAGAGCTTTTTTGTGGTCTGCCATTGAGGCACTATCTGATACAGGAAAAATGAAAACGGGAAAACTCTTATAAAAAACGAGGAACCCCAAATACTGTTGGTTGAAGAACCAGAATCTTTTATAATAGATGTATCCAAACCACATACTACAATTATTCGAGTAGAAAAAAATGAAGGTGCGACCAAAATTTTCTCTACGGAGAAAGCAAATTTTTCAGATGATGAGGTTCATGATATGGATTCGCCTAAGGTAAAACGTAAAGATGTATTTGTTAAAAATTCAATGTGGACTATTAATGAAAAAATTATTGATGAAGCAAAAAAAGGGAAAAAATAATAAGGTTATAGTGAATATTCCTGATTTTGAAGGTCAGTTTTTTGGTTATTTACAATCGGGTGATAGACCATATAATGCTATCTTAGAATTGAAGAAGCCAGAACGGAAAGCGGTTTGCGATGAGTTGGATAAAATTATAAATGGAAAACTAAATGAAAATTATGAACGTGAAGTCTAAGAAACATCAAATTATATCGAGTTTGAAAAAAAATATTGTGTGCAGAAAATGTTTAAAATGGAAGAAAAATGGGATTTAGATTAAGGGTAATAAAGAAACAAGGTTCTGTAGACAGTACTTATATTTTTTTGAAATAAGTGATTTTGTATTAGATATTAAAGAAATACAATAAGGAAACTGTATAAACTCGACATAAGCCTAGAAGTGTTTGAGGGTTATCCATAAGACATGTAATATAATGATTGCAAAAAAGATTCGCTACACGCGTGTAGCGAATCCACAAGGGAGGAACTATGGATAAGAAAGAATTAATACAGCATACTGAAGATACATTGCTAGGATTACAAGAAGAAAAATTTTATCAGGATATACGAAATATATTAAAGCAAGCACGTGAACGTGCATATGAAAATGCAAGTGCTATAATGACGCATGCTTATTGGAATGTTGGTAGAAGAATTGTTGAGCAAGAACAGCAAGGCAAAACGAAAGCTAAATATGGTTCATATTTATTGAAAAATCTTTCGAAAGAACTTTTGGATGAGTTTGGAACAGGATTTTCTGTTGCAAATCTGAAAAATTGTCGTCAGTTTTATTTGACCTTTCCACAGGATTCATATGGATATAATGTATCAGGGAAAGTTTCGTGGTCTCATTTGAGAGATATTATGCGGATTTCAGATGAAGAAGAACGAAATTTTTATTTGAATGAAGTGATAAACGAAAATTGGTCTGTAAGAACATTGGAACGTAATATTAAGAGTGGCTATTATAAAAGAATGCTTTCTACACAGTTGCAAAATAAAGAAAATCAAACATTAGAGTTTGTCAAAGATCCGTTCGTGTTAGAATTTATGGGAATAAAGCGAGATGAAAGATATTTGGAAAATGATATTGAAAATGCCATTATTAGTAATCTTCAGAAATTTTTGCTAGAAATGGGGAAAGGGTTTTCATTTGTTGGAAGGCAAATGCGCATTTGTACAGAAACAACAGATTTCTATATTGATTTAGTGTTTTACAATTATATTTTGAAGTGTTTTGTGGTGATTGACTTAAAAACAACTAAATTAACACATCAGGATAATATTCTGTTTTACACGAAAGTCAACAAATATTTGCCTCAAAATATATGACTGTTTTACCAACAGTGGAGGAATTACAAAAAGAATTAGAACGAAATCAATTGATATATAATCCAAAATAGAAAAGGATCAGACTATGGATAAATTCATACTTCATTCAGAATACGCCCCAACCGGTGATCAGCCCCAGGCAATTGAAGCTCTTGTAAAAGGCTTCAAGGAAGGTAACCAGTGCCAGACCCTTCTTGGTGTCACCGGTTCGGGAAAGACGTTCACAATGGCGAACGTGATACAACAACTAAATAAACCAACATTAATCATCGCACATAATAAGACGCTGGCGGCACAGCTCTACGGAGAATTCAAAGAATTCTTCCCAGATAATGCTGTGGAATATTTCGTGTCCTATTATGATTATTATCAGCCGGAAGCTTATGTCCCTTCATCCGATACTTACATTGCCAAGGATTCTTCCATCAATGATGAGATTGACAAGCTCCGTCTTTCTGCGACGATGTCGCTGTCGGAGAGACGCGATGTTATCATTGTGGCCAGTGTTTCCTGTATTTATGGCCTGGGAAGCCCTGTCGATTACCAGAACATGGTGATCTCGCTCCGTCCGGGCATGGTCAGGGACAGGGATGAAGTGATGGCCAAGCTGATCGAGATCCAGTATGACCGCAACGAGATGGATTTCCACAGGGGGACCTTCCGGGTGCGCGGGGATGTACTGGAGGTGATTCCGGCTAATGCGGAGGAGAGTGCAATCCGTATCGAATGGTTCGGGGATGAGATAGAACGGATCACGGAGATTGATATCCTGACAGGGGAGATTAAGGATGAGCTTAAGCATACAGCGATTTTCCCGGCCTCCCATTATGTTGTTGATAAAGAGAATATCGCACGTGCGGTAAAAAATATTGAGGCAGAACTGGAAGAGCGGGTGAAGGAGTTTAAGCGTCAGGACAAGCTGATTGAAGCCCAGCGGATTGCAGAGCGTACGAATTTTGATATTGAGATGCTCAAAGAGACCGGATTCTGCTCCGGAATCGAAAATTATTCGAGGCATCTTTCGGGGCTGGCGCCGGGTCAGCCACCGTATACACTGATTGATTATTTCCCGGATGACTTCATTATGATGATTGATGAGTCACATAAGACAATTCCGCAGATAGGAGGCATGTATTCCGGGGACCAGTCGCGTAAGTCGACGCTTGTGGATTATGGATTCCGCCTTCCGTCCGCGAAGGATAACAGGCCCTTGAATTTCGGGGAATTTGAGAGTAAGATAAATCAGGTCATGTTTGTTTCGGCCACCCCCGGTGTGTACGAGGCAGAGCATGAACTGCTCCGTGCGGAGCAGGTAATCCGGCCTACAGGACTTTTGGACCCAGAGGTGGAAGTGCGCCCTGTGGAGGGCCAGATTGATGACCTGATCGGAGAAGTGAATAAAGAAGTAGCAAAGAAGAATAAAGTGCTTGTTACTACGCTTACTAAGCGGATGGCAGAGGACCTGACCGATTATATGCGTGAGGTCGGTATCCGTGTGAAGTACCTGCATTCGGATGTGGATACACTGGAAAGAACAGAGATTATCCGTGACATGCGTCTGGATGTATTTGATGTGCTTGTCGGGATTAACCTGCTCAGAGAAGGTCTGGATATACCGGAGATTACGCTGGTTGCGATACTGGATGCAGATAAGGAAGGGTTCCTCCGTTCAGAGATTTCCCTGATCCAGACAATCGGGCGTGCCGCGAGGAACTCCGAGGGGCATGTGATCATGTATGCCGATAAGATTACCGATTCCATGCAGACTGCGATGGATGAAACACAGCGCCGCCGTGGGATTCAGATGAAGTATAATGAAGAACATCATATCACGCCGACCACGATCCAGAAGGCAGTGCGGGACTTAATCAGCATATCTAAAAAAGTGGCTGCAAAAGAGATGCAGATGGAGAAAGATCCGGAGTCTATGAGCAGGAAAGAACTGGAGAAGCTGGTTGCAGATCTGTCTAAGCAGATGAAGAAGGCAGCAGCAGAACTGAACTTCGAGGCAGCGGCAGAACTCAGGGACAAACTGGTGGAACTGAAAAAGAACCTCAATGATATGGATGACTAACGAAAGCAATCCGATATCGGTGAATAATTTACAGAAAATACAGAAGAATAGAATAGACAGGAGTACAGGAAGGGAAGAACATGGCTAAAAAGATGGATGCCCGCAAGTACATTAAGATACGCGGTGCAAATGAAAATAATCTGAAGAATATTGATCTTGATATCCCGAGGAATGAACTTGTGGTACTGACCGGGCTTAGCGGGTCCGGCAAGTCCTCTCTGGCGTTTGACACGATTTATGCAGAAGGCCAGAGGCGGTATATGGAATCACTGTCCTCTTATGCAAGACAGTTTCTGGGACAGATGGAAAAACCAAACGTGGAGAGCATCGAGGGACTTTCCCCGGCAATCTCCATTGACCAGAAGTCTACCAACCATAATCCGCGTTCTACCGTCGGGACGGTCACGGAAATTTACGACTATTTCCGTTTGCTTTACGCGAGAATCGGAATCCCGCACTGCCCGAAGTGTGGGAAAGAAATCATGAAGCAGACGGTAGACCAGATGGTGGACCAGGTTATGGCGCTGCCTGAGGGAACGAAGATCCAACTGCTGGCGCCGGTTGTAAGAGGCAGGAAAGGAACCCATGCAAAGCTTCTGGAAAGGGCAAAAAGAAGCGGCTATGTGAGAGTGCGTGTTGACGGGAACCTTTATGAATTGTCGGAAGAGATTACACTGGATAAAAATATTAAGCACAATATAGAGATTATTGTCGACCGCTTAATTGTAAAACCGGGAATAGAGAAAAGACTGACAGATTCTGTTGAAAGTGTGCTGAGTCTTGCGGAAGGACTGCTGATCGTGGATATCATTGGCGGGGAGCCGATGAATTTCAGCCAGAGTTTTGCATGTCCGGACTGCGGTATCAGCATTGACGAGATCGAGCCAAGAAGCTTTTCGTTCAACAATCCATTCGGGGCATGCCCGGTCTGCTTTGGACTCGGTTATAAGATGGAGTTCTCCGAGGACCTGATGATACCGGATAAGTCACTGAGTATTAATGAAGGGGCTATCACCGTGACCGGATGGCAGTCCTGCACAGATAAATCCAGCTTTACAAGAGCGATTCTGGATGCCCTGTGCAAGGAATATAAATTTGATCTGGATACTCCGTTTGAAAAGTACCCGAAAAAAATACATGATGTTATTATGCACGGTACAAATGGAAAGTCTGTAAAAGTTTATTATAAGGGACAGCGCGGGGAAGGCGTGTATGATGTTTCCTTCGAGGGACTGATCAAGAATGTGGAGAGACGGTACCGTGAGACAGGATCCGAAACGATGAAGGCAGAATATGAGACCTTTATGAATATCACTCCGTGTTCAGAGTGTGGCGGCCAGAGGCTGAAAAAGGGATCTCTGGCAGTTACTGTCGGAGGTAAGAACATTGCGGAAGTGACGGCATATTCAATCGATAGGCTTCACGATTTTCTGGTAAATCTCGAACTGACCCAGACACAGCAGATGATCGGAAACCAGATTTTAAAAGAAATCAAAGCGAGAATCCAGTTCCTGATGAACGTCGGTCTGGATTATCTGACACTTGCCAGGGCGACAGCATCTCTGTCAGGCGGGGAGGCCCAGAGAATCCGGCTTGCCACCCAGATCGGTTCAGGTCTGGTCGGTGTCGCCTATATTCTGGATGAACCGAGTATCGGCCTGCACCAGAGAGACAATGATAAGCTTCTGGACACGCTGAAGCATCTGCGCGATCTGGGAAATACACTGATCGTAGTCGAGCATGATGAAGATACCATGCTGGCGGCTGATTGTATCGTAGATATCGGACCCGGTGCAGGGGAACACGGCGGCGAGGTCATTGCGGTTGGTACGGCCCAGGAGATCATGAAGAATAAGAACTCTATAACAGGGGCATATTTAAGCGGAAAGCTTCAGATACCCGTGCCGGAGAAGCGGGAAAAGCCAAGCGGGTACCTGAAGATCGTGGGCGCCCAGGAGAATAATCTGAAGAATATTGATGTAAAGATTCCTCTGGGAGTCATGACCTGTGTGACGGGCGTGTCTGGTTCGGGAAAGAGTTCACTCGTCAATGAGATCTTATATAAAAAACTGGCAAAGGAACTGAACCGTGCGAGGACGATTCCGGGCAGGCATAAGAGGATAGAGGGGCTGGAACAGGTGGATAAGGTTATTGACATTGACCAGTCTCCGATCGGACGTACACCGCGTTCCAATCCAGCCACGTATACCGGCGTGTTCGATCTGATCCGGGACCTGTTTGCATCTACTCCGGACGCAAAATCAAGGGGATATAAAAAAGGCAGATTCAGCTTCAATGTCAAAGGTGGACGATGTGAGGCGTGCAGCGGTGACGGAATCCTGAAGATAGAGATGCATTTCCTGCCGGACGTATATGTGCCCTGTGAAGTCTGCGGAGGCAGGCGTTATAACAGGGAGACGCTGGAAGTGAAGTATAAAGGTAAGACGATTTATGATGTTCTGAACATGACAGTGGAAGAAGCACTGACATTCTTCGAGCATGTGCCGAGCATCCGCAGGAAGATGGAGACGCTTAATGATGTCGGGTTATCCTATATCCGTCTGGGACAGCCTTCCACGGAGCTGTCCGGAGGTGAAGCACAGCGTATCAAGCTTGCGGCAGAACTGAGCCGGAGGAGCACGGGAAAAACGGTATATATACTGGATGAGCCGACCACAGGGCTTCATTTTGCAGATGTCCATAAACTGACAGAAATACTGAGAAGGCTCTCAGCCGACGGAAATACGGTAGTCGTAATCGAACATAATCTGGATGTTATAAAGACGGCAGATTATATCATAGATATCGGTCCCGAAGGCGGCGATAAAGGCGGGACTATTGTGGCGACAGGAACACCGGAGGAAGTGGCGGAGAATCCGAATTCTTATACAGGCAGGTATATCACGGAAGCACTTGCAAAGTGCAGGGTCTGACAGAGAAAACTCCAGCCCGGTCTCCCTTGGGATTCCGGGCTGGAGTTTCATATAAAAGGCGTACCGGCGGAAAAAGTCGGATTTTGCGGGGTTAATTTTTATTCCTTAAGAAAAAATAAATTATAAAAAAAGGGTTTCCATTTTTGGAAAAGTTTATTATACTATTTGTGCAACTTAAGGGAAAAGTGTCATATAAAAACAAATGAATTGTTACTATACCAGGGAGAATTCCTGCCATTGGCAGAGAAACGCAGAGGAACAGTGATTATGATAAGGATTAATAAGGGTTTTGGAAGGGAGAGTCATTATGTCTGTAGATATCGGGATAGATTTGGGGACGGCCAGTGTGCTTGTGTATGTGAAAGGCAAAGGAGTGGTACTTAAGGAACCATCCGTTGTAGCGTTTGACAGAGATACGAATGTGATCAAAGCGATCGGAGAAGAGGCACGCCTGATGCTGGGGAGAACACCGGGCAATATCATAGCTGTCCGCCCGCTTCGCCAGGGTGTGATTTCAGATTACACGGTCACAGAGAAGATGATCAAATATTTTGTGCAGAAGTCACTCGGAAAAAGGACATTTAAAAAGCCGCGCATCAGCATCTGTGTGCCCAGCGGGGTAACAGAGGTTGAGAAGAAAGCAGTGGAAGAGGCTACATTTGCAGCCGGTGCAAGAGAAGTACATCTGATCGAAGAACCGGTGGCGGCGGCGATCGGTGCGGGGATAGACATCTCCAAGCCGTGTGGGAATATGATCGTGGACATCGGGGGAGGGACTGCGGACATCGCGGTTATTTCACTCGGCGGTACGGTTGTGAATACTTCGATCAAGATCGCGGGTGATGATTTTGATGAAGCGATCGTTCGCTATATGCGAAAGAAACATAATCTTCTGATCGGTGAGCGCACCGCGGAAGATATTAAGATTAAGATAGGAACAACATATCCTCTCGTCGAGGAGGAGACAATGGAGGTCAGGGGGCGTAACCTTGTGACAGGGCTGCCAAAGACCGTCACGGTGACTTCGTCCGAGACTGAGGAGGCGCTGCGGGAGGCCACTGGGCAGATTGTGGAAGCCGTTATCGCAGTTCTGGAACAGACGCCGCCGGAGTTGTCCGCGGATATTCTGGACCGCGGAATCGTTCTTACAGGCGGGGGCGCAATGCTTCGGGGGCTGGAGGAACTGATTGAAGAAAAGACGGGGATTCATACAATGACTGCGGAAGACCCGATGAAAGTCGTGGCGATCGGGACAGGCCAGTTTGTAGAATTTATGAGCGGCAGAACAGATTTCTAAAGGCAGATAAAAGGGATGGGACAGACTACCTCGGGGAAATATAGGGAGGAGTCTGTCTTAACTTATGTTATACCTGATGTGTGGCGTCAGGGTACAGGAGGAGAATTTACATAGCCAGTTCTGGTTAGGAGGCAATTGTGGAAGTAGTTACCGGATATGTGGAGCACATCGTGTTTCGGAATGAGGAGAATGGTTATACCGTATTCAATCTGGACAGTGAAGACGGAGAAGTAACTTGTGTCGGGAGTTTTCATTATATAAATGAGGGGGAAATGCTGGAGGTTCAGGGGGATTATGTGAATCACAGCGTATATGGAAGCCAGTTAAAGGTGAATTCCCATAAAGTCAAAGAACCGGAAGATCTGGTTTCGATTGAACGTTATCTGGGGTCCGGCGCAGTCAAAGGGGTCGGTTCTGCTCTGGCAGCAAGGATCGTCAGAAGGTTTAAAGAGGACACATTCCGGATCATTGAAGAAGAACCGGAGCGGCTGGCAGAAATAAAAGGAATCAGTGAACGCAAGGCAAGAGAGATTGCGGAGCAGGTAGAAGACAAGAAGGATATGCGCAAGGCTATGATATACCTGCAGAATTACGGGATCTCCACGACCCTTGCCGTTAAAATTTATAAACATTATGGTTCAAAGCTCTATCAGGTTCTGGAAGAAAATCCCTATCAGCTTGCAGATAACATTGAAGGCGTGGGATTCAAGACTGCAGATGAGATTGCCTCCCGGATTGGAATCCACACGGATTCGGATTTCAGAATCCGGAGCGGAATTTTTTATACCCTGCAGCAGTCTGTGGGTGAAGGCCATATCTACCTTCCCCAGCACATACTCGCCGCAAGGGCGGGACAGCTTCTCGGGGTGCAGATTCAGGACGTGGAAAAGTATATTATGGACCTCTGCATTGAGCGGAAGGTGGTCAGGAAAGAAGAACAGGACGAGATCAGGATTTACCCGGCGCACTATTACTATCTGGAACTGAATGCGGCACGCATGCTCCATGACCTGAATATTGATTGTAACATGCCTGAAGATATGATGGAAAAGCGGCTCAGAAAGGTTGAGGAGCAGGAAGATATCTCACTGGACCCGATGCAGCACCGGGCGGTTATCGAATCCATCAAGCATGGTCTTCTCGTCCTGACAGGAGGCCCCGGAACCGGGAAAACAACGACGATCAACACGATGATCCAGTTCTTTGAGAGTGAAGGGATGAGTATTCTGCTTGCGGCCCCGACAGGGCGTGCGGCGAAGCGAATGACTGAGGCAACCGGATACCAGGCACAGACAATCCACCGGCTTCTGGAAGTCAGCGGGAATCCGGAGGAGGAAGGAAATGTCAACGGGTTTATGAGAAACCGGCAGAACCCTCTGGAGACGGATGTGCTGATCATTGATGAAATGTCAATGGTAGACCTTCCGCTGATGCATGCGCTGCTGTCTGCAGTTGTGGAGGGCACACGCCTGATTCTCGTGGGAGATGTGAACCAGCTTCCGTCCGTAGGGCCAGGGAGTGTGCTGAAAGATATTATCGCATCCGGCAGCTTTCCGGTAGTCACACTGACAAAGATTTTCCGGCAGGCAGGGGAGAGCGACATTGTCGTGAATGCACATAAGATTAATGCGGGGGAAGCTGTCATATTAAATAATAAAAGCAGAGATTTCTTTTTCCTGAAACGTCAGGAAGCAGATGTGATCATCAGTGTGGTGATTACGCTGATCCAGAAAAAGCTGCCAAAGTATGTAGATGCGGCACCGACCGATATCCAGGTCATGACGCCGACGAGGAAAGGCCTGCTGGGAGTAGAACGGCTGAATACTATTCTTCAGAAGTATTTGAACCCCCCGGACCCGAAAAAGGCTGAAAAGGAATTCGGCCAGAAAATTTTCCGTGTCGGGGATAAAGTGATGCAGATCAAGAACAACTACCAGCTGGAGTGGGAGATCTGTACGAAGTTTGGACTCACAGTAGACAAAGGCACCGGGATTTTCAACGGTGACATGGGAATTGTAACAGATATCAATACATTCGATGAGACGATAGAAGTGGAATATGATGAGGGGAGAAAGGTGAAATATCCATATGAGCTGTTGGAGGAACTGGAACTGGCCTATGCCATTACGGTTCATAAATCACAGGGAAGCGAGTATCCGGCAGTTATCATTCCTCTTCTTCCGGGACCAAGGCTTTTGTATAACAGAAACCTCTTGTACACCGCAGTCACACGTGCAAAAAAATGCCTGACAATCGTAGGGAGTGATGCAACATTTCAGGAAATGATACAAAACAAAAACGAACAGAACCGTTATACAAGTCTGGCAGAGCGTATACAGGAATTTTAAACCTCCTTTACCCGCCGGTCTGTCCGTTCTGTGGGGAGATCAGTCCGGACGGCATCTGTCCGTCTTGCAGAAAGAAGGTCAGGTACATCAAAGAACCGCGCTGTATGCGCTGCGGAAAGCCCGTGGAAAAAGAGGAGCAGGAATACTGCCGTGACTGCAGCGGGCATGAAGCCTCCTTTGAGCAGGGGCGCAGCATCTGGCTGCACCGCATGCCGGTATCTGGTGCTGTTTATCAGTTCAAGTATAAGAACAAGAGGAATTTTGGAAAGGTATTTGCACGGGAGATGGCTTTGTGCTATGAAGCACAGGTCAGGAGATGGAAGATTGACGAGATTATTCCGGTTCCGCTGCACAAAAGCAGGAAGAGGAAACGTGGGTATAATCAGGCAGGCATTGTGGCGGAAGAACTTGGAAAACTGCTCCATATCCCGGTGAATCACAGGGCAGTCTTAAGAATCCGGAACACCAGACCACAGAAGGAGTTAAACGATACACAGCGCATCCATAATCTGAAAGGTGCCTTTGCAGTGCCGGAAAATCAGAAAATAAAGCCGAATATACTGATTGTAGATGACATTTATACGACCGGAAATACAATAGAAAGAGTGGCTGAAAAGCTAAAGGCTGCAGGGGCTGAAAAAGTGTATTTTTTAACCATAAGCATTGGACAAGGACTCTGACTGTATGCTATACTAAAAATGATGTTTATTTGCATCTGCTGAAAACAGAAGAATACTTTGAGGTGAAGATATGTTAGATAAGAACCGTATCAGACTGATGACAAAGATGGCACAGTATGAGAAGACACTGGCGCCGGAAGATTTGAAAATCAGCAGTTATTATAAAAAGGATTACGCGAGTCTGAACACCCTGATCACAGCGATCTGGGTTACCGCAGGGTATGCACTTGTGGCGGGACTGGTGATATTATGCAACGTAGACGCCCTGCTGAAGGACCTGACAGTGACCAAGTTGATTTTTATTATTGCCGTGGCGCTGGGGGCGTATATTGTACTGCTGGTTACATATTGTGTCTGCGCAGGCAGTTTTTACAAGTCCAGACATAATAAGGCAAAGCAGCGTGTAAAAAAGTATTATCGAGATTTATCCCGTCTGGGAAAGATGTATGTGAAGGAGAATAATTAGAAAATGAGTACTTTACTTGTCTGGAAAGAGCAACTCCAAAAGATATACGCCAGGTATTCCATATATATAATGAAAGCGCTGCAGTTTGTCTTGGGCCTGTGTGTTTTCGGTCTTATCAACTCGAATATAGGATTTATGAAAGCAGCTTCTTCAATACTGTGTACAGTGGGTCTTTCGGTGATATGTGCATTTCTGCCTCTTGTAGTGATGGTCATTGCGGCAACCGCGCTCGTCCTCGTGCATTTTTACGCGTTGTCAATGCCAATTGCACTGGTGTCTGCCATTATCTTTTTGATTATGTATATTTTTTACTTCAGATTCACACCGAAAAAGGCATGGCTCGTCCTGCTGACCCCGGTAGCATTCGCATTAAAGATACCTTTCGTGATACCGGTAGCGTTCGGACTGCTCTCAGCTCCGATCTGTGTTCTTCCGGCGGCATTCGGGACTATCGTTTATTATATGATACATTTTGTGAAGATGTCCTCATCGGCCTACAAGGGTGACGATGCAAAAAGCCTTGTGGAGGGATTAATGGCATTTACAAAACAATCTCTGACAAACAAGGAAATGTGGGTGATGGTGGCGGCACTTTCAGTCAGCCTCTTCATTGTATATGCGGTACGTACCCGCTCTGTGGACCATGCCTGGAAGATTGCTTCCGCATCGGGTGCAGTCACGGCAATCCTTATCGGGGCGGCTGGGAAGATTGCACTGAATGTACACCTGTCCTATGGGCCTATGGCCCTGAGTGGTGTGGCGGCTATTGCTGTCGGCCTGATACTTGAATTCCTGTTTTTCTCAGTGAATTATTCACGGACGGAACGTATGCAGTTTGAGGATGACGAATATTATTATTATGTGAAGGCAGTTCCGAAAATAGGAGTCTCCGCACCCGAGATGAGTGTAAAGCATATTAATGAAAGAAAAGAGCAGGCTGACTCACAGGAGACGGTTCTTATAGATTCCAGAAATGTGAAGCAGGCAGCAGAAGTAAGGCGTCAGCCACAGCAGAAAAAGCGGCCGGTTCCGAAACCGAGGAATCAGGTGAGAAAAGTAGACCATGCCAGGGCTGCAGATGAGATTCTCCTGACCAGAAGTCTTACAAAGGAACTTGGATTAGAGAATCTGGAAGATGAATTAAATAAATAATTTTGAAAATGATATAAGGGAGTTATAATAATTAAGACAGGAGGTGGCAGTATGGAACAGTGGATAAGAAACTTTTTTTCAAATTACGTGAGCGATATGTACTTTCCAAATGTACACCTGACCGATATCATAGAGATATTAATTGTATCAGTGATCGTTTATGAGATCATGCTGTGGATAAAGAATACAAAGGCCTGGATGCTTTTAAAGGGAATGATCGTCCTTGGACTTTTCATTCTGGTCGCGGCAATATTTCAGATGCATACGATCCTGTTTCTGGCCAGAGAGTCGATCAATGTACTGGCGGTTGCCGCCGTCGTTGTATTCCAGCCGGAATTGCGCCGGGCTCTGGAGAAGCTAGGTGAAAAGAACCTGCTGAGTAATATTAACTTGTTTGACAGGAACAAAGAGAATCAGCGTTTTTCCGATGAAACAGTGGAGAGCCTTGTAAAGGCATGCTTTGACATGGGAAGTGTCTGCACAGGCGCGTTGATTGTCGTGGAACAGGCAATACGTCTGACAGAATATGAGATGACAGGAATTGAACTGGATTGTAAGGTGTCGTCTCAGGTTCTGCTTAATATATTCGAACACAATACTCCGCTGCATGACGGCGCGGTAATCGTACGGGGCGACAGAATTACTTCGGCGACTTGTTATCTGCCGCTGTCCGACAATATGCAGATCAGCAAAGACCTGGGAACCAGACACAGGGCTGCCCTGGGAATGAGCGAAGTGAGCGATGCCCTTATTATTGCGGTGTCGGAGGAAACCGGGCAGGTGTCTGTTGCAATGGGCGGACAGCTGGCGAGAGGTGTAACACCGGAATATCTAGCGACAAGGCTGAGCCAGATCCAGTATAGAACTTCGGAAGGGAAGAAATTTACTATACGGAAAGGACGGCAGAGACATGAAGAAGTATAAGTTTACGAACAATCTGGGACTTAAGATTATGGCACTTGTTTTTGCCGCGCTCCTTTGGCTGATCGTTGTAAATGTAGATGACCCTGTAGAGACTGCCACTTTTAGAAATGTTCCGGTTACGATGCAGAATGTACAGCTTGTAACAAACGACGGGCATACGTACAGGGTGCTTGATGATACAGAGTCCGTCAGTGTCATTGTAAAGGCAAAACGTTCTGTACTGGCGAAGATCACGGTAAGTAATATTGTTGCCAATGCCGATATGGCCGAGATGCAGTTTGAAACCCTGGTCCCGATTACGCCGACGATTCCGGGTTATGAAGGTAAGTATACTGCAGAAGCAGTACCCGGCAATTTAAAAGTGAAGGTAGAAAAACGTATATTAAGGACACTGCCCCTGACAGTCAGTGTTTCCGGCACCCCGCGTGACGGGCATGTCATCGGGGAGATTACGACGAATCCTGATAAGGTTCAGGTAAGGGGGTCGGAGTCGCTTGTTAACAGTATAGACAAGGCTGTGGCGAAGGTTGATGTTTCCGGTATCTCGAAGACAGGGGTCCTGCCGGCAGAGCTGGAATATTATGACAGCAGCGGCAATGTAGTTGGCCGCAGCCAGCTTACAGATAACATTGGTGAAGAAGGCGTTACAGTAAATGTGACTGTACTTGATACGAAAAATCTGGCTTTGAACTTCAATGTCACAGGAACACCGGAGGATGGCTATGTATTCAGCGGTTTGACCTGTGAACCTGAAAAGATACAGGTCTGTGGCACGAAGGAGGCACTCGCGGAAATTTCATCTCTGGATATAACGGATGATGCGCTTGATATAACCGGGACAACCGGGAAGTTTGAGAAAACAGTGGATATCCTGCCTTATCTTCCGGAAGGAATTGAACTGGTAGATGAGACAGCTAACAACATCATCGTGACGGTAAAGATTGAACAAATCGATGCAAGAACGATCGAATTACCAGTGGAATCCATTCGTGTGGATAACCTGAAGGATAACCTGCTGATATCCTATGAGTCGGAGACAGAGATTGAAATGCAGTTTAAAGGTCCACAGGATGTGCTTAAGAAGCTGGATATGGAAGATGCAGTATCGATTGACATGAAGAACCATACAAAGCCTGGTAAATATGATGTTCAGGTAAGTGTAACCTTACCGGATGATATAAAAAATGAGGTAAAACTGACGAAAAGGCCTGTCATTAAGGTAACTGTCACTGAGAAGGAAGAACAGACAGAGCCGTCAGAACCAAAGGAAGAACAATAGGGAGGGGCACTCAAAGATGGTTAGTGAAAAAGTGATTATCAAGAATCCGACAGGTCTGCATCTTCGGCCAGCGGGGTTGTTCTGTAAGACGGCCATGCAGTATGGCAGTAAGATTACAGTAGAGAAAAAGTCGAAGTCCGAGGATGTGACTGCGAATGCAAAGAGCGTCTTAAGCGTACTCGGTGCATGTATTAAAAGCGGTGATGAGATCCGTATTGTCTGTGAGGGCGAGGATGAAGAAGTGGCTCTGAAGGAAATGGTACGCATTGTAGAGGATGGTCTTGGAGAGTAGGATTTGATAAAAGATAAGGAAAAGGAACAAGGAGAAAAAAATGAGTAAAGCTACGTTAGTGATTATGGCAGCCGGGATAGGAAGCAGATTCGGGGGAGGTATCAAACAACTTGAGCCTGTAGGCCCGAATGGAGAGATTATCATGGATTATTCCATCTATGATGCGATGGAGGCCGGTTTTGACAAAGTGGTCTTCGTGATTAGAAAAGATCTTGAAAAGGATTTTAAAGAGGTAATAGGCAACCGCATTGAAAAAGTCATCGAAGTGGGGTATGCATATCAGGAAGTAAACGATATTCCGCAGCCATATAAAGAGCGGTTTCAGGAGAGGACCAAACCCTGGGGAACCGGACAGGCAATTCTATGCTGCAAGGATGTGGTGGACAGCCCATTTTTGGTCATCAACGCGGATGATTACTATGGAAAGCAGGCATTCAGGGAAGGATTTGAATATCTGACAGGCAAGGCTGCTACAGACCTCATGGAAATCTGCATGATTAGCTTCGTCCTGAAAAATACACTCAGTGATAACGGTGCGGTGACCAGAGGAATCTGCAGCGTAAATGAAGCAGGAATGCTGACAGAGATTGTAGAGACACACAATATAGAGAAGGTAGACGGCGGCGCCGCAGTACAGAAAGAAGACGGTGCAGTCAGCATAGATGTTAATTCACCGGTTTCCATGAACATGTGGGGGCTGAGGCCGGACTTCTTCCATATACTGGAGAGTGGATTTGAAGAGTTTCTAAGCAAAGTAGAACCAGAGAACCTGAAAGGCGAATATCTTCTTCCGACAATAATAGGGGAGCTGCTGGAAGAGAAAAAGATAGCTGTCAGGGTACTGAAGTCAAAAGACAAATGGTTTGGGGTAACTTATAAGGAAGATAAAGAAGCTGTTGTTTCAGCGGTAAGGGGACTGATCGATGCGGGAGTATATCCGGAGAAGTTATTTTAAGTTGAGTGATAATGGAGGGCATGTGCATCCTTGATTAGGGTGCATGTGCTTTCGTGCGTTTTTGTGGGAACGGTAAAAACTGGAAAAATGAAAGGGCAGCGGAATAAATTATGAAGTGGAAAAAAGGTGCATGTCTGCTTACAGCCTTACTGCTTGGTGTTTCAAATATCAGCTACGCGGAAGAAGTGGACAATATTTCCGGAATGAATGAAAGTGTTGAAGAAGGCACTGATCATGTAGATTCTGAGGATAATGCAAATCAGAATAATGATACAGACAGTCAGGATGCAGAGGATGATTCATCCCCAAATGGAGGAGAGGATGGAGTATCAGAGGTCACAGACCCTGCAGAGAACAGCCCTCTAGATGATGATAATAAAAGGGTTATTTGGGGGCGCGGGAGAGGCATTACACCTGCCACATTAGAAAGCGATGCCGACAGGTTTGGCATGCTGCCGACAGCTTCGGCTGACATTGAGGTTGAAGCTGCATTAAAAAACAGGATCGAAAGATATAAGACAGAAAATCAGAAAGATATAGAGTTTGGTCAATGGGTCAGGGGAGGACAGATACAAGGGACAAAGACGGCGTATTATGAATATGAAAATACAATGATTGTTACTTCAGATTTGGGAACTTTTAGTGTGCGGCAGCCGATATTGAATATTCTTCTATCAAGTGGCGGAGTGGAAAGCCTTGGGGCACCGGTTGAAGAGCAGTTAACAGTGAATGGCCACATTTCCCAGAAATTTGAGAATGGGACATTAACTGGTGAAATGGATAAAAAATCAGATACTCTCGTTGTCCGCAGAGGTAATGTATACTATTTTAAGAATACATTAAGTAATGGTGTGGCAGATAAAGTGGTTACATATGGCTGGTCAAGTGATGAGGTTCTGGTAGGAGACTGGAATGGAGATGGCAGAGATACCCTGTGTGTTCGGCGGGGAAACCTCTATTATTTTAAAAACAGCATAACAGGCGGGGTGGCAGATTACGTGATCCGCTATGGAAGGGTTGGAGATGAAGTGATTGCCGGAGATTGGGATGGAGATGGAAAGGATACTCTTTGTGTTAGGCGTGGCAATGTCTATTATTTCAAAAACAGTATAGAAGGCGGAGTGGCGGATTACGAAATCCGTTATGGAAGAACCGGTGACAATGTACTGGTAGGAGACTGGGATGGAGACGGAAAGCATACACTCTGTGTAAGAAGGTCCAATACTTATTATTTTAAGAACAGCATTTCGGGTGGTATTGCTGATTCCGAGATAAGATATGGCAGAGTTGGGGATGAGGTGCTAACCGGGGACTGGAACGGAGACGGCAGGGATACACTTTGTGTTAGGCGGCAGAATGCTTATTACATAAAAAACAGTATCAGCGGAGGCGTGGCAGATGCGACTGTAGTTTATGGCCGGGCTAACGATATTACGTATTCAGGGAGCTGGTCTTCGAATCCCAAAATGGAAGTAGATGGCGCAGAAGATTTAAGCTTTAATTTATCCCGGGGATTTGAATATACCCAGCTTAGTCAGGCTTTTGCGGGAAATTGTGTGAACGGTGCATCCTTTAGAAAGAGCGCATTGACAACACATACGGATAATGCAGGCAATCAGGTACAGTATTGTGCTTATTATGATTCCTTTGGCACGATCGTACTTGCCAGAAGGCAGAATGAAGGTAGCTGGGAATTTCAGTGGACCGGTTTCAAAGGAGATATCAGTGACGCTCATAACGCGGTTTCACTGGCTGTTGATGGTACGGGCTATCTGCATATGTCGTGGAGTCATCACTCAGGTAGATTGATGTATGCCAAATCTGTATCCCCGGATTCTATGGAAATGAAAGAGGTTCAGATGATAGGTACCCTTGAAGACCGGGCAACATATCCTGAATTTTATGTGCAGCCATCAGGAGATATGTTCTTTTTATATAGGAATGGCAGCTCTGGTAACGGTAATATTGTGTTGAACAGATACAGTGTGTCATCAGGATCCTGGCAGAGGGTTCAGGATAATCTGATTTCCGGAGAGGGCCGCATTTCTCCATATTGGCAGGCATGTGTTGACAGTAAGGGCAGACTTCATATATCATGGGTATGGCGGGAAACCGGAAATGTTACAACAAATTATAATATGTCGTATGCGGTATCGACAGATGCAAGCGGCAGCACTTTTGTGAATTCTCTGGGGGATGCACAGCTTCTGCCTATTACAGAATCTATATCCGAAGTTATCTGCGAAATCCCGAAAGACAGTGCCCTCATCAACCAGACCTCTATGACTGTTGATAATGATAACAAACCATATATTATTTCTTACTGGCGTGTGAATGGTTTAGTCCAGTACAATATTATCCGTTTTACGGGAGAACAATGGATTATATATAATACAGATATTAGAAATACTAATTTTGATTTATCAGGAATAGGTACAAGACAGCTGCCATGTGGAAGGCCGCAGATTCTGGTTAACGGATCCGGAGATGAAGCCGATATATATGTACTGTTCCGGGATGATGAAAGAGATGGTAAGTCATCGATTGCAAAGTTAAGTATGCAGGGTATGGAAATTACCACAGAAAAAATGATCGATATTACAGCTTCATCATTAGGGGAGTGGGAGCCTAATTACGATATTGAGTTATGGAATAAAAACAGACAGCTTCACATCTTTTTGCAGAAAGAATACTATCATGCGGATGGGGGACAGATACAGTATAATACAGAAAACATCTATGTGATTAATGCAACTTCATTTATAAAAGAATAGACGTATATAAATGTCTGTTCAGATTAGTGCAGTGAGCACGGAAGGGACTAGAGATAAAAGGTGAGTATATGAAAAAAAGGGTTTTAGCAATTACACTCAGTTTATGCCTTAGCATAGGGTTATTTTCTGTACCAGGCATCAGGGTGTCTGCAGAAGAACTGGACGGCACTGAAATGCAGGGGACAGGGCAGGAAAGTGTGGAAGGAGAGGACCAGTCACAGGATGCAGGACAGGAGACTGGGCAGGATACTTCAGAGAATCAGGATACTGAAAACAGAGAAAATAATGTGGATGAGGGTAATGATGGGGAACAGGTTCCATCAGGAGATACAGTGACGCCAGTCGAGATTCAATGCATGGATGAAGAGGGGAATATCTATTACATTACAGATGATGTATCTCCATCAGTCAAGTCAGTGGAGTATAGGTCACGGGCGGCGAATGACTACATTGTGAATCTAAGGGTTATGAAAAATGGTACGGTAGTAAGTGACGTTACCGAGTATACGGAATATGGAACTGGTGAAGCAGGTTATCTGTATGGATTATCCGGAACGGATGCTGCATATCTTGGAACTGAAAACGGTAAGGTCAAGTTCATGATCAGTGGTGTAGTGGGACTTGTGGACGCGTCCAAAGTACAGATTGTCACCAGAAATAGTGTGGGAACAGTCAGCAGTTATTACGCTGATGGCACAAATATAGTACATAAAATATGTTTAAATATGAATTCAGGTGCGTCTAGCTCACTGAAGGTCGGACCGCAGCAGTCCTATATGACAACAGGAACAACATACTACAGTTATGACGGTCATTATTTTTACACAGATTATTCGGTGATGCTTGCGGATTACAAAAATAATACAAGAAAACAGTCAATTAATCCAAACAGTCCT
The DNA here is from genome assembly GCF_003479085.1 of Clostridium sp. AF19-22AC. Classification (NCBI taxonomy): domain Bacteria; kingdom Bacillati; phylum Bacillota; class Clostridia; order Eubacteriales; family Clostridiaceae; genus Clostridium; species Clostridium sp. AF19-22AC. The sequence goes on along the minus strand of NZ_QUGN01000003.1, from coordinate 125,401 downwards.
TATTACAATTATTATCAGTATCTTCCGCTTAGAAGTACGACGACTTATACAGGGGCACAGTTGAACAGTAAAATCAATGCTAAGACAGACAGTACCTCTAAAATGTGGAATATAGGCAGCAGTATGGTTACCAATCAAAATGCATATGGTGTGAATGCATTGTTGATGGCTGGTCTGGCGGCAAATGAAAGTGCCTGGGGGAAAAGCTCTATTGCACAGCAGAAAAATAATCTTTTTGGTTTGAATGCCGTTGACAGTTCGCCGGGGGCAAGTGCCAATACATATACAACTCCAGATGCCTGCGTAAGAAATTTTGCTGAAGGATGGATGTCAAAACGGTATTTTAATCCGAATAACAGTCTTTATTATGGCAGTTTTTTTGGAAACAAGGCAAGTGGGATCAACGTGAAGTATGCATCTGACCCGTACTGGGGCGAAAAAGCTGCTAATATTGCATGGAATCTGGACTCCGATGGAAGTGACAGGTATAAATATACAATTGGCGTAAAAAATGCCGATGGAATCGGACATACAGATTTGAATGTCAGAAAGGAAAGTAGTGCTTCTTCTGCCAGTCTTTTTACGACAGGCTCACAGTCAAGCCATGCATTTCTTCTTTTGGGAGAGTCAAACGGGTTTTACAAAGTCCAGAGTGATCCGGTTCTGAATAGTGGCAGAACAGCCGTTAATGGAAATTCCGGTGAATATAATTTCGGTTCTATGTATCTGTATGTAAGTAAAGATTACGTCAGCGTAGTTTCCGGTAATAAGGATTATGCAGCCCCCGGCATTTCGAATGGGTCAGGAAGCACAGGCGGCTCCGGAAATTCCGGTGGTTCCGGTAATTCCGGTGGTTCAGGCAGCGGAACACCAGAAACGATAGCAGATACGTTAGTAGTGCGCAGGGGGGCCACTTACTATTTTAAGTATACATTATCGAATGGTGCAGCAGATCTTACATACTCTTACGGTCAGGCAAATGATGAAGTGCTCATTGGGGACTGGAATGGAGACGGCATAGATACGCTGTGTGTCCGCAGAGGCAACCTCTATTACTTTAAGAACAGCCTGTCAAGTGGTGCAGCGGATTATGTAATACGCTATGGACGGGATAATGATGAGGTTTTAGCCGGGGACTGGAATGGGGACGGTGTTGATACATTGTGTGTCCGCCGCGGGAACATATACTATATTAAAAACAGTATGTCCGGCGGTGTGGCTGATATTACAATCCCGTATGGCAGGACAAATGATAAAGTTCTTGTAGGAGACTGGGATGGGGATGGTATTGACACCTTATGTGTCCGCCGCGGCAATACTTACTACTTTAAAAATAGCTTGACAAGTGGTGTTGCAGATTCTACAATTCCTTATGGATATGCCAGTGATAAGATTCTTGCCGGAGACTGGAATGGGGATGGCAAAGATACCTTATGTGTAAGAAGGGATAATGCATATCATATTAAAAATAGCATTTCAAGCGGTGGTGCAGATAAAATAGTGCTATATGGAAGAACTAATGATATTACTTATGCAGGAACTTGGAGGAAATGATTCTGACTTTTTTCTGTCATGTTAGAGGTGAACAGACATAAAAGAAAAACAAGAAATAAAAGCAGGCATAGCAGGCAATAAAGAACGGGCATCGAATTTTGAACTGCTTCGTATTATTTCGATGATATTAATTGTTATGCATCATTTTTCAGTACATGGAGGTTTTGATTTTACAGAATCAGGAATTACGTTTAATCGGATATGGGTTCAGATTTTGTCCGGTGGGGGCAGATTAGGAGTAGACCTGTTTATATTGATATCTGGATACTTTTTAGTGAATTCGGAGTGTAAGCCTAAAAAACTTTTGAAACTAGTACTGCAGGTAACTGAATATGCAGCATTTTGCACGGTGTTACTGGTTCTGACGGGGGAAATACAGGTTAACTCGGTGACTGATGCCATCCAGTTGGCAAAAACAGCCTTACTGCCTATCCCATTCGGGGAATACTGGTTTGCTACTACATATTTTCTGTTATATTTATTCTCACCGTATCTAAACTGCCTCATAAAGAGCATGGGGAAAAGGATGCATTTCAAATTTGTTGTAACAGGACTTATCGTATGGTGTATATTTCCAAGTTTTACTGGGGCGTCATTTAGTTTTAACTATCTGGCATGGTTTATTGTATTGTACTTTATTGCAGCATACATTAAACTTTATCCGGTTCAAATGGAAAGTAAAAGGATTTGGATACGGCTGTGTGCGGCTGGTAGTTTTGTGTTGCTGCTTGTGCTTATCATCGTTGTTGACTTATTGAGTACAAGATATCCATTCTTCAGAGGTATGGTCGAAAATGTCAGAGAAATGAACCGTGCAGTTACGGTAGTATGTGCAGTCCTTATGTTTCTGGCATTTCAGACGCTGCATATACAAAGTAAGTTTATAAACAGGGTTGCGGCAACTACATTTGGGATTTATCTGTTTCATGATAATCCCCAAATTAGGAATTTACTGTGGATAAAGATATTTCATGGAAATACCCATTCCGGGAGTCCTTACTTTATCCTGTATTCGGCCGCAGTGATAGCCGCAGTATTTTGTGTGGGGAGCATAATAGAGGCTGTCAGATTGTATCTATCAAAGGTTATAAGGCAATTTTATTCAAGGCTTTCTCTGAAATCAGAGTAGTCTTTCAACGGGAGGGTTCATACAATTGAAAAATAAGGGAAAAATACTGGCAGGAATATTGGCAATAGGGATGATGACAAACAATATAATGTCTCTGACCACGGTCTATGCAACAGATGTACAGACACAGGTAACGCAGGAAAATTCTGCAGAAGAGATGGGAGAAAATACCAATTTAAATGGAACAGATGCCGAATATGAAAACAAAGACGGGCAGGGAGCAGATACTGCTGATGACGCTTTAGAACAGCAGGATCAGGCGGAGAACAGTTGGAGGTACCAGAATGGTGAGGTGATTCAAAAGTCACAGTTCTATAGATCGAGGGCAGCAGAGTATCCGTATGCGTGGCAGAAGGTGGATGGCGTATATATGAACAGTGCAGGTGAAGTGATTGAGGGTGCTGTTAAAAAAGGGATTGATGTCAGTGAGCATCAGGGAAAGATTGACTGGGAAAAGGTCAAGGCAGACGGGATTGATTATGCAATCATCCGCTGCGGATTTGGAAATAACTATACTTCACAGGATGATAAGCAGTGGCTCAATAATGTATCCGAATGTGAACGGCTGGGAATACCTTATGGTGTTTATATTTATTCCTATGCGAAAACTACGGCAGCGGCAAAGAGTGAGGCAGAGCATGTGCTGAGACTGGTTCAGGGGAAAAGTCTCGCATATCCAGTTTATTTTGACATGGAAGATGATTCTACAGCAAATTTAAGTGAAAAATTAAAAGGGGAGATTGCCCAGACATTTTGCGATACAATAACGGCAGCCGGATATCGGGTGGGGATTTATGCAAATCTTCACTGGTGGCTGAATCATCTCACCAGTTCGGTTTTCGATAACAGCTCCTGGTCAAAATGGGTTGCACAGTATAATGCAAGCTGTGATTTTCCGGAAAGCTATGATATGTGGCAGTGCACTTCAAGTGGTACGGTTAAGGGAATCAATGGATATGTAGATGTGAATTTCTGGATGAATGGAGACAGTGGAAATATGAACCCGGACAGTGGGGGGAATGAACCGGATAACAATCCGGATGACAAACCAGACAGCAATCCGGGTACTTCGCAGACGGCAGGGGCGACTCTTGTCGTCAGAAGAGGGAATGAATATCATTTCAAATACTCTCTGAGTAACGGAGGTGCTGATTTGATTATCAGGTATGGATATGCTAATGATGAGGTACTTGTAGGAGATTGGGACGGAGACGGGATTGATACATTGTGCGTGCGCAGAGGAAATACTTATTATTTCAAGAACAGCCTGTCCAGCGGACCGGCAGATAAAGTGGTGACTTATGGAAGAACCGGGGATGTTGTCCTGTCAGGAGACTGGAATGGAGACGGAGTAGATACTCTATGTGTACGAAGGGATAACACATATCATATAAAAAACAGCCTTTCCGGGGGTGTGGCGGATAAAGTGGTTACATACGGACGGGTAAATGACTCCGTTCTTGTGGGTGACTGGGATGCCAACGGTACAGATACACTGTGTGTTCGGAGAGGGAATACCTATTACTTTAAAAACAGCTTATCGAACGGAGCTGCGGATTCAACAATCCCATATGGTTATGCTACAGATTCTATCCTTGTCGGTGACTGGAATGGGAATGGAATGGATACACTGTGTGTGAGAAGAGATAACGAATATCATTTCAAAAACAGTATCCAGAGCGGAGGTGCGGATAAGATTATCTTATATGGAAGAAAAGATGATGTTACCTATGCCGGAAAATGGAAATAAGGTAAGAAAAAAGCAATGTTTTTGCGAAAAAACATTGCTTTTTTCTTATTCAGTATTCTGCGGTTGCCTGTGAGAGAAATTAGTGTTATACTTTACGAATGTGAAAATGTATTTTTTCAGGTTTAATAAGGAGAAAAGTGAATGAATTATGCAGTAATATTTGCGGGAGGAACCGGGACCCGGATGAACACTAAGACACGCCCAAAGCAATTTCTTACCCTGCATGGCAAAGAGATCATTATATACACACTGGAACATTTTGAAAAGCATCCGGAGATTGATGGGATTTCGGTTGTTTGTATTGCAGAGTGGATAGGATATTTGAAAGAACTTCTGGAGAAGTATCAGATTAAGAAGGTGAAATGGATATCACCGGGAGGCAGTACAGGCCAGGAGTCTATTTTTAATGGTTTGGATGCAATGCGCCATGACGTGGACGGAGATTCAATCGTTTTAATCCATGACGGAGTCCGGCCACTTATAGATCAGAACCTGATTACAGAAAATATCAGGGCAGCCAAAGAAAAAGGCTGTGCAGTGACTGTTGTGCCTGCGACAGAAACGGTGATGCTTGTAGATGAACAAGAACAGATCGTACAGAGTGTCGACAGAAACAAATGTAGAGTCGTGAGGGCTCCGCAGAGTTTTGTCTATGAGAATCTGCTTAAGGCGCATGATAAAGCAAGGAGCAGGGGAATCAATAACTTGATTGATTCAGCCACGATGATGTCTGAAGAAGGATATACTCTGTATCCGGTTATCGGAAGACCTGAAAATATAAAAATAACAACGCCGTCTGATTTTTATACATTCCGGGCGATTGTAGAAGCTGAAGAAAATTCACAGATTTTTGGATATGAATAAGTGGTGGTAATTTATGGAAGAATTTTATGATCAGGAAACATTAAAAAGAGTTCAGCAGACTCAGGCGGATATATTAAGGGATGTTCTGGATTTATGCGATAGACATGTGATTGATACATTTATCATATTTGGAAGTGCACTTGGTGTAGTACGCCATCAGGGCTTTATCCCGTGGGATGATGATATTGATATTGGAATCTTCAGAGAGGACCTGCCCCGCTTTACAAAAGCGGCTAAGGAGGAACTTGGCAGTAAATACGAATTCCTAACTTGTGAGACGAATCATAATTATGCATGTACGGTTACACATTTTCAGAAAAAAGGAACAAAGTTTGTCTCAAGAGATGTGAAAAATTGTGATTATACTCCAGGTATTAATATTGATATCTTCGTTTATGATCATCTTGCGGATGGAGCGATAGCAAGGAAATATCAGTTTTTTATGACATGGTTTTTAGGGCGTCTGTTGTACCTGAGTGGAAAAGGAATCCCATTTATTCCTTATAAGGGAATCAAAAAGAAGGCGGCGGAATTCATCTGCAGTATGGTTCGGCTTGGACTGAGAATGCTGCATATCACACCGTTAAAAGTTTACCGCCGGTTCCAGAAAGAATCACAGCGGTATAATAAAAGGCATACGGAATGTTATGCCGCGTTTGAAACACCGAAACCCTGGCTGAATGCGATGAAGAAGAGTGATGTTTATCCTATGAAGAAGATGCCATTTATGGACTTTACAGTATATATTCCCAAGAATACTGACCAGCTGCTGACCAGAATTTTCGGGGACTATATGCAGATGCCACCAGAGGATAAGCGCGTGAATCACAGACCATACATTATCGACTTCGGAGAAGAATAAGTCTGTATGGAGAAGAAGAGTATGCGTCAGAAATCAATTACATTTAATTTAATAGCCAACGGGATTAAAACGCTGATGAGCGTTTTGTTCCCTTTAATAACATTTCCTTATGCATCTAGAATTCTTGGATCCGCCGGTATAGGAAAGGTAAGCTATGCCAGTTCAATTATATCTTATTTTGCCCTGCTTGCTTCGCTGGGGATCAGTACTTATGCAGTGAGGGAAGGCGCCCGTATCCGGGATGATAGAGAGAAATTCAATAAGTTTTCAAGAGAAATTCTCAATATTAATTTATTTACAACAATAATTTCTTATTCTTTACTGATTATATTTCTAAAGCTTCCTATCCTTCATGGATATAAGACGCTGATGGTTATCTCCAGCGCAGGCATCGTTTTTACTACAATAGGTATGGAGTGGCTTTTCATTATAAAGGAAGAATATGCATATATTACGAAGCGGGCTGTTTTATTTCAATTCGTATCATTGATACTGCTCTTCATGCTTGTCAGGAGTAAAGATGATTATTACTGGTATGCCGCGCTGACGGTGATTTCTTCAGGTGGTTCGGCTATTCTGAATCTGTGGCATTCAAGAAAGTTTGTCGACTGGAGAAATAGGCAGGTTCTGGAGTATAAAAAGCACTTAAAACCAATTATTCTGATTTTTGGTACAAGTCTGGCATCCAGTATATATATGACAATGGATACGACTATGCTTGGGGCGATGAAAGGGGACTCTGCTGTTGGTATTTATACAGCGGCGGTTAAGATAAATTCAGTGGTTAGTACCCTGATTGGAACGATATCCTCAACGATACTGCCGAGGGTTTCTTATTATATCGGGAATGGATTGAAAAAGGAATATGAAAAACTGTTGAAATCCTCGATGGATGTCCTTCTCATGATATCTGTGCCGGCATCAATTGGTATGATATGCACTAGTGATATTTTAATTCTATTATTTAGTGGAAAAGAATTTCTGGCTGGTACACTGGCGGCAAAAATTTTGTCTGCGAAGGTCATTGTGGGTGCGATTAACAGAGTGCTCGCGTATCAGATATGTACGCCTTACAAGAAAGATAAAGAAGTATTGATCTCTACTTCATCGGGGGCGTTTTTTAATCTGGTTGCAAATGCTGTATTGATACCACTCGCAGGTGTTACAGGGGCATCTATAGCAACACTGCTGTCAGAGACGGTGGTATTTCTGGTTTTAACAAAACATGCCGGAAATATAATGGGAATGAAATCCCTCTATACAAGGTTACCGGTTTATCTGGGGGCCAGTATCTGGTTTTTCGCCGCTAGGTGGGGCGTTAACAGGTTGTTTCAGGATCAGATTGTCCGTCTCATCGTCACTATGGCAGTTTGTTTGTGCGGCTATTTTTTGATCCTGCTGCTTATAAGGGATCCATATATAAATGAATACAAAAATAAATTATTCAGTAAATTAAAAAGAAGATAGTTTTTTTTGCAAATGAGGAGGTAAAAAATGAATATTATAGTTGCCGGAATTGGTTATGTAGGTCTTTCAAATGCAGTATTATTGTCTCAGCATCATAAGGTTTTTGCATATGATATTTCAGAAACAAGGGTTGAGCTCGTTAACAGGCGGAAGTCCCCGATTCAGGATATCGAGATAGAAGATTATCTGGAACACAGACAGCTGAACCTGAATGCTGGAACAGACCTCAAAGAGGCACTGAAAAGTGCTGACTATATTATCATTGCAACCCCTACGAATTATGACCCTGAAAAAAATTATTTTGACACTTCTTCAGTAGAGGCTGTGATCACGCAGGTACTAGAAGAGAATCCAGAGACTACTATCGTAATAAAATCAACAGTTCCTGTCGGTTATACCAGTAAGCTAATTGAGAAATATGGGGAGCATAATTTCCTGTTCTCTCCTGAATTTTTAAGGGAAGGGCGTGCTTTGTATGATAATCTGTATCCTTCACGAATTGTAGTGGGAGCTCCAAAAGGAAATGTGCTGCTTCATGAAAAAGCGAAAGAATTCGCAGGACTCTTAAAGGAAGGCGCAATCAAGGAAGAGATACCGGTGCTCATTACAGATACAACGGAAGCAGAGGCAGTCAAACTTTTTGCAAATACGTACCTTGCCCTGAGAGTTGCATATTTTAATGAGCTGGATACATATGCAGAATCGAAGGGGCTTGATACAAGGCAGATTATCGAAGGAATAGGTCTTGATCCGCGTATTGGCAATCATTACAATAATCCTTCATTTGGATATGGCGGCTATTGTCTCCCAAAAGATACAAAACAGCTCCTTGCTAATTATAATGATGTACCGAATGATATTATGGGGGCTATAGTGGAGGCAAACCGTACAAGAAAAGATTTTATTGCTTCACAGATCATGAAGAGAAATCCACACACTGTGGGGGTTTACAGACTTACAATGAAAGCTGATTCAGATAACTTCAGGCAGTCTTCCATCCAGGGGGTTATGAAACGGCTTAAAGGGGAAGGTATACGGGTAGTTGTATATGAACCCACAATTAAGGAAAAGGAATTTTATCATTCTGAGGTCATTCAGGATCTGGAAAAATTCAAGGAAACAGCCGATGTCATTATCGCAAACCGATATGATAAGATACTGGATAGTGTGAAAGAAAAAGTATATACAAGAGATATCTTTTACCGGGATTAGGAGCAGACATGGATATAGTATTCGTGATATTGCATTATCTGGCAATTGATGAAACCAGAAAATGTGTGGATTATATAACTGAGAATATAGATACAGAGAGTTATCAGATTATAATCGTTGATAATGCCTCAGCCAACGGAAGTGGTGCGGTGCTTAAGGATTATTATAGCCGGCAGGCGGGAATAACCGTTATTCTCAACGCAGAAAATCTGGGATTTGCGAAAGGAAATAATGTCGGTTTCTTATATGCGAAAAAGCGTTGGAATCCGAGATATATAGTGCTCTTGAATAATGATGTCTATCTGTTGGAAAAGGAACTGTTACACAAACTTGACGCAGAATTTAAGAAAAGTGGATTTGCGGTATCGGGTCCGCTTATAATGACAGCAGATGGAAGGTGTGACATTAATCCGATCAGGACGACACCTATGACAAAGGATGCAATCATAAAAGATATTCAGATTTATAAGCGCAGGCAATTTCTGTATAAATACCATCTAATGGGAATGAGAAATAAGATATTACAGCTTTTGAAAGGAACAGAAAGAAAAAGGGCTGCTAAAAATTATATTCAGGGGTGTAAGAACGTTCAGCTTCATGGCTGTTTTCTCGTGTTCTCAGAAAAATATACCGAGCGTTTTGACGGTCTGGATGATAGGACGTTCCTTTTCCGGGAAGAAGCAATTCTTTATAAACATATGCTGGAGAACAATATGGTTACTGTTTACCAGCCTGAGATTACCGTGTTCCATGAAGAGGATGCTGCAACCGATCAGTTTAGGAAGACGGAAAAGCAGAAAGCCCTCTTTGAGTTAGACAACCATATCAAGTCTTTGAATATTTTATTAGATGTTTACAGCGAATATGAAAAACACTAGAAGGAGCAGAGATATGAAGCAGCATTTTGAATTAAAAGGAGAATGCAGTGAGGGATCCATGCAGCAGGAGGATCTTGAACTTATTATGGAAAGTGATATTTCGTTTGAGAAGTATCAGGGGAGTACGGTGTTTATTACCGGCGCAACAGGGTTGATTGGTTCATCTCTGGTCAGATGTTTTTTGTGCGGGAACCGTAAAAAGCATCTGGATATCCATATTGTGGCCGCTGTAAGAGATGAAAATAAAGCTTCAAAACTTTTCGGGGATCTTTTAAAAAGAACAGAATTGGAGATATACATTGATGATATTACAAAGCCAGTCTGTTACGAGGGCCGGATTGATTATATTTTTCATATGGTAAGCGTAACTGCATCAAAAATGATGGTGGAACATCCGGTGTGTACACTGGAGACTTCGTATCAGGGTACCCTTCATATGCTGGAACTGGCAAGAGAGAAGCATGTGAAAGGGATGGTTTATGTTTCGTCAATGGAAGTATATGGTATACCAGATGTATCTTTAAAAGAAGTGACGGAAAAAGATCTGGGATATATCGATATAGAAAATGTCAGAAGCAGTTATTCAGAAGGAAAGAGAGTATGTGAGTGCCTTTGTACGGCATTTGCCGCCGAGTACGGGGTGCCAGTGAGATCGGCACGGCTTGCACAGACATTTGGTGCTGGAATTTTAGAGAGTGACAACAGGGTTTATGTTCAGTTTGCCAGAAGTGCTATCAATAGAGAAGATATCATACTCCATACCGAAGGCACATCCGAGGGAAACTACTGTTATATCAGGGATGTCTTAAAAGCTCTTCTTATATTGGGTTACAGTGGTAATAATGGGGAACCATACAATATTGTGAATGAAAATTCCCACATGCAGATCAGAGAGATGGCCAGACTGGTGGCGGAAGAAATATGTGACGGAAATATCAGTGTAAAATTTGATATTCCGGAATCGGCACTGACCTACGGTTATGCTCCTGCTGTGAAGATGAGGCTGAGTGGTGAAAAGATGAGGGCGCTGGGTTGGAGTCCGGAAGTAGATATGATTGAGGCATATCAGAGAATGATCTATGATATGCCAAAAGATAAATAGAGGTATGAAGTATGAATAAGATAAGTGTTATTGTACCTATATATAAGATCGCAGAAGAGTATCTGCATGAATGTATGGAAAGCCTGTTGGAGCAGACTTATAAAAATCTGGAGTTCATTCTCATTGATGACGGATCACCTGATAATTGTGGGGAAATCTGTGATAGTTATGCGGGGAAAGACGAAAGAATCAAGGTGATTCATCAGGAAAACCAGGGATTATCTAATGTGAGAAACAATGGAATTCAGGCAGCGTCCGGTTATTGGATCGCATTCGTTGATCCGGATGACTGGATTGAAAAAGACGCTTTTGAAAAAGCGGTCCAGATTGCAGACAGGGAGCAGGTCGATATGATGGTCTGGAATACATATTTAAATCCCCCAGGCCGTGAAATCATAAGAAAGAATTACGGAAAGGATCTTATAGTAAAGGATCCGGTTCTTTTAGAGGAGATAAACCTTAATTTTTTACGCACAATTTCCGTTAAAAAGGGTGAAATCAGGATACAGACCCTGGAAAGTACAACATGTCATCTGTATCGTAGAGATATCATTATAGATAATCATCTGCTATTTGACAATACGCTGAAGCAGGGAGAAGATAAGCTGTTTAACTATTCATATCATATGCATATTAAGTCCTTTGCTTATCTAAATCGCCCGATGTATCATTACAGGCTGCATTCTGAATCTACTACCCATACATTTTTCCCGGAAAATGTGGATACTTCTAACAGAATATTAAAAAAATATTATCTGATGGAACCAAAAATAAAGGATAACCCGAGATACAGGAATACTTATTACATGCGGACAGCATATATAGCATGGTTTTTGATTGGAAAGTATTATCTCCATCCACAGAATAATCTGACTGATGAGAGAACCAGATTAAAGCAGTTTAAACATATGGTTTCAGAAGAACCATATGCAACATCTATAAAACAGATGAAATTAACCGGAATGCGGATTTCTGTTACCCGTCTGCGCCTCATGTTATTAAAAGCACATATGTATGGTGTCCTGTTTGCTGATGTGAAGTTGGAAAGGGCACTGCGGAGTTTATTAAAAAGGAAATCATAAGGTTACAAAGGGGAAAAATATGGCACAGGTTAGTGTTGTGATCCCGGTTTACCGGGTGGATAAGGAATATCTGCGTAAATGTATAGAAAGCCTGAGGAATCAGAGCCTTGAAGATATTCAGATTATAATCGTGGATGACGGGACAACAGAAGAATGTAAAGAACTCTGCCGGGATTATGCTAAAAAGGAATCGCGTATTCTATACCTGACGCAGTTAAATGCGGGGGTTTCGGTGGCAAGGAATAATGGAATTCTGCATGCTTCAGCTCCAATTATAACATTTGTGGATGCAGATGACTGGGTCGAACCTCATATGTGCAGAACACTGAAAGAGGAGTTTGACCAGAACAGGGACATTCAGATATGTGTCTTTGCTTCTTTTTTAAATAGTCAGAAAGAAGAAAAAAAGAATCCTTTCTGGAATTGTAAAAGGAAGATTTTTGAAGGGAAAGAAAAGGAACAGCTGCAGCTGCAGAGTATTTACAGGAAGGCTGCTGATTTTATACCGGAGTTTGCAACGTTTGGAACTACATGGTGCAAAGGATATAGAAGGCAGTGGCTCATTGATAATCAGCTCAAGTATGAGCCGGAATTGAGAAGGGGTCAGGATACGATATTCAATCTTTATGCATTTGAGAGGGCAGATAGAGTACTTTATATTGATGCGTACCTATATCATTACCGACTGAACGATGCCTCGGCAGTACACAAGTATACAGATGGAGCAATCATATATCTGACCCGGATTTTGAAACATATATTAAGATTTATCAAAGAATATCAGAAACCAGATTATTTTTATCAGGCATATTACAGAAAGTGTGCATCCCTCTTAGTAACTGCTATGGAGAATGACTGCTTTCATGAGAATAATCCAAAGTCCCGGAAGGAGAAACGTCAGGAATTGGAAGAAATGATTAGCAACGAAATTTATGCAGATGCATTCTCCAGAATTGATATGAGTGGTGTACCGTTTCAGACAAAAGTATTCTGGACATTGATAAAGAGAAAAAAAGTACGGTGCTTATTTTGGGTGAATAAGTTATATAAGCTGATTCATAAATAAGCACATAAACAGAGGAAGTATTTATGAAAATTAAACAACGAAGTGAATTGAGTTGGAAAATACTGAGTTCATACAGAAGCCAGATTATGGGTATTGCAATAATCTGGATTATGCTCTTTCATTGGTCCGAATTATTTCATTCAATACCTCTTGTTAGTTTTATAACTAAACGGGGGATGACCGGAGTAGAAATGTTCCTGCTTGTGTCAGGAATTGGCTTATTCTTTTCTATGACGAAAAATGAAAATATAAAAGAATTTTATTCTAAAAGAGCATTACGTGTGTTGGTTCCGTATTTGATAATCTCTCTTCCTTATTGGATCTGGCAGGATATCTGGGTGAAAAGAGATATTGTTAAATTCTTTTTAGACTACAGTCTTATTGCTTTTTGGAAAAGTGGGGACCGAAAGGTATGGTACATAGCTCTGATACTTATTTTGTATGCAGTCTATCCTTTTATTTTCAAAGGATTCCTGAAGGGGAAAGAAGCTTATAAGAAGGCTGCACTGATGGCTTTGAGTTTGATTTTGCCGCTATTAATTTATGCGGTGAATCCATCCTACTTTGCTTTAACAGAGATTGCGTTTTGGCGTATCAGCAGTTTTATTCTTGGAAGTCTTTTGGCTGTCTGGGTGATGGAGGGGCACAAGTTCAGCAGGATGGAGTTTCTGGGGAGTGCAGCCGCAGTGATCGGAACCATTGCCATTGTAATTGTAATAAGCCGTATGGTAAGTATTCCTGGCATATTTAGAACGGCATATCTGCCAATCGGATTCATTTGCTGCCTTCTGTCAGCGGTGATCCTATGGCTGTTGGATTGTGGCTGGCTCAATCGTCTTTTGAGCAAGTTTGGAGCCTGCTCATTGGAATTATATTTGATCCATATATTTTTGAGGTCTGTTTATGAATATTATATACAAGAAGATGGTAAGGTTTCATCCCCTTTGTATTCTATTGTAATACCCTGTATAACGATTGCTCTGAGCATCGTCCTCAGTATGCTTGCTCATAAATTGATTGATAAAATAAAATTGGGATCAAAGTAAGATACTTGCATGGAGATTATTTCATGTAAGAATATTATTTTTAAAGAAATTACGGGGAGCACGGCATTTTGCTGCGCTCCCCATTCATGTTATTGATTACTTTGTAAATATTCAAAAACCTTTTCCGCTGACTTTCCGGATTCCTGATTTCCCAGACCGTCAAGATGTTTTTGGATATCAGCCAGATACTGACTTTCATCAAAATGTTCTATGGCTGCAGTCAGTTCCTCGGTATTCTCTGAGAGGGGGAAAGGCCATGTATGGATATCCGTGTAGAATCCCCTGGAAAGGTCATAGTGGTCCAGATCTGTTGCAAAAAGGAAGCACGGTCCCTTCTTTAGAGAAAAGTCCCACATGGAGGAGGAATAATCTGTAATCAGGACATCAGAAGCATATAACAATTCCTGCATGTCAGGATATCCGGATGCGTCGATATAATCGTCAGATTCCGGAAGCTGGTTCATGACAAAATAATGCATCCGGTAAAGGACTGACCAGCTACCCCCGAAGCGCCTGCTCAAGGCCTGTTTTACTTTTGGACAGTCAAACAGATATTCGGAAGCCTTTTTTGAATCCCGGTAAGTCGGGGCATATAAAAGGATGTGGTTTTCAGCAGGAATATGATAGAAATCTTTGATTTTCATGTACAGGTCATCACGGTCCTGCCGTACAAGCATATCATTTCTCGGCATGCCGAAGGCGAGAACTTTTCCGGTATGTTGAAAGCTTTCTTTCAGGGTCATTTCGGTGAAGGCTTTTGAACTTGAGAGATAGATGCAGGGATTTTTACGTGCTATTGCGGCCCGTTTCTGCTTGCCGGAAGTTTCCTTCTGGTAGGCGGCACCGACTTTTTTGTAAGCGCCTCCGCCATGCCATGTGTTGATCAGCGTCTGTTTTCCGGTGAGCGGGAACCATGCTGGTATCTCAGAGTTTGTAATAATATATCTGGAAGTCAGGCAGATTCTTAAAAAGGGAAGGGAAAGGTACTTTGTAACTTTAATCCCTTTTTCCTCCAAAAATAAGAATTTTTCAGGCTGTACAAAAGCCCATACGATTTCATAATCAGGAGCATACTCCAGCATGTATTCACAGATGTATTTGGGGTTGCAGGAATACTGCGAACCAAAGTAGCTGAAGAAAACCACCCTTTTTGCGTGCTGCCTGCCAACGGAAAGTATTTTAAGAAGATGGCGCAGCATACGTGCCATAATAGTTTGTAAATAATCGGACATTTATGATTTCCTTTCTGAACGGTATCTGAATTATAGTGTATTGTCGTGCCCTTCGTGGTTTCAGTGAGGCTTAAGTAACGATAAAATTATACGCCTATCATACCATATGTTCAAAGGAATTCTCAAATATTTGAGAAATTATTTCATGGCAATTGTGTTTTTAAAAAGACACATTTAAGCGGTAATTACAAAAAGGGGTAGAAAAAATCGACCACAAATGATAAGATAAACCATGTCTGATCTATATGTCTGAGTCAGGAAAGGAATGTAGCATGTCCAGAAAATATTGTTTTTTTACAGCGAATTACCTGCCTAAACTGGGCGGTGTTGAAATATATACAAAATGTCTCGCAAAGGCTTTGGTAAAGAGAGGGGATTTTGTCACTGTTATTACTTGCGGAGAAGGGAAAAAAGTTGAGAAGGTAATGGAAGAAGGAATCAGGCTGATTAAGCTTCCTAGTTTTCAGACTTGTAATGGGAGACTGCCTCTTATAAATTACAACAGTCATTTTCGCAGTTTTTATAAATATATCATAAAATGCCAGTTTGACTTAGTGATTGTACAGACGAGATATTACCCCTTATCACTGTTTGGTGCAAAATACGCAGCAAAGAAAAGGATACCCTGCATTTTATTAGATCACTCAACGGCCCATCTTGACTTCGGGAAGGGAATCGTGAACAAGGGGTTTGAACTATACGAACATATCATGACATCGATCATAAAGCGTTCACAATGCAGTTTTATGGGAGTGTCACAGGCCTGCAATGACTGGCTGCTGCATTTTGGAATTACGACGGAGGGTATCTTATATAATTCAGTAGAAGAATCCGTCTGCAAAATGGAACCGCAAAATATTTATGAACAATATAATATTCCAAACAAAGCACAGATCATTTTATATGCGGGAAGATTGTTAAAAGAAAAGGGGATTGAAAAATTAGTAGAAGCAGTTTCAAAATTGGAGGACAAGTATCCTGACCTGTATCTGGTTGTTGCGGGTGATGGAGATTTGTACGAGAAACTTTCAAAAGCTGAGAATAGTCACTGCTTATATCTTGGGAGGCTGAAGCATGAGGATGTATTAAAGCTCATGAAGGAAGCCATGATTTTTTGCCTCCCAACAGATTATCCAGAAGGATTTCCAACATCTGTTCTCGAGGCGGCGATTTGTAAATGTTATATTATAACGACAACGGCCGGAGGGTCAAAAGAGCTGATAACAAGTCTGGAATATGGTACCATAATTCCGAAGGGACAGAGCGCTGATGTTTTGAAATCTTCTATCGACAAGGTTCTGGGAGATCCAAAGATGAGGCTGGGTGCAGTGGAAAAGAGTTATAATAAAGTATTAGATAGATTTACCTGGGATGACCGTGCCAGAGAGGTGGAAGAAATAACAAAAGCAAAGAAAGGGATTTAAGATGCAGAATGAATTGTTGATCGTGATACCTGCGTACAATGAGGAAGAGAATATAGAAAGTGTAGTGACTTATATTACAAATAATTATTCAGAGTATGATTATGTCGTTGTAAACGATGGTTCTAAAGACAGAACAGCAGAAATCTGCAGGGAAAAGGGATATGAGCTTTTAGATTTGCCTACCAATCTGGGACTGGCAGGTGCATTTCAGGCGGGACTTAAATATGCTTATGTGAAGGGCTACCAGTATGCAATACAGTTTGATGCTGATGGACAGCATAGGCCTGAGTTTATCAAGGCTATGTTGGATCGAATAAAAGAAGGATATGATATTGTGATTGGATCTCGCTTTTTAAATCAGAAGAAGGGGAAAAGTTTGCGGATGGCCGGCAGCAAGATCCTGACAGTTGCTATTAAAATGACAACAAAAGTGAGGGTTTCAGATCCAACTTCAGGTATGAGAATGTTCTCACGCCCAATGATAAAAGAGTTTGCACAGAATCTGAATTATGGGCCGGAACCGGATACGGTTTCCTATCTTCTGAAGAACGGAGCGAAGATTTCAGAGGTTCAGGTAAAAATGGAAGAAAGACAATTCGGAGAGAGTTATTTGAATTTGACGGGATCTGCGAAGTATATGCTGAAGATGTTGATTTCTATTCTGTTCGTGCAGAATTTTAGGAAAAGAGGTTAGATTATGACTTTTTTAATTAGAATACTATTGATTATCAGTGCAATATTGATGCTCGTTTTTATGCTGAAAAGAATTCGTCAGTCGAAACTTAAAATTGAGTATACCATATTTTGGATAGCCTTCTCAACGCTTCTTGTTTTGATGGGGATATTTCCTAAGGTCTTTTACAGAATATCCGGCCTGATCGGATTCCAGTCTCCAATCAGCATGGTATTTCTTGTGATTATTTTTGTGCTGATTGTCAAGATGTTTTTCATGACAATACAGATATCACAATTAGAAAACAAAGTGGATGCGCTTGCACAGCAGATTGCAATAGACCGTAAGATTGATAAGGATGCTGAGAAGGAATAGAAAATGCTATGAAAGAATATATCGTTTGTTTTATATTTTGGATGTTATTCACTGTATTTTTAGTACTATTGGGAAAAGCAGCTGCGGGAGAGAAGAAAAGTGAGTCACATTTTCTGACAACCGGATATCTGGTTTATAGCTTTCCTGTTGCTGTCTGTGGGCTTATTGTACAGTTTTTAAACCTTCCCTGGATTGTATTTGCAGGCTGTATGGCTGTAATATGGGTGGTATTGTGCGGATATATTATATACGTCCGTAAAAAAAAGGATGCAGAATTATTTCATATTAAATTAGGGCTTTATATAAGAGAAAATTGGATTCTCTATGTGATACTGGCAGCTTTTACAGTAATGCTGTTTTTTTATTTTAGAGGGTTCTGGCTTGGGAATCATTTGGATGACGGTTATTATATTACTAAAGTAGCCACTCTTCCATATACAACAACTGGTTATGCAACGAATTATGCGGTAGGGGTAGGAAAAAGCGGTTTTGATTCTTACCTTCTAAATACATGGGAATTGGAGGCATCCGTTTATGTGAAGCTGCTGGGAGTAAATCCCGCACTTTTTTTAAGACTTTTCCAGTCAGTCTTTTATTACTTCCTATTTCTAAATGTTGTAAAAGGCTTCGCGGAAAATATATTAAAGAAATTAAACGTGAAGATAAAATCCTCACTTATTCAATTTCCAGTATTGATTACACTGTTATTTGGAATGTACTATATTTTTCTGTTTTCATACAATATACTACCGCTCCGTGACACCTTTCATTTCAATACAGGAATGTTTTTGGGCGCAACTATGCCCAAAATGCTTGGGATTATCCTATTGCTGTTCTATTTTACAGAAGTTTGCAGGATCAATTTAAAGATGATCCTAAGTGTTGCGGCAATCTCTCTTGTCATGATTTCAAAAACTACGATTGTTTTGCCGGTTCTCATCGTTACTGCGATTTCTTATTTTATTGTAAGCCTTTTGATGAACTATGGAAAAAAAGAAAAAGTTTTTGCAGTGGCTGTACTGCTGCTTTATTGTGTGGCTGGCTTTATTCTGCCGGGCTCGGCAGGATGTCAGGAGACACTATATGCAGATGTTCGGCAAAGCCTGCATTCCCCTGTGGTGGTTGTCAGTCTGGTTATCTTCCTCGGCAGTTTCCTGTTAAAAGAACGGGTGATAAACAAAATAAACGGGGTTATTATACTGATTGCGGCATGCATGATAATCCCGCAAGTGAATGATATTTTTGAACAGGCATCTGTATATCGCTTTGTTTCCGGGCGGGCATGGACAACGTGGATATATACGCTTATCATCCTGAGCTCCATATATTTGTGTGTGGTTTTTTTTAAGCTGAAGGCAAAAGAAAGATTCATTAAGGCTGGATATCTTGTTATTGGAATGATTCTTATGGCAGGAATTCCTTACGGGTTTAATAAAACCGGAGATACACTTGTGCCCGGAGATCCGGTAGCGGAAACCGATGTGAAAAATAGCATTAAAGTAATATTGGGTAATAAATATTTTATGCCTGAATCTACAATAAAATTGGGAGAAGAACTGGAAAAACTGACAAAGGAGTCAGGAGAGAAATTGTATGTGGTAACGCCAAACTGGGTTTACCCGAATGGAGCCATGCATGGTCTTTCAGTTATGATCAGGACCTATGCCCCGGATATTGTTTCGGTTTCTGCGGTGGAACGTTTTCCGGTTAATAACGGTTCTCCGGCAGCATCATTTGAGCAGGAGAAATATATGCAGTTTTCGTCGGATCCAAACGAGGAGAGCAGTGAAGCATTTAAGGAGCAGGCAGATGCGGCTGGTGTGAACTGCATTGTCAGCCAGAATGAGGCGTGTACAGAATGGCTGGAAGACATGGGATATGTATTGTACTCGGAAATAGAGGAGGGGCCGTATTATATATGGTATAGATAGCACCGCCCCGGATATTGCCTTTATCCTTGCTATTTTCAAACTGCAATGCTATACTATATCAGGATATTTTGTCGATGGGCAGGGAGGATTATTGTGTCAGGTTATATTAAGAATTTTTTGAAATTTCAGCCATTGCTGTCAGAGCTGGTGGCGAGAGATATAAAGATAAAGTACAGGCGGTCCGTACTTGGGGTATTGTGGACTTTATTGAATCCACTGTGTATGATGATCATTCTGTCTATTGTTTTTTCGAACATTTTTAAGTTTGATGTGGAAAATTTTCCATTGTATGTATTGAGCGGACAGGTTATATTTAACTTCTTTAATGATTCGACAACCAGTTCGATGTCATCAATCATCAGCAGCGCATCGCTGATTAAGAAAGTGTATGTCCCGAAATATTTGTTTGTATTATCAAGAGTTGTATCTAGTTTTATAAATCTGTTGGCATCGTTCACGGCTCTTTTACTTGTTATGGTGGCAACACGTGCAGAACTGCATTATACTGCATTTTTATCTGTCATACCTCTTATGATGGTGGTAGGTTTTTCTCTGGGGGTTGGACTGATACTGGCGGCGTTAACTGTTAAGTTCAGGGACATTATACATCTGTATTCTGTATTTACAACTGGCCTGATGTACCTGACACCTGTCATCTATCCGATGTCCATCCTGCCGGAGAAAATCAAAATCATTGTAATGATCAATCCGCTGACCAACTATCTGATTATGTTCCGTGATCTTATGATGGGAAATACACTGCCGTCTCTGTCATCATTTTTGATTGGACTGGCAGAAGTAGCAGCAGCGCTTTTACTGGGCGTTTATGTGTTTTATAAGAATCAGGATGAGTTTATTTTAAATTTATAGGAGCTGTGATATGGAAAATGATACAATTGTAAAAGCCGAACATGTATCTATGAAATTCAATCTGTCTTCAGAAAAATTTGACAGTTTCAAAGAATATGTGATTAAGAGTATTAAAAGACAGGTTAGTTACGATGAGTTCTGGGCTCTGAAGGACGTTTCTTTTGAAGTAAAGAAAGGAGAGTCTCTCGGCCTGATTGGTTTGAATGGTAGTGGGAAGAGTACAATGCTCAAGACAATCGCCGGTGTTCTCAAGCCTACGGAGGGGGAAGTGTCAGTGAATGGGAATATTGCTCCATTGATTGAACTTGGTGCCGGATTTGATATGGATTTAACAGCGAGAGAAAATGTATTCCTGAATGGTGCGCTTCTTGGATACAGACGTTCTCAGATGGAAGAGCAGTATGATGATATTGTAGCATTTTCTGAGCTTGCTGAATTTATGGATGTTCCCGTTAAGAATTTCTCATCTGGTATGGTATCCAGGCTTGCATTTGCAATAGCAACCATCGGGACACCGGATATCCTGATTGTGGATGAGGTATTATCAGTTGGTGATTTCCGTTTTCAGGAAAAATGTGCGGACCGCATTCAAAAGATGCGGGATCACGGCACTACGATTTTATTTGTATCTCATAGTCTGGAACAGGTGCTGAGTATATGCAACAGGATAGTATGGCTTGAAAGAGGTCATTTGAAAATGTTTGGGGATGCTGAGGAAATTTGTAAAATTTATGCGGAATCATAAGTAAAGGAACACGTAAAATGAAGAAAAAGATAAAAATGGCCGTTTTATTTGTCGTAATTACAGTATTGGTTTTTTTATACGCACATATTGATAAGAACAGGTATTTGTATGACACGAATACTCCATCTGAGGATTATGTAAGTACGGGGGTACTGCTGGAGGGAGAACTCATTACCCAGACATTTGTTTGTGAAGAAGAAATACTGGATGGTATCAATCTGAAATCGACCATCGTTGGCAGCGCGGAAAATGTTGCTTTGGAATATGCTGTGCAGGATAATGGGACGAATGAGATTATAGGTGGTACAATACAGGGAACGGAAATAAAAAACAATAAGTTCAATAAGTATAAATTTCAACGTATAAGCGGTACAAAGGGAAGAGAATATACGATTATTCTGAAAGCAACCGGTACCGATGAAAACAATGGAATTAGTTTTTATGTGGACCCGGCAGAAAACAGGCAGGATACTTTGTTCATAAAGGATCAAAAGAGTCAGGGGACTTTGGTGGCTAGAACGTTAAGTCATAGATTTGATCTGGAGACATTTATTGTATTGTTGGGATTTGTAGCATTTGTCACTGGATTTATAAAGGTACTGTATAAATTATTTAAGTAAGGAGTTAAAATGAAGAACAGATTTGCAGTCACTGCATGTAGATTTCATGCGAAACATAAAAATAAACTACTGATTATGGGGTGGTTCTGGAATAATCTGAAGAATGATAATAAATTATATGTACTGTTGGATAAAAAAAGGCTGCGGGTTGATATAGAAGAAAGGGATATGTTTATGAGCGAACTGCGCAGCAAAGATGGAAAGCTCATAACGAAGCAGTATTATCTTTGGGTGGATCTTCCAAAGGACTGGAAAGCAGCGAAAAAATTGCGGGTTATTAATGACTATGGCACCAAAAGAGATGTTTCCTGTATGCTCACAATTGATCGGCTGAAGAGGATTGAAGGAAAGCTCCCGAAGTACATTGACAAAGGAATCGTTACAGAAAGTGGGTTTAGCATTTCTGGCTGGTACATTGACACGGATCATGTAAAGATTGGTTTTTATGACATGGATGGGAAGCAATATCCAGTTACAATGGTTTCTAAAAGACGCAGTGATGTACTTCGGCTCTATCCAGAAGTCGAAGAGGAAGATGTCGTAGGATTTACTGCATCTTATAAAGGTGAAGTGCCCAAGAAAGTAAGAGTACATCTTCAGTCAGACTCAAAGAAGACAGATTATGTTATGCCACTGCGTATGTCAGCCTTAGAGAAAAAGGGGGCCGGGCTTAAGAAGGGATTTGAAAAGGCAAAAGGCTATTACCATCAATATGGGGCAGGGTCTACAATTAAGAAGATTCTTGGGAAGATTACAAAGCGTGATAATATCAGTTACAGAGAATGGTATAAGGCACAGACTCCTTCAAAAGCGGCTCTAGCAGAGCAGAGGAGAAAAAAATTCTCCTATATGCCAAAGATTTCTATTGTTGTCCCATTATACAAGACACCTGAAAACTATCTCAAAGAGATGATAGAATCTGTAAAAGAGCAGACATATTCCAATTGGGAATTATGTCTTTCAGACGGCAGCGGGAGTGATTCACCAATTAAGAATTTACTGAAGACTTATGAAAAAGAGGATAAGCGAATTAAGGTGGTTTATCATAACAAATCCCTTCATATTTCAGATAATACAAATGCAGCACTGGAGATTTCCACAGGTGACTATATTGCATTTGCGGATCATGATGACCTGCTGGCCCCAAATGCACTGTATGAATGTGTATCTGAATTGAATAAGGATCAAAATATAGAAATTCTATATACAGACGAAGACAAAGTGGACATGAAGGGAAAAGAACATTTCATGCCACATTTTAAGACAGACTTCAATATCGACATGCTTAGGAGTGCAAATTATATTTGCCATCTGTTTATAGTAAAACGGGAGATATATGAGAAGGCAGGTATGCTGAATCATGAGTTTGACGGGGCACAGGATTATGATTTTGTATTACGTTGTGTAGAGCAGACAGACAACATCCGGCATATACCAAAGATCTTATATCACTGGCGCGCGCATAAGAATTCAACGGCCGAGAATCCGGAAAGTAAGAAGTATGCATTCAGAGCCGGAGCGAAGGCGATTCAGGCTCATTATGACAGAACCGGAATACAGGCAGAAGTGAAGATGACGCCATATGACGGGCTGTACCGCACCAGGTATATTTTGAAAGACTCCCCCCTTGTTTCCGTAGTGATACCTAATAAAGATCATACGGAGGATCTGGATAAATGTATTCGTTCATTGGAAGAAAAAAACAAATATACGAATATTGAGTACATTATTGTTGAAAACAACAGCACGGATCCAGAGACATTTGTATATTACGAGAAACTGGAAAGTAAGTACCCGAAGGCAAAGGTCGTTAAATGGGATAAAGAAGGTTTTAACTATCCGCTGATCAATAACTTTGGCGTAGAACATGCAAACGGTGACTATATCCTTTTCTTAAATAATGATACGGAGATTCTGGTGGAAGATTGTATAGAAGAAATGATGGGATATTGTATGCGTGAGGATGTCGGGGCAGTGGGAGCAAGGCTGTACTATGAAGACAATACCATACAGCATGCAGGTGTCATAGTAGGGCTTGGTGGTATTGCCGGTCACGCATTTGTCGGATATGATCAGGATGATCCGGGATATTTCAGAAGAATCGTGACTGCACAGGATTACAGCGCTGTAACAGCTGCCTGTATGTTGGTGAAACGGAAGGTATTTGAAGAAGTTGGCGGTTTTGATGAGAAATTTGCTGTAGCATTTAATGACGTTGATTTTTGCCTGAAGATACGAAAGGCTGGATATCTGATCGTCTATACTCCTTATGCAGAATTAAAGCATTATGAATCCAAGTCCAGAGGATATGAGGATACGGATGAAAAAGTGAGGAGATTTAACTCAGAGATCGAACTGTTTTCGAAAAGATGGGCCGACTTTCTGGAAAAAGGAGATCCATACTATAGTCCGAACCTGACATTGGATAAGAACGATTTTAGCATTAACGTGCATATGCGGTAGAATTAAAAATAAGGACGGCATGATTCGGATGGCGAGTTATGCCGTCCTTATTTCTAGTTTGCTTCTCAGAATCATTAATTTGCTGTAAATGTTCCCTCCCGATACTCCTGAGGCGTACACTTGTAAGCCCTCTTGAAACTTTCCCTGAAGCTATAAGCTGTGGAATAGCCCAAATAATCCGATATCTGGTCAACTGAATTATTTCTGTCTTTCAGGTAAACCGCAGCATAGCGCATTTTAATACAGGTTAAGTTCTCACGAAAATTTTTCCCTGTAAATTTTTTCAAGACCCGGGACATATGCCGTTCGCTATAGCCAAAAAAGCCGGATAACTCTGTGATAGTCAAATGCTGGTAATGCTGCTGCATGTAATTTAGTATCATAGCAATTGCATGAACCTTGTCGCTTGTATCATCCCCGTACACAACGGCACTGACCGCATGCAGATCAATCAGTCTTGAGAAAATAAGGGACAGGGAGGCTGTCTTAGTTTTATCATGATATCTGTGGTATGGGGATTTTTCCTCCATAAGGCTAAACATGACACTTTGTATGATACTATCATTCTTTGTCCGAAAAAGGATATATGTGTTTGTTTTATACTGGAAGAGTACATTATGAAAGAAGGAATATAAGATATCTTCCTGATCAAAGTCATGAAAAAAAGTATCTGTAAAGGTCATGCTGCGGATCATGACATTGATAATCCTGCATTCGTCTGAAAAAGCGGAAATCGCATGACGCGTATTGGGGGCAAGGATCAGTAGATCTCCTTTTTGAAGCTCTAATTTTTGATTTCCAGAATAATTGATACAAGA
This sequence comes from Clostridium sp. AF19-22AC, assembly GCF_003479085.1. Classification (NCBI taxonomy): domain Bacteria; kingdom Bacillati; phylum Bacillota; class Clostridia; order Eubacteriales; family Clostridiaceae; genus Clostridium; species Clostridium sp. AF19-22AC. Next base: position 100,238 of record NZ_QUGN01000003.1, on the reverse strand, counting down.
ACCTTCGGCTATATATACAAGTTCAAAAAAAGTATGGCTGTGTGAAAGCAGAGGCAGATAATTTGGCGGAATCATTGCATAAATATCTGTCTGGTAATAATCCAGAATATTATCAGATAAAATATCGTTGTTTGGATGTGCTACAGACCAGACTTTGTCATGTGCGTACGGAGAGTCCTCCTGCGTAATTATCTTTTCAAACTCTTCTACTTCCATAGGCAGTGACCAGTCGCAGTCATTATAGAGTTTATAGATTTTTTTATTATATTCCTCTTCTTTTAAAAGCGTATCTGAGAGTTCATATATTGTTTCTGATTTTAAGCTTATCATAAGTCCGTCCCCCTTTATGGAAAGTATAGCAAAGGCATAAAAGGGCGTAAAGTGAAAACATTTATAATGTCCGAAAAGTAGCCCCGCTTGTCTGCAAATAATCTCGTTTCCGTATAAACTATTTGTTATTCTCTTAATATCAAAAAAAGAAATGGAGAAGAAAATATGAATCAGGACAAAGTAACACTTAAAGAAAAGATTTCTTATGTGGCTGTAAATCTTGGGAATATTCCAATTACCACTTTAGCGAGCAGCTTCCTGCTAATCTTCTATACTAATGTGTGCGGAATGAATCCGGCGGCCTGTGCTACGTTATTTTTAGTCGCACGTGTATTGGACGGTTTGAATGACCCGTTCGTTGGTTTTGTAATTGACCATTTACCAAATACGAAATACGGGCATTTTAGGCCGCCTCTGATTGTTGGTACAATTCTTTGCTCGTTGAACTTTCTATTATTATGGTTCGGACCAATGATGGCACCGTCAGGTAAACTGGTTATTGCTTATATTTCTTATTTGCTGTTGGGCGTATTGTTTCCTGTTATGGATATCTCATTAAACAGTATGCTCCCTGTTATGACGACAGATATGAAAGAAAGAAATGCATTAAGTTCTATCAAAGGTACATTTTATATGCTCGGGGTATTGGCAATCAGTACTGCAGCGCCGCTGATTTTGGGCGATACTTCTAACAGGGCAGGGTATGTGAGATTGATTTTAATTGTAGTCGTATTGGTAGTTGTCTTATCGATAGGTGGTGCATTAGGGCTAAAGGAGAGGGTAAAACCAAAACCGGGCAAAGGCTATAAGGTAACAGACTTATTCAAAGTGATTACTTATAAGCCAATCTGGGCAACATTTTTGTCTTCATTGCTTTATATGACTGGCTTTACAATTATAAACACAGTAAATACATATTATTTCACTTACATACTGGGGAATTTTACAATGTTCAGTGTAGTTTCGCTGGTGCAGACGGCAGCGATTTTCCCGGCGATGCTCCTTACAGGGAAATTAATTGAATCTATAGGGAAAAAGAAACTGTATATTATCGGACTGTTAACATTCGGAGTACTTCCTGTTGTTCGTATGCTGAATGTAACAAGCATCCCGCTGCTGATTGTGGCCGCACTTTTGATCGGGGCAGGACAGGGGATCTGTATGCCGCTTATGTATGGCATCCAGGCGGATAATACAGATTATGTTGAAGTAGAAACAGGAAAGAGAATGGAAGGGGCGATTGCTTCTTTATCTAGTTTTATTACTAAATTTGCAATGGGTGTCGGGGGAGCTATCCCAGGTTATATTCTGGCAGCAGCAGGGTTTGATGCGAGCCTGCAGGTACAGCCTGACAGTGTAAATACAGTCATCGTTCTTTGCCTTGGTCTGTTCCCGGCAGTCTTCTCACTCATCGGCATTCTAATTTTTGGCTTTGCCTATCCTCTGTCAAAAGAGAAACTGATAGAGCAGGTGAATTATCTGCAGATGAAAAGAAAAGAACAGAATTCATAAACAGAAAGGGAGACTGACATGGGAAATTTAAGGATTCACCAAATAACAGTAGAGCATATGAACCAGCCGGTAGGAATTGACAGTACATGTCCCAGATTCTGCTGGAAGTTAGAAAATAACATTGATAGTAATGTGATGCAGCAGGCATATCAGATTATCATCAGTACTGTAGACAGTGTGGTCGTCTGTGACACTGGAAAATGTGTATCACAGCGGAGCATTGAAATTATAGCAGAAGGTTTTGAAGCAAAACCTAAAACTAGATATGAAGTAAAAATTAAAGTATGGGATTCTATAAATAATTACGCAGAAAACAAAACTTATTTTGAGACAGGATTTTTGAATGAAAAATGGAAAGCATCATGGTATGAGCCGGTTCAGGTACCAACAGAATCCAGTGCTGACTTTGATGGAGAGATGGACTTCGAAATCGGCCAGCATTCTGATCCGAATCGTGATTATAAGGAATTTCAGCCAGTTCAGTACATTCGCATTCCTTTCACAGTAGGAAAACAGGTTGAAAGTGCAAGAATCTATATGACGACTCATGGTGTATATAAACTGCAGGTGAATGGGTATCTGGCTGATGAGCGGGAATTCGCCCCGGATAATACAGCATATCAGAAATTTTTACAATATCAGACTTATGATATCACTTCTAACCTGACAAAGGGAAGGAATGTGATCGGCATCAGAATTGCCGACGGATGGTGGTGCGGCCGCATCGGGGCAACCGGTGACAGCTGCCAGTATGGTAATAAACTGGGCCTGTTGATTCAGACAGAGATTCTATATACAGATGGAACAAAAGAAATATTTACCGGGAAAAATGGGGTATCGGCTACAGGGCCTTTAATATTCTCAGACATCTTTGTGGGTGAAAAGTATGATGCGACGAAAGAACTGTCCGGATGGGAGTTCCCCGACTATGATGATAAAGAATGGAAATCGTTAAATAAGGCCGAATATTCATTTGATAATTTATTTGGTCAGTATGGGGAACCTGTCAGGGTAGTCAGAGAATTACGGCCTTTACAGATAATTCATACACCAGCCGGTGAAACGGTACTTGATGTGGGACAGGTACTTGCGGGAAAAATCGAGTGGACCGTAACAGCTGAGGCAGGCAGACTTATTAAGTTTGAACATTCAGAAGTATTGGATAAAGAAGGAAATTTTTATAATAATATTCTTGGCGCAAACAAAGACCAGACAGACATATATATTACAAAAGAGGGGACACAGACTCATACACCGGCATTTACCTACCACGGTTTCCGTTATGTGAAAATTACCGGGTGGCCGGGAGAACCTGAGCTGAAGGATTTCAGGGTATATGCGCTGTCCAGTTATATGGATGAGATTGGAAGCTTCGAGACTTCTGATCCACAGCTGAACCAGCTGCAGAAGAACATCGTCTGGAGCCAGATTTCGAACACACTGTCCATTCCTACGGATTGCCCGCAGAGGGAAAGGGCAGGATGGACAGGGGATATCATGGCATTTGCCCCTACGATGTGCTTTAATAGAGAAAGTAATGCATTTCTTACGCGCTGGATGCAGAGTGTAAGGGCAGACCAGCTCCCGAATGGAGCAGTGCCGGATGTTGTGCCATATATGAAGGCGTATCAGGGGGTCAACAAATTATTCGGTACAGATACAAGCTGTGGCTGGGGAGATGCGGTCATTATCGTGCCGCTTGCAGTTTACCGGGCTTATGGAGATACAAAGATTCTGGAACAGAACTATGAAGCGATGATAAAGTGGATGAATTATATTTATGACAGGACACAAAATCATCATCCGGATGATTATGCTGCATGGGACAAAACACGGCAGGAAAGAAGCAAGTATCTTTGGAACACAGATTTTCATTTTGGTGACTGGCTTGTGCCGAGTATGGTACTCGGAAACCCGGATGGTGGTGCAATGATGGATACAGCATTTGCAACAAAAGACATTGTAGCACCGGCATATTATGCATTTAGTGCGCGGAGTATGAAAGCAGTTGCAGAGGCTCTCGGAAAGAAAGAAGATGCTGCATATTATCAGGATTTATATGAAAAAATCAGAGAGGCATTTATTGAAGAATATGTAAGCGCAGAGGGACTTATTGAACCAGATCTTCAAGGCATTTATGTCATAGCTCTTAAGAATGGACTGGTTACTGATGAACTCCGACCCAAAATGGTTTTACATTTATGTGAATTGATTGAGAAAAATGGCAATTGTCTTGATACCGGATTCCTGAGTGTATTATTCCTGATGGATGTATTGTGTGAAAATGGCTGCCGGGATTATGCATACAAATTATTATACCAGAAGAAATGTCCGAGCTGGCTCTATGAAGTAGAGCATGGGGCAACGACTATGTGGGAAAGCTGGGGCGCCGTGCTGGAGGATGGTACGGTAAGTACCTATAGTTATAACCACTACGCTTTTGGATGTATTGGAGAATGGCTGTACCGTGAAATCGGCGGATTACAGGCTCTGGAACCCGGATACAAAAAAATCAGATTTGCGCCTGACCTGAAGTGCGGGCTGGAATCTGCGGGGGTATCGGAAATTACGCCCTACGGAAAGGCAATGATCCATTGGAAATTGAATCAGAACCGGGCAGAGGTAAAAGTTGAGGTCCCTGTAAATACTACGGCAGAGATCGCACTGCCGGGAATGGAAACACAGACCGTCGGAAGCGGGAAGTATATATATGAAACTGTAGTGAACTAAAAAACATCCCTGTAAGAATCAGAATTTTGTATTCCTGATTCTTACGGGGATGTCCTTCTTATTTTCTGAAAAGCTTTCGCGTAAACCAGTCTCTGGCATAGGAGAATGTATTTATGATCAATTCCAGTTCTATCATAAAGTAGTTCGGCAGATGCAGAAAACGGAAAGGAACCTTTTTCTGCTTTTTTAATGTCTGAAGACCTTCTGAAATTCCTTCCCGGTAATCTTTCCCAAACCCTGTCTTTAAGAAAAAGAGGTATTTGATACAATAACCGGCCGCCAGAGGCAGAATGTTAAGCAACAGCTGTAAAAACGGCATGTTTTTGTAATTCAGCCAGACACTGTTGCGGGCGGATAATTTTACTTTGAAGGAATTATACTTGGAGCCGCTTGTCCCGCTTCCAACATGATAAACAAGTGCTGTCGGGGAATAAATATTACGGTAGCCGTAAATCCTGGCACGGTAGCCGATATCGATATCTTCCAGATAGGCAAAGTGGTTTTCGTCAAAATAGCCGATCTTATCAAATACGGACCTCCTGTAGATGGCAGCACCGGCGCAGGCGGTAAAGATTACGGACGGTTCGGTGTAGTTTGTGACCGGGCGCCCGCTCCCCCGGCAGATTCCCCAGCCGATCAGGGTATACAGGTCCCCGGCGCTGTCGATCAGATCCGGGTGGTACATCTGTACCATCTTACTGCTGACCGAAAAGATGCGGGGTGAGCGCCGGATGGCCCTCACCAATTCCCCTACGTAATGGGCATCAACAGTGGTGTCATTATTCAGCAGGATGACATATGGGGTGTCCGCATGGCGGATTCCTTCATTGACAGCCCTGCTGAACCCGTAATTTTTGTCCAGGGCTATGACCTCTACATCCGGATAATGTTCTTTCATATAGTCAGGACTGCCGTCAGTAGAGGCGTTATCAACAACCAAAACCTTAAAATCAGTGAATGTCTGGCAGGCTAAAGAATCCAGACAAGGCTTCATAAAATGCTTTCCATTATAATTCGGAATAACGATAGTAACTTCCATGAGTGTATATCCTCGGTTTCTATAATATCTGCTTATTATATCAGAGAACGGGGTGGTATGCAATTACAGACTCGGGGTTATCTTGAATTGCGGTGCCCAATATGGTATAATGCACCAAGTTCTTAAGGAAACGCAGGAGAAAAAGATGAATATAAAAGAGTACATAAAAAATTATAAAAAAGTATTTTTATCAGCATGTCTGTTTTCGCTGCTTTGTTTTTGTTACATGCTGGTTAAACCGGGGATCTCGATTGATGAGGAAACATGGATCCAGATTGAAAAGCCGTTTGCCATGTGGCTAGTCCAGGGACGGTGGGGTATTGATATTTTTAATTTCCTTTCTATGGACCAGGGGCGTTATGCCCCGGTTATGTGGGACATACTGGCTATCCTGTCATGGAATGCGGCGGGGGTTCTGTTCAGCTATACTCTGTTTGGAGACAAGGTGAAGAAAGTCCCGTTGTTTTTCTTTCAGGCATACTTGTGTTCACTGCCGTTTGTACTGGGGGAGATGTTCTCGTTTTCCATGTTCAGCTTCCAGATCGCGCTGGGGATGCTGAGTGTGGCTGCTGCATTTCTATATAGTGTCCGGGCAGCGCAAGGCGGGGGAAAAAGGGTGTGGGTGGCTGCGCTTTTGTTTTTAGTCTATGCGTTTGCCGTATATCAGGCATATATCTGTGTCTATATCACGGCAGTGGCCGTATATTGTTTCAAGGCATATCTGGAGAAGGAAGACCATCTGGTATACCGTATCTGCTCCTGGGCGTTGCTCTGCCTTCTTGGGATAGGGATTTACTATGGTGTACATATCATATTAATGAAAGCTGTCGGGACCTCCAGTTATCTGACGGATAACTATGTCGGCTGGTTTGAGGAAGGCGGGATATTAAAGGCTCTGTTTATGGCTGTTGCCAATATTGCAAGAGTATCATTTGCAGTGCCGGTTGCCGGGGAAACGATATATGGAGGTGAAGTGATCAGAATTGTCACACTTGCCTTCCTTATCTTCGTTATATGGCAACTGGTAAAAGAAAAGGGCACTGCAAGAAAGGCAGGAGTTCTATTCTATGCTTTTGTCCTTACAGCAGCCCCGTTCGCATTGTTTCTGGCATTAGGAACTTATAAGACCCACGGCCGTGTACTTCTGGGACTGTCCCTTGCAGGGGCAGCAGAATTATATATGATGCTTATATGTATAAAGCGGGAAAACTTAAAAAAGGCCGGTATTGCAGCCGCGGCGTATCTGCTGTTTTTAAATGCAAAGAATATGAATATGCTGTTTTATTCTGCAAATGTCGCATATGAACATGACAGAACCGTAGCAAATCAGGTTATGTATGATATCAAAAAACTTGGATATGATTATCACAGCAAACCCGTTGTCTTTTTAGGAATGGAAGATATGGATGAAGTGGGCCTGCCTGTTTCGGATACTGTTGGAAGTTCTGTATTTGCATGGGATGACGGTAATATTGCAAGGATGTGCAATTTTATGAAGACAGAAGGCTACCGCGTAACAGCACCGGAACCATCTGTCATTCAGTCAGCCTTGGAACTAAAAAGCAGGATGAATATCTGGCCGCAGGAGGGAAGCATTACAGAGACAGAAGAGTCCATCATTGTATTCTTTTCTGAACCGAGTGAAAAGTGGTATACAATTAATCAGGTGGAGAGAAAATGAAGGTGAACAGGGACCACGGTTCCTGCCGTATATTGTGTTCCTATATTACGAAAATATTAAGAGAATGTTAAGCGTCTGGTAGATTTTGCTTGTCCTTTTGAAAAAAGTATTGTATCATATAACAGATAATGCAGGATATAATAAATATGTTAGATGAATGACGACAATATAAAAAACAAATATAGACGTTAGAAAAGCGGGTGAATTTGTTGATTAAGGATAATCAGAAGTATTTTAACCGGATACAGGTCATTGTAGACGGTTTTATTGTAATGATTTCGTATGTGATTGCATGGTACTTACGGTTCAGGAGCGGGTTCTTTGAATTGGATGCATGGTATCTCCCTCTGGAAGTATATATGCAGGCACTTATTTATATTGTACCGGGATATTTGGTGCTGTATGCAGTATTTTTGCTGTATACTCCCAAACGGGTGCAGGGAAGACGGCTGGAAGCATGGCATATAACACAGGCCAATGTCATCGGCCTGATGAGTTTCATTTTAATTTTATATGTGACGAATGAGCCTAACTTTTCAAGACTGATGATTTTTGTGTTCTTCGTTGTGAACGTATTTCTGGAAGTTCTGGCCCGGAATCTGATCCGTTACTTCTTACGTAAAATCAGGCGCAACGGGTACAACCAGAAACACATGATTCTGGTAGGATACAGCCGTGCAGCGGAGCAGTATATCGACCGCATTGCGGCTAATCCGGAATGGGGATATTCTGTAAGAGGAATCCTTGACGACCATCAGCCCAGAGGGATGGAGTACAAGGGTGTGAAAGTAATCGGGAGCATTGATAACCTTCTTATTATACTTCCTCAGAACAGAGTAGATGAGATAGCTATCACTCTGGGGTTAGATGAGTACCATAAATTGGAGTATATCGTGAATATGTGTGAAAAGTCCGGTGTGCATACAAAGTTTATTCCTGACTATAATAACATTATTCCGACGAAACCTTATACAGAAGATTTACTGGGACTTCCTGTTATTAATATCAGGCATGTCCCGTTAAACAGTACGGTTAATAAAGTCCTGAAAAGAGCAATGGATATCTGCGGGGCTGTGTGTGCACTGATCTTATTTTCACCGGTCATGCTGTTCACGGCAGCAGCGATAAAAGTGACATCTCCGGGACCGCTTATCTTCAAGCAGGAGAGAGTGGGGCTTCAGAACAGGCCATTCTCAATGTACAAATTCCGCTCAATGGTTGTACAGGACGCTGATAAGGAAAAAAATAAATGGACGACAAAAGATGATCCGAGGGTTACAAGAATCGGCAGGTTTATCAGAAAGACGAGTATAGATGAACTTCCCCAATTGTGGAACGTATTAACAGGCGACATGAGCCTTGTCGGTCCCAGACCGGAGAGGCCTTTGTTTGTTGAGAAATTTAAAGAAGAGATCCCGAGATATATGGTAAAGCATCAGGTGCGTCCCGGTTTAACCGGATGGGCACAGGTGAACGGATATCGTGGGGACACTTCTATAAAGAAGCGTATCGAGTATGACCTATACTATATTGAGAACTGGACGATTGGTTTTGATTTTAAAATCTTATTCCTGACAATATTCAAAGGATTTGTGAATAAGAATGCTTATTAAGAGCGAGTAAATAAGGGGATATAATATGGCAAGAAAGAAATCCAAAGTGAAAATGACAAAGCAGCAGCGTGCTTTGTTACATAAGAAGAAACTCAGAAGAAGAATTGTACTTCTGGTGGTGGAAATCATTCTGCTCGGGGTTTTGGGCGCGGCGGCATATGCTATGTCAAAACTGGACAAACTGGATTATAAGACAATTAATGAGGATAACCTGGAGATATATCAAGATACAGGTGAATTTACCAATATTGCTCTTTTCGGCCTCGATTCCAGAGAAGGAGAGCTGGACGGGGGTGTGCGCAGCGATGCAATTATGATCGCCAGTATCAATAACAAGACAAAAGAGGTAAAAGTTGTTTCTGTGTACAGGGATACGCTGACGCAGCAGGCTGATGGGACTTATGACAAGGCAAATGCGGCTTATTCTTATGGAGGGCCTGAAGAGGCAATTTCACTTCTGAACCGTAATTTTGATCTGGATATAAAGAAATATATGAGTGTTAATTTTAATGCTTTGGCTGATGTGATTGATCTGCTCGGAGGCATAGAACTGGAATTGACAGACGAAGAGGTGTTTTGGACGAATGGATATTGTACAGAGACCTCAAGAGTGGTTGGAAGGGAAACAACAGAACTGACAAAGCCCGGAAAGCAGACACTGGATGGCATACAGGCTGTTGCCTATGCCCGAATCCGTAAAACAGAAGGCAGTGATTTCAAGCGTACGGAACGACAGCGTCTGGTTCTGGAACAGGTAGCTAATAAAGCCAAGACGGCAAATATATCTACACTAAATAAGATTATTGATCAGATATTCCCACAGGTATCGACGAATCTGTCAGCCAATGACCTTCTTGGCATGGCGGCCAGTGCAGTCCAGTATCAGATCGGGGAGATGAGCGGATATCCGTTTGATGTTGCTACACCTGATTCAGTGATCGGACTGGAAGGGTCATTTGTTGTTGCGATTGGTGCGGCTGACAATGTCAAACAACTGCACGAGTTCTTATTCGGCGAAAAGGATTACCAGGTTTCCGATAAAGTAAAGGAAATCGATAACGATGTTGCCTACCTCTCGGGAATCAGCGGCAGTGATTATGAGACTCCCGTAGATGACGGCAGTTATACGGATGACAGCGGCTATGTTGATAATGGATATTCAGACGATGGCTCAGAAGAAAATTATCAGGACAGTACCTATACAGATGGGGATGCTCAATGGTAACAGAAGAAAATATGAAATTAAAAACAGTAGATATTATAATCCCTGCATATAAGCCGGGTGGAAAGTTCGACCTGCTGATTCAGCGGCTGTTAAGACAGTCTTATCCGATTCAGAAGATTATAGTGATCAACACGAAGGCGGGCCCGTTCCCGTGGGAGACAGTGGGACTCGATCCAAAGATTCTTATCAGGGAAATAAGCAGCCGGGAGTTTGACCACGGCGCCACCAGAAACATGGCTGTTGGTATGTCGGACGCAGAGATTGTTGTTTGTATGACACAGGATGCAGTACCGAAAGATAATAAGCTGATTGAAAACCTCATTGCAGTATTCGATGATGAAACCATTGGATGTGCCTATGCGAGACAGCTGCCGGATGATAAATGCGATGTGATCGAACGTTATACAAGAAGCTTTAATTATCCGGTCAAAAGTTTTATAAAAGACAGCAGTTCTATTGAAAAAATGGGAATAAAAGCGTACTTCTGTTCAAATGTCTGTGCCGCATATAGGAGAGCCTATTATGAGGAAGCGGGCGGTTTTGTGAAGAAGGCAATCTTTAATGAAGATATGATCATGGCAGCGCGTATGCTGAAGCTGGGATACAGATGTGCTTATGTTGCAGAAGCGGAAGTAATACATTCTCATAATTATACGTGCATACAACAAATGAAGCGGAATTTTGACCTGGCCGTCTCCCAGGCTGATTATCCGGATGTATTTCAAGGGGTAAGATCAGAAAGTGAAGGGATAAAGCTGGTCAGTATGTCTGCGTCTTATCTGGTTAGAATCGGGAAACCGTGGCTTATTGTGAAGCTTATAATTAAGAGTGCTTTCAAATATCTGGGTTTTCTTCTTGGAAAGAATTACAAAAAACTGCCACAAAACCTTGTACTAAGATGCTCTTCAAATCCTAAATATTGGATAGATGTGAACAAAGAATCACAAAAATGTGATTGAAGTTTATGCAAATTTATTGTATGATAAAGTGTAATCGTGAGTAAATAATTTATCAGGAAGGGTTTACAATGGCGAAAAGAAGATATGAAAAGCGCAGAAGAAGATCACGCCGTGGATTTATGGCATGGGCCATGTGGAAAAAAGTCCTGGCGATAGCAGGCGGGGTATTGGTACTGCTTATGACAGCAGGAGTGGCTTTTGCGGCATCGAAGCTGAATAAGATAGAGACAACGCAGTTAGATACATCGAAACTGAATATTTCAACAGAAGTTGAGCATAATGAAACCGGATATTTAAATGTTGCACTTTTTGGGCTGGATTCAAGAGACGGAACACTGGGGACAGGAGAACGGAGTGATACTATCATTATTGCCAGCCTGAACAGGGAGACAAAAGAAGTCAAGCTCTGCTCCGTATTCAGGGATACCGTCCTGGAACAGCCGGATGGTTCATATAATAAGGCAAATACGGCCTATGCGACGGATGACGCAGAGGGAGCGGTGGCAATGCTGAACAAGAATCTGGACATGGATATCAAGCACTATGTTACAGTCAATTTTAATGTGCTGGTAGATGTGATAGATGAGCTTGGCGGGGTCGAACTCGATTTGACGGATGAGGAAGTATTCTGGACCAATGGATATTGCACAGAGACTTCCAGAGTTACAGGGAAGACAACGACAGACCTGACAAAACCCGGTAAACAGGTGCTGGATGGTGTTCAGGCGACTTCTTACTGCAGGATCCGTTATACGACAGGAGACGATTTTAAGCGTGCCGAGCGCCAGCGCAATGTTTTGGAGCAGATAGTGATAAAGGCACAGAAAGCAGACTTGTCAACGATTAACCGTATTATAGATAAAGTATTTCCAAAGGTAGCTACTAATTTTACACTGACTGAGATCCTGGCTTATGCGAAGGATGCGTTTGACTATAAACTAACAGAGATGAGCGGTTTCCCGTTCGATAAATCGACATCGACGCTGACAGGTGTGGGAAGTTCTGTTATCGCTGACGATCTGGAAGATAATGTGAAGCAGCTGCACCAGTTTTTCTTTGGCAGTGACGGGTACAGTCCATCATCGACGGTGACATCACTCAGCAGTTCCATACAGGCATTCGCATCTGGAAGTTATACGACAGAAGACCCGTCTGTTTATGAGACGCCGGAAGAGAATTATTACTATGCAGATCCCGGGACAGGGACAGACAACGGATATACGCCGCCAGCAGATACTACAGATACAGGGAACACAGATCCGTCCACCGGTGGTGAGAATGGAGCAGCAGACGGTGGTAATGCAGGAGATACCGGCGGGGCGGATACCGGAGGAAGTGGTCCGGCAGATACCGGAGGCACTGCTGACCAGAATACGGCAACAGAATAATAAGACAAGTAAAAGAGGTAGGAACAGATGGAGAAAATAATAAAAAAAGCAGGGGCCCTATTATTAGCAGTATGTCTGACGGTATCATGTTTCACCATGCAGGCATTTGCCGCGGAAGGTACACTTCAGTTTTCAGATCCGTCCGGGGCAGCAGGGGATAAAGTAACTGTTACATCCAAGGTAAATGCTGGCGGAAGTGCACTCGGGGATATTGATGTTACGGTAACATATGATGCGTCAGTCCTTAGGTTCGAAAGTGGTACGAATGCGACAGGCGGGGATGGAACGGTAAAGCTTTCATTCAAGGGTGACGGTAATACTTCAGAGGCTGCTTTCTCAATGGAATTTACTGCTTTAAAGGAAGGTACGACCAAACTTCAGGCATCAGATTATACGGCATACCTTTACAATGATGAGGCACTGAATCTGGACACAGGTGATTCTACGGTTACGATTGAAGGCGGAACTCCGGTAGAAGATGGTGGTCAGGACTCAAATAAGGAAAAAGCGGCGTCAGGAAGCCTTCAGGTAGATGTTGACGGGAAATCCTACACTGTTAATGCAAATTTTTCAGAAGCAGCGGTTCCGAAGGGATTTACTGCGGTAGATACAGAGCTTAACGGAACAAAAACAAAAGCTATGTATCAGGAAGTAAGCGGACAGTATATTTATTATCTGGAGGACAGCGAAGGAAATTCCGATTATTTTCTATACAGTACAGATGACGGTTCATTTACACAGACAGAAGTGATTGATGTTAATTCAGATATCTCCATTTTTCTGATGAACCACAAGGATAAAGAGGGACTGCCTTCTATTTATCAGGAGACAACAACAGATATAGGCGGCAAGGTGTTCACTGCATGGCATAATTCAACAGATGAAGCATATTATCTTGTTTATGCCCTGAGCAGTGAAGGAACACAGGGATATTATCAGTATGATGAAACTGAAAAGACATATCAGAGGTACACAGTCCCGGCGGCAGAGAAGCAGGAAAGTTCATCTAATACACTGACGGATAAGATCGTGAATTTTATAGAAAAGCATCTGACGATTGTCATGTGTGCAGTGTGGGGGCTGATCCTTCTTCTGTTAATTATCATAATTGTGGTTGCTGTAAAACTTTCTCACAGGAATCAGGAACTGGATGAACTGTATGATGAGTATGGACTGGGAGATGACGAGGATGATAATATGCCCCGTGTCAAGAATAAGTCCAGAGACCAGTTCATAGGTTTTGACAATGAAGAAGAGGACGACTTTGAAGATTACGAAGAAGGCAGTGACTATGAGGAAGACGATGACTTCGAGGAATATGATGACGAATACGAAGATGAGTATGACGACGGCTTCGAGGAATATGACGATGATGAGTTCTATGATGACGAAGATGATTATGAGGCAAAACCGTCAAGAAAATCAAAAAAAGGTGATGATGACGATTTTTCAGTAGATTTTATTGATCTTTAGAATCGGGATAAAGTGTTCTTATAAGCGTATGAGAGATAAAATGATATAAAGAAACCGGGAAATTTTCTGGACAGATAACAGCGTTCCGAAAAATTCCTGGTTTTCTTTGTTTATGTGTGGTTTGAAAATGGGAATTTACAAATTGTTAAATATTTGTTACAATACACGCTGTAATGTAATTTTTAACTTGATATTTTAACTGTAAGAAGGGAGTACGATATGTGCGGAATAGTTGGATACGTTGGTGAGAAGCAGGCAGCTCCGATTCTCTTGGATGGTTTGTCAAAACTGGAATACCGGGGGTACGATTCAGCGGGAATCGCTGTATACAACGGTGAAGAAATCGGGATGAAGAAATCCAAAGGAAGATTGAAGGTACTAAGCGAACTGACCCATGACGGAGAGATGATGCCCGGTACGGTCGGGATAGGACATACAAGATGGGCAACTCACGGAGAGCCGTCGGATATCAATGCACATCCTCATTTTAATAAAAATGAAACGATTGTTGTCGTACACAATGGAATCATAGAGAATTATCTGAAGCTTAAGAAGAAGCTGACAGGAAAAGGGTATGAGTTTATATCTGATACGGATACGGAAGTGATCGCACATCTGCTGGATTACTATTACCACGGGAATCCGCTTCAGACGATCACAAAGATCATGCATCGTATGGAAGGTTCTTATGCCCTTGGGATCATGTTCAAGGATCACCCGGATGAGCTGTATGCAGTCCGCAAGGACAGTCCGCTGATCGTAGGTGAGTCTGACGGGGGCTGTATCATTGCGTCCGATGTACCGGCTGTTTTAAAATATACAAGGGATGTCTACTTTATAGAAAATGAAGAAATTGTCAGAATGACAAAGGATTCTATGGAGTTTTTCAATGTAGACGAGGAGCCGATTGAAAAGAGTGCAGTACATATTGACTGGGATGTTGATGCGGCAGAAAAGGGCGGATATGAACATTTCATGCTAAAGGAAATGTATGAGCAGCCGAAAGCCCTGACAGACACATTTTCGCCCCGCATAAAAGATCATGACATCGTGATTGAAGAACTGAATATGACAGATGAGGAAATCAGGGACATCCGTAAGATTATGATTGTAGCCTGCGGTTCTGCATACCATGCGGGTGTAACAAGCAAGTATGTATTCGAGGGGATGGCAAGAATTCCGGTAGAGGTGGACGTGGCTTCGGAGTACAGGTACCGTGACCCGATTATTGAAGACGGGACACTTGTCGTGATTATCAGCCAGTCCGGAGAGACTGCGGATTCCCTTGCAGCACTCCGGGAGTCTAAGGCAAGAGGGGCAAAAGTCCTTGGGATCGTCAATGTAGTGGGAAGTTCTATTGCGAGAGAAGCGGACAATGTTATGTATACATGGGCCGGGCCGGAAATTGCCGTTGCTACGACAAAAGCTTACTCCAGCCAGCTGATCGCCATGTACCTTCTTGCGATGAAATTTGCCGGAGTGCGCGGTCAGATCACTGACAGCCAGATGAAGGAATATATTGAAGATTTAAAACGCCTTCCGGACCAGGTGGAAATGCTGCTGAATAATAAAAACAGAATCCAGAAGTTTGCAAACAGATATCTGGCGGCGAGAGACGTATTTTTCATTGGTCGTGGAATTGATTATGCAATCTCGATGGAAGGTTCACTTAAATTGAAAGAGATTTCTTATATCCATTCTGAGGCATATGCGGCAGGTGAATTGAAACATGGAACCATTTCTCTGATTGAAGAGGGGACTCTGGTTGCAGCCGTGCTGACACAGGAGGACCTCTATAAGAAGATGATCAGCAATATGGTGGAAGTGCGCACCAGAGGTGCATTCGTACTGGCTGTTACGAATGAAGGCAACGATGAAGTGGAAAGGGCGGCAGATTACGTCATTTACATACCAGAAACGAATAAATACTTTACTAATTCGCTGGCAATTATCCCATTGCAGCTGTTTGGTTACTATATCTCTGTGGGCAGGGGATGTGATGTAGATAAACCGAGAAATCTCGCGAAATCTGTTACAGTCGAATAGAAAAATGACAGTTTCAAAGTTTGTTAAATAAATGAACACAATTCTATCACAAAGAGCGGCTATTATATCAATATAAAATACAAGAGAAAGAAGGAATTTGTATGGAAAATCAATATAATTATTACAATCCCGAAGGACAGCAGGGAAGTGCTCAGTATAATAGCCAGCAGAATTTTAACGAACCAAATAACAAAGGTCCAAAACAAAAAAAGAAAATGCCGAAAGCTGTCGCAGTAACAGGATTTGCGCTGCTCTTTGGAGTTGTATCAAGCGCAACATTTTTAACATCAAGCATTGTCGGCAGCAGGCTTCTCGGCCTGAATGAGACGAAGTCAACAGCTAAGAGCACGGCACCAGTGAACAGTAGTTCACTGACAAAGACATCAAATGTTGTTACATCCGATGTATCAGGAATCGTAGAAAATGTAATGCCGTCTATTGTATCCATTACGAATATGAGTGTCCAGCAGGTACAGGATTTCTTCGGCGGTGTTTCGCAGCAGCAGAGTGAAAGTGCAGGAACCGGAATCATCATTTCACAGAATGATTCAGAACTGCTCATCGTAACAAATAACCATGTAGTAGAGAACAGTGAGACTCTGACAGTTACCTTTAACGACAACACAAGTCTTGAGGCGAACATCAAAGGAACAGATGCATCACATGACCTGGCAGTAATTGCAGTGCCGCTTAATACGATTTCAGATGATACAATGGATGCTATTGCAGTTGCAACACTGGGCGATTCCACAAAGCTGAAAGTAGGAGAGCCTGCAATTGCTATCGGTAATGCATTAGGCTATGGCCAGTCTGTTACAACAGGTGTTATCAGCGCGACAGACCGTGAGAGTACAACAACAGATCAGGCAACAGGCCAGACAACGGTAAATGACGTCAGCCTGATCCAGACAGATGCGGCAATCAATCCGGGCAACAGCGGCGGAGCGCTTGTCAATGCAAGCGGAGAGGTAATCGGAATCAACTCCTCCAAACTGGTAGGCAGTTCCGTGGAAGGTGTAGGATATGCAATCCCGATTAGTGATGTATCCGATATTATAACAAACCTGATGAACCAGCAGACAAAAGCAAAAGTATCCGAGTCTGAGAGAGGGTACTTAGGCATCACCGGTTTTGATGTAACATCAGAATATGCCCAGAGATTCAGTATGCCTCTCGGAGTATATATTACAGACGTTACAGACGGAGGCGGAGCAAAGGCAGCCGGACTGAGCAAAGGCGGGGTTATTACAGAATTAAACGGTACGACAATTGACAATATGGAAACATTACAGAAAGAGCTCAAGTACTATGCCAAAGGTGAGAAGGTTCAGGTAACCGTCCAGACACCTGACAATAATGGTGAGTACACGGCGAAAAACTATGAAATAACATTAGGGGCAAAGTCCGAATAATCTGAACAGTGCCGGATAATATAATAATTGAAAAAGGAAAGAAAGCCGATCCGCGGAGGACCGGCTTTCCTTTCTTTGCAGCAGCTTTGCCTGATTTTTGCTATTTACACCCACAGTCCTGATTTGTATCGAATTCTGGGTTGATTGCATAGAAGTTCCTGCTGTCCAGATGATCCTGTACGATGCGGAGGCTTTCCCCAAATCTCTGATAATGAACGATTTCACGTTCCCTCAGGAAACGGATCGGGTCACATACTTCAGGGTCCTTTACCAGTCTCAGGATATTATCGTAGGTAGTTCGTGCTTTCTGTTCAGCGGCCATATCCTCATGCAGGTCCGTGATCGGATCACCCTTGGACTGGAAATAAGTTGCCGTCCACGGAGCACCGCTTGCGGCCTGCGGCCAGAGAGCGAGCGTATGGTCTACATAATAAGTCCCGAAACCGGATTTTTCAATTTCCTCTGGAGTCAGATTTCTTGTGAGCTGGTGTACAATGGCGCAAACCATTTCCATGTGAGCCAGTTCTTCGGTTCCAATGTCTGTGAGGATTCCGGTCACTTCACTGTAAGGCATCGTATATCTCTGGGAAAGATATCTCATAGATGCTGCCAGCTCGCCGTCAGGTCCTCCAAACTGTGAAATGATAATCTGGGCGAGTTTTGGGTTGGTCTGGGTAATCTTTACAGGATACTGCAGTCTTTTTTCATAATCCCACATATATCAGCATCCTCCTTCCTGCCACGGCCACGGCTCATTGACCCAGTCCCACCTGTCAGCACAGGAATAGACAGTGGTGTCAATAGTAAGAGGGCCGTAGTATGCAGCATATTCTTTTAAGGCTTCATTTCTCATGCGGCTGTACTCACGGAAGAAAGCAAGCGCGTCTTCATCACATGGATGGGTATCCAGAAACAGTTTTACGTCATCGACAGCAAAGCTGACAACGTTTATTTTATTCAGAAGATCTTTTTTACATGGACGTTCACTCATCGGTTACAGCCTCCTTTCCCACGGAATGGTTTCCTGAGTTCTTCGAAAATCGTACCGCACTGTAATGCTTTACATGGTTCAAAAATATTCTGCCACCTCTGCCACGGTACGTAAGCCATAGCCAGCGGAAAATCTTCAAGGGCGTCATAGCGGCACTGGCACGGTTCGGGAGTGCGGCGCTTCGGCATCTGGCATTCCGGGATACGGGCCTCCATAGTGTTTCTGGGTTTTGACATACAGTCATTATTACGTGGCTGCGGTTTGGGGCATCCGCATGGTTCCGGGGTGCGGTGCTGGCAGTCTGCTTTTGGCATTGGTGCAGGACAGCCGGTCTGACTGCCGCGAGACGGCATATTGCGGCATTCGGTGTTATTATTTATAGGCATATTGCGGCATCCGCTGTTATTGCTGTTTCCGGCAGGCGTGGCATTGCAGCCGTTATTGAAGTTCATCTGTCTGCCGTAACGCATATTGTTTTGACAATTCGCCATTTTTGCGTTAACTCCTTCCATTAATGTTTACACTAATATAATATGGGAGAAAAAAGAAAAGGTTCCACTTTACATTTGGGCAAAAGTTTTATATAATAGTAAAAGCAAAGGCGGGGTGTGGCTCAGTTTGGTTAGAGCGCACGGCTGGGGGCCGTGAGGTCGCAGGTTCGAATCCTGTCACCCCGATGCAGAGAGGCAGTGCACATAAGGCACTGCTTTTCTTGTTTCACAGCCCCTTTTTTAAAAAAGTTGTTTTTCTATGTAAAAAAAGCTATAATAAGGGGCAAGTTATGTACTGGGGCGTGTTTGATGTACAATCATGTTCCGGCGTACTTGAATAAAGGAGATGTTTATATATGTGTGGATTTGCAGGATTTGTAGGCGAAGTTGAGGATAGAGAACAGGTACTGGTCAATATGATGAACACGATTGTCCACCGGGGACCGGACAGTGAGGGCAGGTATGTGGACGAGGATGCGGCGCTGGGATTCAGGCGTCTGAGCATCATTGACCTATCGGCAGTGGGAGACCAGCCGCTTTATAATGAGGACAGAAGCATGGTGCTCATTTTTAACGGTGAAATTTACAATTATCAGGAACTGAGGGCGGAACTGGTGGATGCGGGGCATATTTTCGTTTCCAACACAGATTCAGAGACACTGCTTCATGGATATGAACAGTGGGGGGAAAGCCTCGTAGACCGTCTGCGCGGGATGTATGCATTTGCAATCTGGGATACAAAGAAGAAAAAGTTGTTTGCTGCCAGAGATATTTTTGGCATTAAGCCTTTATATTATGCACAAATGAATGGCACGTTGATGTTTGGTTCCGAGATAAAATCATTCATGGAGCATCCGAAGTTTGACAAGGTATTCAATGAGGCGGCACTGGGAAATTACCTTTCTTTCCAGTTCGTTCCGACGAATGAAACATTTTTTAAGGGTGTGTTCTGCCTGCAGCCGGGACATTATTTCACATATGAGAACGGTGAGATGGAGATTACCCGTTATTTCGAACCACATTTTACAGGTGACAGTAAGAAATCTTTTGAGGAAGTCGTTGAAGATGTGGAAAAGGTAATGAAAGAATCTGTTGAGATGCATAAGATCAGTGACGTAGAGGTCGCCTCATATCTGTCAAGCGGTGTAGACTCCAGTTATCTGACTTATTTAGGGCAGGTGGACCATACGTTTACGGTTGGATTTGATGAAGGTAAATATAGCGAGATCCAGGATGCGAAGGAGTTTGCAGCCAGCATCAATATGCAGAATGACGCGAAGATCATTACGCCGGAAGAGTACTGGGATAAGCTGTCAGATATTCAGTATTATATGGACGAACCTGTTGCGGACCCGGCGGCTATTGCGCTGTACTTCCTGAGCGGGGAGGCATCTAAAAAAGTGAAGGTTGTTTTATCCGGCGAAGGTTCGGATGAGCTGTTCGGAGGATACAATATTTATTGCGAACCTTTGGAGCATACCGGGTTTAATAAGATTCCATTTTGCATTCGCAGGGTGCTGGGCAAGTTTGCAGAATATTGTCTGCCCCGCGGGGTTAAGGGAAGAGGTTTCCTGATGCGCCACGGAAAGACACTGGAAGAACGGTATTTTGCCAATGCGACGAATATTTTTACGGAGCGCGAGGCCAGCAGGATTCTGAAAAAGGGATGTGAACCGGGCATCCAGAAAGTGACTCATCCGCTTTACGAACGGGTAAAGGGAAAAGACCCGGTTACAAAAATGCAGTATGTGGATCTCCACCTCTGGCTTGTCCATGATATCCTGATGAAGGGGGACAAGATGGGAATGGCAAATTCACTGGAGGTACGTGTGCCTTTCCTCGATAAAAAGGTACTGGAGCTGGCGGAGACACTTCCTCTTAATTACAAGGTACGTGCCCCAATGACAAAGGTTGCGCTTCGCGCGGCCGCAGAGAAGGTAATCAGGAGTAAGACCGCCGAGAAAAAGAAGCTGGGCTTCCCAATACCGATCCGTGTATGGCTGAAAGAAGACAAGTATTACACGATTGTGAAGGACATGTTTACGTCCGGGGCGGCAAAGAAGTTTTTTAACACCGATATGCTTGTGAAGATGCTGGATGACCACAGAAATGGAAAGAATATGAACGAAAAGACGGACAACAGCCGTAAGATCTGGACCGTATATATTTTCCTCGTGTGGTATGACAGGTACTTTGAACATGGGAAACCGGTGCATCCGGCGATGAATGCCAGATAATATATGCTACAAAACAACAGTAATAAGCGGGATGTTATTCAGACAGGGGAGATACTATGAAGAGCAGAACAGTACGGCCAATCCGCAATAACAGGCAGGAAAAGGCAGTTTCCCGGAACGAAAAGGTAAGACCGATACGATGCGCAGAAACGGGACGCAGTGTATCCGGGAAAGTACAAAAGAGAAGACTGGACAATACACAGCCGTTACGGGGTGTACCTCCTGTACCACCTCCCGTTTCAGCGGGGAGAAGCAAAAAGGCGGGAGCAAAAAAGGGAACGGCATATTTTGACTTTGATTTACTGCTTGTGATCATATTCCTGATGTGCTTCGGACTGGTGATGTTGTACAGTACAAGTGCTTACAGCGCGCAGTCAGACTTCCAGAACGACATGTATTATTTTACAAAGCAGGGAGTCATCGGTATATTAAGCTTTGTTGTTATGATTGTTGTATCGAAAATCGATTATCATATTTACGGTGCATTTGCATTCGAATGCTATATGTTTTCAATGGTTATGATGCTTCTTGTAAAAACACCGCTTGGAATTGAAGTTTACGGGGCCAGGCGCTGGATACAGCTTCCGGGAAATCTGACACTGCAGCCTTCTGAGATTACTAAAATCGCAGTGATCCTGTTTATTTCCTACGAGCTGTGCAGGATGGGTAAGAAGATTAATACAAGGGACGGTTTCGTGCGTATCATGGCCTTTGGCCTGATTGCTGCCGGCGGGGTCATGTTTTTGACAGAGAACCTGAGTACTGCGATTATCGTTTTTGCAATCACATGTATCCTGTTTTTTGTGGCACATCCGAAGACAAAGCCCTTTATCAAAATCATCGGTGTAGTGGCGGTTGTGGCAGTAGTGGGGATTTCGATTATGGCGGCCACGATTACAACAAGTGAAAATTTCCGCCTCCGCAGGATCATCACATGGCTGGACCCGGAGAATCACGCGGACAGCGGCGGCTTCCAGGTTATGCAGGGACTCTACGCCATAGGCTCCGGGGGCTTCTGGGGAAAAGGGCTCGGAAACAGTACACAAAAACTCGGAGTTATACCGGAAGTACAGAACGATATGATCCTGACAATTGTATGTGAAGAACTGGGGGTATTCGGTGCAATTGTGATCCTTGTTTTGTTCGGGCTGCTTCTGTACCGTCTGATGTTCATAGCAAGAAATGCGCCTGACATGTTCGGGTCACTGATTGCAACTGGGATATTTGCACATATTGCACTGCAGGTAATCTTAAATATCGCGGTAGTAACCAACCTGATCCCGACAACAGGAATCACACTGCCGTTTATCAGTTACGGGGGAACGTCGATTTTGTTCCTGATGACAGAAATGGGAATTGCGCTCGGCATATCCAGAAAAATAAAACTCAGTGAGGGATAGAGGAGGGACGCCAATGTCAAGGCGGGTCCGGATGCAGCCGGGGCGGTGTCTGCTGGCTTAAAGTCCGAGGCGTTTCGCTAAGAAGATGTAAAAGAAAATGGAAGAAAAATAGAGGTACATGCCGCATTCAGCCCAAAAACCGATGTTTTTGCGCCTCAGGCGACAACAGAATTTACTTCGGAAGTAAATTCTGCCCTCTATTTTTCTTCCATTTTTTTTAATATCTTCTACAGCTTACTTAACGGACTTTTCACCAGCAGACACCGCCCTGCCTGCATCCGGACCCGCCTTGCCACTGGCTGGTGCATCCGGCCGGGTATCCGTACACGATAAGAAAATCTGATTGCGGGATACTATGCTCACTGAAGCATAAGAAAACGGAGATTTTGCGGAGATTTTGAAAAAAATCTCTTTCAATACTATATAAAGTGTGTTATATTAGTATGTAGTATTTAAAACTACATATAATAGATGCAAAATGCATCAGGTGTAGTGTGGGAGGAACTGATATGAGTTATAAAGTAATAGTAGACAGCTGTGGGGAATTGACGGAGGAGATGAAAGAGAGCGGGATTTTTGAAACTGCATCACTCAGCATGGAAGTCGGTGGTGTCCGTATCGTAGATGATGAGACATTTGACCAGGCTGATTTTTTGAAACGTGTTGCAGCGAGTCCGGAATGTCCGAAGTCATCCTGCCCGTCTCCGGAAGAATATATGGAAAGTTATCATTGTGATGCCGAGCGTGTATACGCCGTGACATTATCTGCGGAATTAAGTGGTTCCTACAATAGTGCAGAGCTTGGCCGAAAGCTTTATGAAGAGGAGTATGGAAAGAAGGATATCTATATCTTCAATTCACGTTCCGCATCAATTGGAGAAACACTGATTGCGCTGAAGATTCAGGAATGTGAAGAAGCGGGTATGAGTTTTCAGGAAATAGTCAGTACGGTAGAAAAATATATCGAATCCCAGCATACTTATTTCGTACTGGAAACATTGGATACACTCCGGAAGAACGGAAGACTTTCCGGGATTAAGGCGATCGTGGCAAGTGCACTTAATATTAAGCCTGTCATGGGGGCAAAGCCGGAAGGTGTCATCTGCCAGCTCGGACAGGCAAGGGGGATGAAGAGGGCTCTTGCCAAGATGGTGGACCACATTGTGGAAGATGTAGAGAATTCAGAAGAAAAGATACTGGCGATTTCACACTGTAACTGCAAAGAAAGAGCACTGGAAGTAGAGAAGAGTCTTCTTGCCCGGGCAAAATTTAAAAGCAGCTTCATCATCGACACGGCCGGAATCAGTACAATGTATGCAAGTGACGGCGGAATAATAGTTGTGGTATAGAACACTTTGTGATAAAATGCTTTATAGAACGTAAAAGCACGAAGGAGTTTATAAAGATGAGTCAGGAAAAAGTAGAACGATATAAACAGGAAAAGGCCAACAGAAAGAAGATTATTAAAAAGCAGCGTATCATGAGTGTTGTACGTAAATGTGTACTCGGACTTGCAGCGCTGGCGTTAGTGGGCTGGCTTGGATTCTCAGCATACCAGACACATGAAGCAAATCAGGAAAGGGCAGTGGCTGAAGTGAATTACGATGCAGTCAATAACTACCTGAGTCAGTTATCTAAATAGGCAGAACATTTCAGGACAATTAAATTATTTTAAACAAAGACGAAAAAGCAGGACCAGAACCATGATAACGAATCACGGTTCTGATTCTGCTTTTTCTTTTTTATGTAAAAATCAAATCTATAATCTAAAAAATGGGTCCTAAAAACATCTAAAACCCAAAATACATACAAAAAAGACACACAATCTCAAGAAAAATCCACCATGTCCCCCACTCGCCCCCACTAATGCAAAAAATCCCCCACCATCCCCCACCTGTCGGAAAACGGGAAAATAATTTTTCCATTTTTCTCCTCATCCCCCCCGCTTATCCCAGTAAATTGCCCCAAAGCCGCGTATTCCCGCTTCCCACGGCATCTCCTTCTCTGGAAATCTGTTCCATCCCCATAAAAAATTAAGAAAAAAATACTTGAAAATGGAGAGAGTGTGGTTTACAATGGTGACAAGTGGTAAGAAAGTGGTAGATAGTGGCACAAAGTGGGGTGGAATGTGGAGGCCCACTTAGCAGAAGGGGTTCCGGATGTTATTAGGAGAGTTTAATCACACAATTGATGAAAAAGGCCGACTAATCATCCCAGCTAAGCTGCGAGACGACTTGGGAGATAGTTTCGTAATCTGTAATGGCTTGGAGGGCTGTCTATTTGTGTACTCTATGGACGAATGGAACAACTTTGTTGCCGAATTGGAAACCTTACCACGTATGAATAAAGATGCCAGAATATTCAAGCGTTATTTCTTCGGAAGTGCTTCAGAAGGCAGTTTTGACAAGCAGGGGAGAGTATTGGTACCACCTTCTCTGAGAAAAGCGGCCAATCTGGAAAAAGATGTTGTCCTTGTAGGGGTACAGGACCGCGTTGAAATCTGGGATAAAGCACTTTGGGAAGAACGGAGCATGGTCAGCGAAGAAGATCTGGATGCAATTGCAGAACGTATGGAAGCAATTGGGATCAGAATCTAAAAGTAATGGCAGCTTTCGGATGAATATGGAGGATTTTATGGCATTCAAGCACGCATCAGTTTTACTTGAAGAAACGGTAAATGGTCTGGCAATCAAGCCGGACGGAATTTACGTGGATGCTACACTCGGCGGAGGCGGACATGCCTTTGAAGTGTGTAAGCAGTTAAGCAGCAAGGGGAGTTTTATAGGAATAGATCAGGACGCTGCAGCTATAGAAGCAGCCAGCGTTCGGTTACTCGACTTCGGGGAGAGAGTTACAATAATCAGGAGCAATTATTGTGATATGAAGCCGAGGCTCCATGAGATAGGCATTGACAAGGTCGATGGGATCATCCTGGATCTGGGCGTATCATCTTATCAGTTAGATACGGCAGAACGGGGCTTCTCCTACCGCGCAGATGCCCCTCTGGACATGAGAATGGATCAGAGGCAGAAGATGACAGCGAGGGACATCGTCAATGACTATAGCGAAGCGGATCTTTACCGCGTGATCCGGGATTACGGAGAGGACAGGTTTGCGAAGAACATCGCAAAGCATATCGTAATGGAGCGCGGTAAGGGACCGATTGAAACAACAGGACAGCTGAATGAAGTAATCAGCAGGGCGATTCCGATGAAGATTCAGAAAACATCGGGTCATCCGTCTAAAAGAACGTTTCAGGCAATCCGGATAGAACTGAACCATGAATTGGATGTTCTGAAGGAGACGCTGGATACGATGATTGATTTACTGAATCCCGGAGGCAGGATATGCATCATAACATTCCATTCACTGGAGGACCGGATCGTGAAGAGTGCCTTCCGCAAGAATGAGGATCCATGTATCTGTCCGAAGAATTTCCCGGTATGTGTATGCGGGAATGTATCAAAGGGAAGAGTAATCACAAAGAAACCAATTCTGCCGGGTGAGGAGGAATTGGAGTTCAACAGCCGTTCAAAGAGCGCTAAGCTGAGGATATTTGAACGGGCTTAATTTTCAGGAGTATAGCAAATAGATACCGTCAGGAAGGGGAGAGCCTGACGGAAACAGTATCAAGAAAGGGGCAGACTAGGATGGCTGCAAGGAGACAAGCGTCAGGTTACAGACAGGCATATAACAAAAGCAGCTATAGACAGGCATATGTTTATGGTAATACAGTACCTAAGCCGGAAGTTCTGCCAAAGAGAAGGCCGGAGGCACAGCCGGAGAGTCCGAAGAGGACAAGCCGTCAGGTTCGCAGGAACAGGAAACGTGCAATGAACACGAGTCCTGCATATACGATTTTTCTGGCGGCAGCAGCAATATGTGCGGTTTTGATCTGCGTAGCTTACTTAAAGCTCCAGTCCGATATGGTCAGCAGATCAGAGAATATTTCTGCATTGCAGGAAGAACTCGCAGATTTGACCGAAGAAAATGATACTGCATATAATGCAGCGGAAGATTCTGTGAATCTGGAAGAGATCCGTGATAAGGCAATGAATGAGATGGGGATGGTATACGCTTCCCAGGGCAATGTAATAGAATATAAAAGCCCGACAAGCGATTATGTGAAACAGTACAGTGATATCCCGTCAGACGGAGTTCTGGCCAAGTCGAAGGATGTAACAGATTAAGGATAACGAATATGGCAAAACGTAAAAGACAAAATAGATTTCAATTTTTAACTAAAAAATTCCCAAAGAGGATGCAGAAAAAGCTGGTAATGCTGTTTATGGCAATTATACTGGCTTTTGTTGTTCTTGTAGGCAGGATTACTTATATTAATGCATCCAAGGGAGAAAAGTATACGAAGATTGTACTGGACCAGCAGGAGTATGACAGCCGTGTCATCCCGTATAAGCGGGGGGATATTGTAGACCGTAACGGGACAAAGATGGCAGTCAGTGAGAGGGTTTACAATGTCATACTGGATGTGAATGTCGTGTTGTCTGATGAAGACTACATCGAACCTACGATTAAAGTACTGGAAGATGTATTTGATATTAAGGAATCAGATGTGAGGGAACGGATCAAGGAGAATCCTGAAAGCAGGTATGAGATTCTTGCGAAAGGTGTACCTTATGAAAAGGCCAAAGAATTTCAAAAAATAGAAAAGAATACGAAGAAATACCCGAATGTAAAAGGTATCTGGCTGGAGGACGATTATCAACGGTCTTATCCATATAATTCACTTGCGAGTGATGTGATCGGGTTCAGCGTTGCCGGCAATCAGGGGGCAATAGGGATAGAGAGTGCTTATAATGAAGTCCTGAACGGCACGGATGGACGTGAATATGGATATTTTGACAGTGCGTCGACCGTAGAACGCACCGTAAAACCGGCGAAAAACGGATATACCGTCGTATCCACTATTGATGTCACACTACAGAGTATTGTAGAAAAGTGTATCAAAGAGTTCAATGATGAGCATACCGGAGAAAAACGTGAGGGAGAGCCGGGAAGTAAGAATACGGCAGTTATGATCATGAACCCCAATACAGGGGAAATTCTGGCAGAGGCGTCTTATCCGAATTTTGACCTGAATAATCCGAGAGATTTAACCGGGATTTATACAGAAGAAAAGTTGAAAGCCATGACTGACGATGAAAAGCTGGAGGCCATGAATGAGCTCTGGAGAAATTTCTGCGTCAGTGATGCATTTGAGCCGGGTTCTACTGCAAAACCGTTTACGGTTGCAACAGGGTTGGAAACAGGTGCCTTGAAAGGGAATGAAACATATGTCTGTGGGGGGTACCTCCATGTGGGTGATTATGATATAGCCTGTCATTTGAGATCAGGGCATGGGACAGAGACTATTGAACAGGCAGTCGCGAACTCCTGTAATGTGGCGCTGATGCATATGGTGGAGGCCATCGGGGCAAAGGACTTCAGCCGTTACCAGCATATCTTTGGTTTCGGTGAGTATACCGGGATTGACCTGCCGGGGGAAGCATCAACAGCATCCCTGCTCTATACAGAAGAACAGTTAAACCCGTCGGAACTTGCGACCAGTTCTTTCGGACAGGGCTTCAATGTTACAATGACGCAGATGACAGCGGCGTTCTGTTCCCTGATAAACGGGGGAAATTACTATCAGCCCCATATTGTAAAACAGATTCAGGACGAGAGTGGAAAAGTAGTAGAAACGAAAAATCCTGTGCTGCTGAAAAAGACGATATCTGCAGAGACATCAACACAGGTCAAACAGTATATGAAGGCGGTTATGACAAGCGGTACAGGTCAGGGGGCTAACGTCGAAGGTTATGATATCGGCGGAAAAACGGGGACGGCTGAGAAACTCCCGCGAGGTAATGAGAAGTATGTGCTTTCATATATCGGATATGCACCGCAGGAAAATCCGGAAGTCGTCGTGTATGTCGTAATCGACGAGGCAAATGTAGCCGACCAGGGGACCAGCTCTTACGTACTTGACCTTTCGAAAAAAATTATGTCAGAGGCATTCCCTTACCTGAATATTACAACAATGGAAGGATATACGGGAACGACGAACGGCGCCGTGCCGACCGAGCAGCTCCAGCAGCAGACAGATTATCAGGATTTTGACGCGAATTATGAGGACGATTATGACAAACCGGATGGCTCTTATATAGACGATAACTACGATCCGGATCTGGCCGACTGGGCAACCGGCCAGGATGCACAATAGAAATGAAATAGCAGTAACTGGGAACAGATACGAATAACCTTACAAAAGATGTAATATGTTATAAAAACATCTTTTGTAAGGTTTTTATTTATGAAGAACAAAACATATAATAAAAAGAAAATACTCGTTGTGTTCCTATGCGCTTCTGTAGTATTGCTGGCATTGATCGGGAGACTGGTATACCTGATGGTTTTTGACGCAGAATATTATCAGGAGAAGGCAGAATCCCTGCATGAAAGAGAGCGTTCGATTAAGGCTGCAAGAGGCGAAATCGTAGACAGAAATGGGACAGTGCTAGCGACGAATAAAACAGTCTGCACGATTTCTGTCATACACAATCAGATTGAAGACCCGGAACTGGTCATCCAAACACTCATGAAAGAACTTGAACTGGACGAGGAGACGGTAAGAAAGCGTGTGGAAAAGGTTTCTTCTATGGAGAAAGTAAAAACAAATGTCGACAAGGAAACCGGGGACCGGATCCGGAATTATAATCTGGCCGGAGTGAAGGTGGATGAAGATTTCAAGCGCTATTACCCCTATAATGAAATCGCATCGAAGGTGCTGGGATTCACAGGCGGGGACAATCAGGGCATCATCGGCCTTGAGGTAAAATACGAGGAGTACTTAAAAGGAATCAACGGGACAATTTTAACCATGACTGATGCAAGGGGGATTGAACTGGAGGGAGTTGCGGAAGACAGGATTGAGCCGGTGGCGGGGAACACGCTAAAGGTCAGTCTGGATTACAACATCCAGTCGTATTGTGAGCAGGCGGCACTGAAGGTGATGGAAGAAAAACAGGCGGACAGCGTATCCATCCTGCTTATGAATCCCCAAAATGGAGAAATACTGGCAATGGTCAATGTACCGGAATTTAATTTGAACGAACCGTATATACTGAATACAGGAGCAGATATGGACACGTTGACAGATGAGCAGGTGCAGGACCAGTTAAACCAGATGTGGAGGAACGGGTGTATCAATGATACATACGAGCCGGGATCGGTTTTTAAAATCATTACTGCTTCTGCGTGTCTGGAGGAAGGTGTTGTGAAGCTTTCTGATACCTTTTCATGTCCGGGCTACCGTGTGGTGGAGGACCGGAAGATCAGGTGCCATAAAGTCGGCGGACATGGCTCTGAGACCTTTGTGCAGGGAATTCAGAACTCCTGCAACCCGGTTTTTATAGATATCGGCCTGAGGCTTGGATCTGATCGTTTCTATGATTATTTTAAACAGTTCGGTTTAATGAGCCTGACGAATGTTGACCTGCCCGGGGAGGCCGGGACGATTATGCATAAAAAAGAAGATATTGGTACAGTGGAGCTTGCAACCATGTCTTTCGGACAGTCATTTCAGGTGACCCCGATTCAGATGGCGACGACTGTCAGTTCACTGATCAACGGGGGGCGGAGAGTGACACCTCACCTTGGGGTGGGCGTTTTGGACAAAGACGGGAATGAGACCGAGACATTTAAGTACAAAGAAAAAGATGGAATCGTATCAGAAGAAACTTCCAAGACGATGCGCGCGCTCCTGGAAAGCGTAGTGTCCGAGGGGTCTGGCAAGAATGCTTATATCGAGGGCTATACGATAGGGGGGAAAACGGCGACATCACAGACACTGCCAAGAAGTGCCAATAAATATATATCATCCTTCCTCGGATTTGCCCCGGCAGAGAACCCTCAGGTTCTTGGCATGGTGTTGATCCACAACCCACAGGGTGTCTATTATGGAGGAACAATTGCGGCACCCGTACTTAAGAGCATCTACGATAATGTGCTGCCTTATCTGGGTATCGAAAAAACCGGAACCATACCGGAAAACACAGAAGAAACGGGAGAAAAACAGGAAGACAGCGCGGATTGAGTTAGGGATTAACAGTTGTTTTCTAGTTGAAAAACAGAAGCTAATGAGGTATACTGTATGAGATGTTCTGCTGGCATTTTCAGGCAGGACAGCAGCAATGATAAGAATAAATAAGTTTTTATTTAACAAAAGAGATGAAGAGGTGTATGTATGAGTTATCATGTAGTGATTCCGGTATTGATTTCATTCGTGCTTAGTTTGCTGATGGGACCAGTTGTGATACCGTTTCTTAGAAAACTGAAGATGGGTCAGACCGAGAGAGAGGATGGGGTGAAGTCCCATCTGAAAAAAGCGGGTACTCCGACGATGGGCGGGGTGATCATCCTTGGCAGTGTTGTGATTACTTCCTTATTATATGTAAAAGATTATCCGAACATCATCCCGATCCTGTTCCTGACAATTGGATTTGGACTGATCGGATTTCTGGACGATTATTTGAAGGTCGTCATGAAACGTTCCGACGGGCTCTACCCGAAACAGAAGATGGCGCTTCAGATCGTGGTGACTGCCATCTTTGCCTACTATATTATAAAGGTGGCTAAGATTCCGCTGACACTGCTTGTTCCATTCTCAGGCGGCAAGTACTGGGATATCGGATGGATTGCGATCCCGCTTTTATTTATTGCAGTAATCGGTACTGTAAACGGAACGAACTTTACAGACGGCCTGGATGGACTCGCATCAAGTGTAACCGTACTGGTAGCGACTTTCTTCACCGTGGTGGCGATTGGAACGAAGAGCGGCGTTGAACCGATCACCTGTGCTGTGGTAGGTGCCCTGCTTGGATTCCTCCTGTTTAACGTATATCCTGCCAGTGTTTTCATGGGGGATACCGGTTCCCTTGCTTTGGGGGGATTTGTCATAGGAACGGCTTATATGATGCAGATGCCGTTGTTTGTAATTATCGTAGGGCTGATTTATCTGGTTGAAGTCGCTTCCGTTATGATTCAGGTAACATATTTTAAGAAAACGGGAGGGAAACGGTTCTTTAAAATGGCACCGATTCATCATCATTTTGAATTATGCGGGTGGTCTGAGACGAGAGTCGTTGCTGTATTTTCAATCGTAACGGCGATTCTCTGCCTGATTGCACTCATGGGGGTATAGATTATGGACTTAAGAGAGAAAAAAGTGCTGGTATTCGGTTCTGGTATCAGCGGGATAGCGGCCGGCAGACTGCTTGTGAAACAAGGGGCAGATGTGATTTTATATGATGGCAACGCTTCTCTGGATGCGGGGAGTATCCGCAAAGAAATACTGACAGGACAGACAGAAGGGGCTGATATGCAGGTGGTTCTCGGAGAACTGCCGCAGGAGATTCTGGACACACTATCTCTGACAGTCATGAGTCCGGGGGTTCCTACCGATCTTGCAGTTGTAGGGCAGATGAGAGAAAAAGACATCCCCATATGGGGTGAGATAGAGCTGGCCTATGTATTCGGAAAAGGCGATGTCCTTGCGATTACAGGAACAAACGGGAAGACAACGACGACCGCACTCTTAGGTGAGATCATGAAGAATTACCGGGAAAGCACATTTGTTGTCGGAAATATTGGAAACCCTTACACGGCCATTGCATTGGAAACAAAGGAAGAATCAGTGATTGTTGCGGAGATGAGCAGTTTCCAGCTGGAAACCATACATACATTCCGCCCGCGGGTGAGTGCGATTCTGAATATTTCACCGGACCATCTGAACCGTCATCATACGATGGAAGCCTATATTGGGGCAAAGCAGAATATTGCAAAGAACCAGACGGCAGAAGATACATGTGTTTTGAATTATGAAGACGAAGTAACAAGAAAATTCGCGGAAAAAGTAAGTGCAGAGGTTCTATATTTCAGCAGCCGGCGTAAACTAGATAAAGGTATCTATCTGGACGGCGGCAGAATGCTCTTAAATATGGACGGCGAACCGGAGGTGGTCTGCCATATTGATGAGCTGAAGCTTCTGGGGACGCATAATCATGAAAACGTCATGGCAGCAGTTGGGATGGCAGCGGCATATGGAGTTCCGCTGGACATTATCCGCAGGACGGTCATGGATTTCCAGGGGGTTGAGCACCGTATAGAGTTTGTTGCCGAAAAGAATGGTGTTGCCTATTATAATGACTCCAAAGGAACCAACCCGGATGCAGCCATCAAGGGGATTCAGGCAATGAAACGCCCGACGCTCCTGATAGGCGGCGGATATGATAAAGATTCTTCTTATGAAGAATGGATACAGGCTTTTGACGGCAAGGTGAAAAAGCTGGTCCTTTTAGGGGCGACCAGAGAGAAGATAGATGAGACAGCCAGACGGCTTGGTTTCACCGATACGGTTCTGGCTGATACATTTGAGGAAGCAGTGGATATCTGTGTGGAAAATGCTGTTCCCGGGGATGCCGTACTCTTGTCACCGGCGTGTGCGAGCTGGGGAATGTTTAAAAATTATGAAGAACGTGGAGATAAATTCAAAGAACTTGTAAACCAGTTATAAGGAGTGAATTTATATTGGAGCGTCCTGCTAAAAAGAAGCGGTATGATTATACACTGCTGATTGTTGTGTTACTACTGGTGATAATCGGACTGGTCCTTTTATACAGCACCAGTGCCTACAACGGACGGGTTAAGTTTCACGATTCTTTCTATTACCTGAAAAAGCAGGGATTTGCAACTGCACTCGGGATGGCAGGGATGCTGATTGTGGCGAATATCGACTACCATAAATGGGCGCCTCTGGCAAAGCTCGGGTATCTGACAGCAATCCTTTTATCGGTAGCGGTTATGTTTATAGGAGATGAGTACAACGGGTCCAAAAGATGGCTTTCTTTGGGCCCGATTTCTTTTCAGCCCTCGGAGTTTGCAAAGGTGGCGATTATCCTTTTTCTTGCCTGCCTTGTCACAAAGAATGTGAAGCAGATGGGGAAATTCCGTACGCTTGTTAAGGTGATGATACCGGTGCTGCCTATTGTGGCTCTTGTAGGGGCGAGCAACCTAAGTACCGCGATCATAATCATGGGCATCGCGGTAGTGCTGATCTTCGTGGCAAGCCCAAAGTATGCCCAGTTTCTCTGGATGGGCGGTGCCGGGGTAGGTTTCATGGGAATCTTTCTGGCACTGGAGAGTTACAGGCTGGAGCGGCTTGCAATCTGGAGAAACCCGGAGCAGTATGAAAAGGGATACCAGACACTTCAGGGGCTGTATGCAATCGGATCAGGAGGCCTGTTTGGAAGAGGGCTCGGGGAAAGTGTGCAGAAGCTTGGATTCCTGCCGGAAGCGCAGAACGACATGATTTTTTCTATCATATGTGAAGAACTGGGGCTGGTAGGGGCCAGCCTGATTATCCTGTTGTTTTTGATCCTGATCTGGCGTTTTTTTGTGATTGCAACCCATGCGAAAGACCTTCTGGGGGCATTGATTGCGGCAGGGGCAATGGCACATATGATGATTCAGGTGATTTTGAATATTGCGGTTGTAACAAACTCCATTCCGAACACCGGAATCACACTGCCCTTTATCAGCTACGGGGGCACCTCGGTCATGTTTCTGCTGTTGGAAATGGGACTCGTGCTGAGTGTATCCAATTCGATTGAAAAAAGCGAGTAAGCGGTTTGGGAAAATAGGTCTTGTATAAAATGGCTTGTATTTGATAGAATAGGGCAGGGGAAGATCTTATTACCGTACGCACCCGAAGGGGCAGACGGCAATAAGATAAGTAATATAAGGAGGACGATCGATGAAGCGCGGAAAGCAGAGTAAGAAGAGCAGACGTGAGAAATATGAACAGTTTGATGATGAAGCATATATAAATGAAGTATTATACAAGGAAGGGTACCGTCCTCCTGAGAGAAAAAAGAAGAAGAGAAAGGGTGTATTTCTGGGACTTTTGACATTTGTCTTAGGGATAGCAATCATCGTTTTTGCTTTTCTCCTCCTCTTCCATATACAAAAGATAGAAGTGAAGGGAAACAAATATACAGCTGAAAATGATGTGATCGAGTGGATCAGGAGCGATAAGTACGGCATGAATTCCGTGTATGCATGGTGGAAGTTCAACAAAGCAGATACAAAGCAGCTGCCAACAATAGAATCGTCCAGGATCACCCTGAAAGCACCCTGGTCCATACGTGTGACAGTAAAGGAAAAGGAAATAACCGGATACATAGATTATAATAACCAGTATCTTTATTTTGATAAAGAAGGGACGGCACTTCTGACGACAAAAGACAAAGTGGATGGGGCCGCGTATATAGAAGGTATGGATATCGATGCATCCAAAGTAAAGATGGGAAAAATACTTCCGGTATCAGACAAAAATGTATTCCAGCGAATCGTAGAGATTTCACAGCTTATTGTAAAATACGAACTGACTCCTGACCGGATCACCTGTTCAGGCAGTGAACTGAACCTCTACTTCGGAACTGTGGAAGTCCTGCTCGGCAAGACCAATTATGAAGATCGTCTCGCACAGGTACCGCCGATCCTTGAGAAGCTGGCAGAAAAATATCCGGACGAGGAGGGAACACTCCATCTGGAGAATTTTGACGCCTCGGACAAGGCAGTCCGATTTGTGCCAAAATCATCTCAGGACAAGTCAAAAGACGATGGTGGGACAGATCAGGATGATACAGGGGACGCTCAGGACGGACAAGACCAACAGGACAGTCAGGACCAACAGGACAGTCAGGACCAACAGGACAGTCAGGACCAGCAGGACAGCCAGAATCAGACGGACAGCCAGTATCAGGAAGATGGCCAGACGGGGGAGGAGTTCCCGTAATCCATACTCCGGCAGGCAGGTTTACAGAAAAGCTGAAAAATAAGCTGTAAAGCCTTCATGAATTGAATAAAAAAAAGAGAAAATAAGCAAAAATCTATTGATTATTTATGTAAAAGACTATATTATATACTTATTGAGTTATATCGTTCAATAAAAACGGCGGCATTGCTGCTGTGTCATTCCGCATTCATAATGAACCCGGAATGTAGATTGAAGTCAAGGTCCCGACAGCTGGCTGCCGGGGATTTGGCCCCGCGGCGGATGTCACAGTCATGCTGGCATGGCGTTGTGTCGATGCCTGTGGGAATAAGGGATGTATAAAATAATATTAATAGGACGACGAAGGAGGAAACACTCTTGTTAGAAATTAAAACCAACGAATCAGAAGCAGCTGCAAGAATTATAGTTATCGGAGTCGGCGGCGGCGGTAATAACGCAGTAAACCGCATGATCGATGAGCAGATTGCAGGTGTAGAATTTATAGCAATCAATACAGATAAACAGGCACTCCAGTTATGCAAAGCACCAACTTTAATGCAGATTGGTGAGAAGCTCACAAAGGGACTTGGTGCCGGGGCACAGCCGGAAGTAGGGGAGAAGGCTGCCGAGGAAAGTTCAGAAGAAATTTCAGCCGCACTTAAAGGTGCTGACATGGTATTCGTTACCTGCGGTATGGGTGGTGGAACAGGAACAGGGGCGACTCCTGTCGTAGCACGTATAGCAAAGGAGCAGGGAGCACTGACGGTAGGCGTTGTCACAAAGCCTTTCCGTTTTGAATCAAGGACACGTATGTCCAATGCCCTTGCGGGAATTGATAAATTAAAGGAAAATGTAGACACACTGATTGTCATCCCGAATGACAAGCTGTTGGAAGTTGTTGACAGAAGGACAACCATGCCGGAAGCTTTAAAGAAAGCTGACGAAGTGTTACAGCAGGGTATTCAGGGTATCACGGACCTGATTAATGTACCTTCTCTGATCAACCTCGACTTCGCAGATATCCAGACCGTTATGAAGGACAAGGGTATCGCCCATATCGGTATCGGTGCAGGACGCGGGGACGATAAGGCATTAGAGGCAGTAAAACAGGCTGTTGCCAGCCCGCTGCTTGAGACAACCATTCAGGGCGCATCCCATGTTATCATCAATATTTCCGGTGATATCACCCTTATGGATGCATCTGATGCAGCAGAATACGTACAGGAACTTGCAGGTGAGAACGCAAACATCATCTTCGGTGCTATGTATGATGATTCCAGATCTGATGAAGCAACAATCACAGTCATTGCTACCGGCTTACATAACGTAGGCGGAAGCTCTTCCAAGTTAAAAGCAAGACTGGAAGGACAGCAGAAGGTCGGTTCCATCCTCCCGTCAGGAGACATGGTAAGCGGCAGGACACAGATTGATCCGGAGCGCAGAACTGCGGCAGCAAGACCGACAGGGGCAACAAGCAGACCGTCAGGCGGAACAATTCCGACACTCGATCAGCCAAGGACACCTTCAAGCAAGGTAAAAGAACAGTCTATAAAAATACCGGACTTCTTCAAGAAATAAGTGGGGGGACGCTAAGCGGACGGACAGACTGGGACCCGCCGTGGGTTTCGATGCCGTTTCAGGGGGCGAACCGTTTACTAAGAAAGTATAACAGCAAAAACGAGAAAAATGAAGGCACTAGCCAATATGCGGAGAAATCTTGATGATTTCTCCACAAGTTGGCTACAGAATTTGGTGTTGGGCACCAAATTCTGACCTTCATTTTTCTCGTTTTTGCTGTAACACTTTCTAAGTGCACTCTAAGCCCCCTTAAAACGGCATCGAAACCCACGCGGGTCCCAGACTGTCCGTCCACTTAGCTGTGCATCCCGGTATGGAGGGTGGGGCAGGAAAGTGGCTGGGAGAAAGCTGATCGCCAGAGAAGCATGTAGGTTAAGTATCAAAGTCTGGAGTTCTGTCTGATTTCAGTTTTGTCCACCCAGCGAATCAATACGCTGCCACTCCTATAAAGACTTCCGGGGGAATCTTTTACGGCTGGATGCGACAGCCAGTATGGGGGAGACGGGGGAGGGGTGTGGTGTTTTGAACTGCCTTAAGTGTGACTTAGAGTTCGTTATAGAAAATGAGCCTGCTATGCCGGACGAAATTTGATTCTCAAAATCAAATTTCGTCCGGCATAGCAGGCTCATTTTCTATTACAAACTCTTGTCTAAACGTCCGGCATTCAAAACACCACACCCTTCCCCCGCCTCCCCCATACTGGCGTCCCCTTCCCATAAAACAATTCCCCGTGTCGAAATTATTATTTTTTTTCTGTCAGTTTCTGACAAATTTTCTTCCCTTCTTCCCTTTATAATAAATCTTGCTTGAGTGCCAAATCGATTTAGTACCAACGAGAAAGAGGGTGGAGCATGTACTATGAATTATACATAGACGTGTTGTTTCTGGTGAATTTTATGATGGATTCTCTAATACTGCTTACCGTAAATCAGGTGCTGAAATGTCCTTCCACACATGGACGCATTTATTTAGGGGGAGTAGCCGGGGCAGGGCTTACATGTGCTGTGATTGCTGTTCCGGTACCGGGAATTATAAAACTCATTTTGTTCCACACAACAGTCAATACAATAATGATCAAGACAGGATTAAAGGTCAAAGGAAAAAGTCAATTTTGGAAAGCATTTGGTTTGCTGTATGTCGCATCTTTCCTGTATGGGGGGATTCTGCAGGCACTGCACCCATACGTGCGTGCGGGAAGTCTGTTCTTTGCTGCGGCCGTCGGCTGCTATTACCTGATAAGGGGGATCTGGGAATTTCTTACAAGACTTAAGACATTGCAGGAAAAGATTTGCGAGATTACGTTATATACAAGTGCAGGCGAACAAAGAGTAAAGGCGTTAATTGACACTGGGAATGCTCTGGAAGACAATTTGTCGAAAGAGCCGGTAAGTGTTGTAGATAAAGCTCTGGCAAGGTCTATTCTGACAGATGATGACATGAAAAACGGTTTTCATTACATACCATACCGTACAGTAGGAAAAGAGAGTATCATGCCCGTGTTCCGCATCCGGAAAATGTGCATCCACTTAAAGGAAGAGAGATGGGTAGAGAAGCCGTTTATAGGAGTTTGCGAAGAGTGTGTTTCAGAACAAGAAGAATATCAGATGATTTTAAATCCTGACCTATTAGGAGGCATATAAAATGGTTGTAAAAGTAGCAGTACCCCAGCAGTTTAAATTAAAAGTAATACCAGACTTTAGAAGTATTTTTTTCCCGAACCATAAAGAAATACATTACATCGGAGGTTCCGAGGTGCTGCCGGCCCCGCTGGAGACAGAGCGGGAAACCGAAGTGATACAGCATCTGGGTTCCGAATACGACGAGGAGGCTAAAAAACTTCTGATCGAGCATAATTTAAGGCTGGTCGTATACATAGCAAAAAAATTTGATAACACAGGGGTCGGTGTGGAAGATTTGATCTCAATCGGTACAATCGGGCTGATCAAGGCCATTAACACATTCAACCCGACCAAAAAGATCAAACTCGCGACCTACGCATCCCGGTGCATTGAGAATGAAATCCTCATGTATCTGCGCAGGAACAGTAAGACTAAGATGGAAGTCTCCATCGACGAACCGCTGAACGTGGATTGGGATGGAAACGAACTTCTTCTGTCCGACATATTAGGCACCGACGAGGATACCATATACAAAGATCTGGAAAACGAGGCAGAAAGAAAACTGCTCGTAAAAGCAATCAACAAACTGTCAAGCAGAGAAAAACTAATCGTAAAAATGCGCTTTGGCCTGGATAACCCCGAGGGGGAAGAAAAAACACAGAAAGAAGTAGCAGACCTGCTCGGCATATCCCAGTCCTACATATCAAGACTCGAGAAAAAAATCATGCAGCGGCTGAAACGCGAAATGGTGAGGTATGAGTAAAGCGGGGGGAGGGCGGCTTGCCCGGACGCTTCTGAGAATCCGGATATGGCGTGCGGCGGGGCTGTCGGGGAACGGGTAAGCGGCTAAATGAAATCCCGGGGGAAATAGCGGACACCGTGCGCATGCGGCAAAAGTCCTGATGACTTTTGCCTGTAGCCCACTCACTTTCCGGACTTGTGGTCCGTAAAGTGATCCACCATTTCCCCCGGAATTTCATCAAGCCGCTTATCCCATCCCCCTAAAAGCCCCCGCCGCACGCCATACCCGGATTCTCAGCGCTGTCTCCAGAAAGTCGCGGGGGCCCCATCGCTTTGCCCGGGGTGGTCCTCAATAGGAAGTGATAAAGCAAGTTGTATGACATGCTTACGCATGTCATATGACGATACCGTACAAAGCACATTTGAACCGCGCCAGCCAGTTCAAATGCGCGGTATTGGTAGAACTTACCGATCGGAAGTGTGTGGAGTACCGATTGGATGAACGTAGCCGTGTGGGAGGGGGGATGCCGTGTCGGGAGGCGTCTTTCAGGGATTACTGCCCTTTATCAAAACGGGAAGGGAAAGGCGGGATACACACAGGACCACAAGTCCTGTGTGTAAGCAGGTTGCAGGCCGAACTCATTAGGAGTTCGGCCGAATACCTGCGGTGCCCGCATTTCCTCTCCCGTTTTAATTAGGGGCAGTTTCCCCTGAAACCCGCTTCCCGACACGGCATCCCCCCTCCCACACGGCGGCCCTTTACCTCAAAATCCCCTCCCACATTTTCCAAAGTTCCCCTGTTAGTTTCGGGGGAAAGATGCTACAATAGAAAGAAAAGGGTTGGTGAAGCTTATGAAATTGACTTTTATCGGAGCAGCCCATGAAGTAACGGGAAGCTGTCATTTGCTGCAGGCGGCAGGGAAGAATATTCTTGTGGACTGTGGTATGGAGCAGGGGCCGGACCTGTATGAAAATCCGGGACTTCCGATTCCGGAGACGGATATTGACTATGTGCTCTTGACCCATGCGCATATTGACCATTCCGGGTTACTTCCGCTGCTGGCTAAGAAAGGCTTCAAGGGCGAGATATTCACGACTTTTGCAACTGCTGACCTGTGCAATATTATGCTTCGTGACAGCGCCCATATCCAGGAATTTGAGGCAGAATGGAGGAACAGGAAGGGACGGCGTGCAGGACAGCCGGTATTCGAACCAATCTATGTGATGCAGGATGCACTGGATGCCATAGAACGGATTGTACCCTGCCAGTATTCAGAGAGAATCAGGATCTGCGACGGGGTTGAAGTACGCTTTACGGATGTCGGGCATCTGCTTGGTTCAGCAAGTATTGAAGTGTGGATAACAGAGGGGGATATCTCCAAGAAGATTGTATTTTCTGGTGATGTAGGCAATACCAATCAGCCTATTATCAAAGATCCGAGTTATACAGAAGCAGCCGACTATGTTGTGATTGAGTCCACCTATGGCAACCGTGTCCATTCTACAGAGAAGATAGACTACCTGAAAGATTTTACAAAGGTCCTGAGGGAAACATTTGACAGAAAGGGAAATGTAGTCATTCCTTCTTTTGCAGTCGGCAGGACGCAGGAGATGCTGTATTTCATCCGGGAGATCAAGGAGCAGAATCTGCTGAAAGAGTATCCGGATTTTGAGGTTTATCTCGACAGCCCTCTGGCAATCGAGGCCACGAAGGTTTTTTCAAAAAATATGAGGGAATGTTTCGATGAGGATGCCCTGAAACTGGTCAATGCGGGGATTAACCCTCTTGTATTCCCGGGATTGAAGACATCTACAACAAGTGATGATTCAAGGATGATTAATCTGATTGAAAAGCCGAAGGTTATTATTTCTGCATCCGGCATGTGTGATGCCGGGCGAATCCGCCACCATTTGAAGCATAACCTGTGGAGGCCGGAGTGTACGATTTTATTTGTAGGTTATCAGGCAAATGGAACTCTGGGCAGGAGGCTTCTGGAAGGGGAAAAGAATGTCAGGCTTTTCGGAGAGCCGATCGAAGTACACGCAAGGATAGAGAGTCTGCACGGAGTCAGCGGCCATGCGGATATGAATGGGCTTTTAGACTGGCTTGGCGGTTTCAAGA
Organism: Clostridium sp. AF19-22AC; assembly: GCF_003479085.1. NCBI lineage: Bacteria > Bacillati > Bacillota > Clostridia > Eubacteriales > Clostridiaceae > Clostridium > Clostridium sp. AF19-22AC. The sequence goes on along the minus strand of NZ_QUGN01000003.1, from coordinate 58,816 downwards.
CGCCTCTGGAACATGTGTTTGTCGTGCATGGGGAAGATGGGGTTACAGATGAGTTTGCAGCGACGATAGAAGAGAAATTCGGATGTCCGGCGTGGGCGCCTTTCCCGAATGGAGAAGTAGACCTTGCAGCAAATGAGATCCTCAGCGAGGGCGTAAGGATCCCTGTAAAAGCCAAAAAACCTGCACAAAAGAAAGCAGATGCGGCATTCGAGAGACTGCTTGCGGCTGGAAGGCGGCTTCTGGATGTTATTTACAGGAACGAAGGCATCGCCAACAAGGATAAGGCAAAATTTGAAAATCAGATCAACAATCTGGCCGATAAATGGGACAGCTGGGAATAGGTAAGTGCTGTCATATATTTTGACAAAAATGGATGCGTTTTTATAACGTAGAAATCTTCTTTCTCCACATACTAAGTGTGCACAGATGTGTATTCATTTATGTGGAGAAAGGAGATTTTTTTATGCAGGAAGAACATTTGGCAATTGCGTCTATTCCGATTCAGCAATGGGGCGCGTTATATGATGAAAAAGAAGCGATGGCTGCAGGTACCATTTTCCGGGATCTGAACAAGCCGTTTTTTGCGGCGGAAATTGAAAAGAAGGATATCAAAGAAGCTGCACCGAAGTCTGAGGAGCAGAGGGAAAGAGAAACGCTGCTAACCAAAATAGCAGAGACAAGTTTTTTACTGGACGATCTGACGTTGTATCTGGATACTCATATGAGTGACACCCAGGCACTCGATATGTACAGTCAGAAAACGAAGGAGAGGGATGAGCTGAAAAAACAATTTGCAGCAAAGTTTTATCCCCTGACGAGAGACTGCATCATTTACTGTGAGAGTGGCGGGAAGTTCTGCTGGCAGGACGGTCCCATGCCCTGGGAAGGAGCGTGTGTTTAAATGTGGATATATGAAAAAAGATTACAGTTTCCGGTTAAAATTACAAAAACCTGTCCGAAGACGGCCCAGATGATCATCAGCCAGTACGGCGGACCCGACGGAGAGCTCTCCGCATCCATGCGGTATCTTTCACAGAGGTATACCATGCCTGTGAAACAGGTGGGCGGTCTTTTGACAGATATCGGTACAGAAGAACTGGCGCATATGGAGATTATCTGCGCGATGGTTTATCAGCTGACAAAGCACCTGACAATTGAGCAGGCAAAAGAGGCAGGATTTGATGCCTACTATATAGACCATACGACCGCTCTCTGGCCGCAGGCCGCATCCGCGCTGCCATTTACGTCCATCGAATTCCAGTCCAAGGGCGATGCCATTACAGACCTGACGGAGGACCTTGCGGCAGAACAGAAAGCAAGAACAGTATACGACAACCTGCTGCGGATGATTCCCGACCCTGAGGTCAGAGAACCACTGAAATTCTTAAGGGCGAGAGAAGTCGTGCATTTCCAGAGATTCGGGGAAGCATTAGAAAAAACGAAAGAAAAACTGGATTCAAAGAATTATTATTACTTCAATCCTGAATTCGATAAAGGAATGATGAAAACAGAGTTGTAAGACAAAAAAATTATAAACTGGCGCTATACAAAAGAATTCCCGATTTATTTAATGGCGCCAGTTTATACATATTAATCAAATTGTTTTTCCCCCACAATATCCTTATACCTGCGGAACAGGTTCTCCCTCGTCGATACAAATTCAGGAATATATTCCTTTAAAATTCTTGCTGCCAGTTCTTTTGCCAGATTGCCATCATATATATGGCTTGTATCATTTCTATCTTTTAGCATATGAAGCCATATAGTTTCGTCCATGAAATCAAAGATGTGATAGGCCTCTTTTATGATAGCCCTCGGTGAGCCTGTCTTTCCTATGGAACTTCCTTCGTACAGAATGAATTCCTTCAATACTTTCCATCCAAGTTCAAATTGAATGAAGAATTTATCTATAATCCCCGAAACTATAAATTCATTCTGAATATCTTCTTTATATGCTTTTTCCAAAACAGCCAGATTGCTGCAGTAATTATCAAATTTTCTCATATAATATGATCCCATCCTTCCTGATGTTTTCCAATAATTCTTCCCGGGCTGTTGACAAATCCACGATGTCATACTGCAGTAAGGTATCTGTCTTTTCATCCACATCCAATGCAAAGTCCACGATATTCTTTCCCTCTACAGCCAGATCAATATCACTTTTTTCCAGATAACATCCTCTGGCTCTTGAGCCGAACAAAATGACCCTTGAAAGATCATAAAACTTTGCCAAATCTATAATTTCTTCTAAAACCTGCCTGCGTATTCCTGTTTTTCCTGTACACATAATATTTCCTATCCATCTGTTTTTTACCATTATACACAAAAGAATCTCTAAATTCAACTTGCGTTATCCCACCAGAGCCGAATCGTATTGTCAAGGACTAAAACTTTTTTTAATTTTCTCCCCAAAGAATAACTGCCGGCCAGAATGAGAATGATTTTACTAGATCAAATTTTCGTCTAGGAGGATTTTTATTATGGCTTTGAATAAAGTGGAATTATGTGGTGTCAATACAGCGAAGCTCCCACTCTTGAAAGAAGAAGAGAAGGTGGCTTTGTTTTCCCGTATTAAGGAAGGGGACGAAGAGGCGCGGGAACAGTATATTAAAGGGAATTTAAGGCTGGTCTTAAGTGTGATTAAGCGGTTTTCAAGCAGTAATGAGAATGCGGATGACCTGTTCCAGATCGGCTGCGTAGGACTCATGAAGGCGGTGGACCATTTTGACCCGGACAGGGCGGTGAAGTTTTCTACTTATGCAGTTCCAATGATTATCGGGGAAATCAGAAGGTATTTAAGGGACAATAATTCCATCCGTGTCAGCAGGTCCTTAAGGGATACCGCTTATAAGGCAATCTATGCGAAGGAAGGCTATATGAAGAAGCATTTAAAGGAGCCTACCGTGCAGGAGATTGCAGAGGAGATCGGAATCTCCAAAGAGGATATCGTCTTTGCTCTGGATGCCATACAGATGCCTATGAGCCTGCATGAGCCTGTGTACTCGGACGGGGGGGATACGCTGTATGTCATGGACCAGGTGAGCGATAAGAAGAATAAGGAGGAAAACTGGGTAGAGGAGCTGTCACTGGAAGCCGCGATGGAGCGTCTCAATGAGCGGGAGCGCTATATCATTACCCTCCGTTTCTTTGAAGGAAAGACCCAGATGGAAGTGGCCGAGGAGATCAAGATATCACAGGCACAGGTCAGCCGTCTGGAGAAAAATGCACTGAAAGTAATGAAGCAGTACCTGCTTGGATAAACACATTCAGAAAAAATCCCTATTTATGGTTGAAATTTCCATGACTTCATACTATGATAAACGTAGATTATAAGTAACTGTTCTATACAGATACGATAATAAGGAAGGTATGGAGAGGAACCATGTATAAAGCTTGCATTTTTGATTTAGACGGAACATTGACAGATACTTTGGATTCTTTGACTTTTTCTGTGAATGAGACACTGAAAGAGATGGGACTTCCACCGATCACCCGGGATGAATGCCGGATGTTTGTCGGCAACGGCGCTAAGGTGCTTTTAGAGAAATCCCTGAAAGCGTCAGGTGAGAAGGATCTGGCACGGCTTGACGAGGCCATGCAAAGATATGACCGCATATTTAAGACCGGATGCACATATCATGTAGTACCGTATGACGGGATCATGGAACTGCTATCAAAGCTTAAGCCGGCGGGAATCAGGATGGCGGTACTGTCCAACAAGCCGGACAGAGATGCTTTGAGCGTCGTGAAAGAGATTTTCGGCACGGATACATTTCAGTGGATACAGGGCCAGAAAGAGGGCGTACCAAGAAAGCCGGACCCTGCGGCAGCGCTCGATATTGCGCAGAAGCTACAGGCAGATGCGTCAGAGACGTTGTATATCGGCGATTCTGAAGTGGACATTGCGACAGGGAGAGCGGCCGGGATGAAGACCATAGGAGTATCCTGGGGATTCAGGGGCAGAGAAGCCCTCAGAGAAGCGGGAGCTGAACTGATTATGGATTCGCCGCTTGAGATCTTTGAATTTATCAATGATAGGGAGGTGGAAAGTCATGAATGAATACGATGAGGAATGTTTACTTACATTTTTGCAGAAACAGTCCCAGCTGTTTGACGAACCTGTGGCTGAGACACTGGAGGAGGCAGAAGCCTTCCTGGAAGACTGCATGGCAGTGGTTGTTGATTCCATTGACGAGGTAAGGGAATATTTTGAGGAGAGCGGGATCGATGTCGATGCGATGACTCCGGAAGAACTGGAAGAAGCGTCAGAAGTATTCGCACTGCAGAATGGTCAGTATCTGATTGTGGAAGGATAATCCACACATACAAAAGCCGCAGAATTATTTCACTGCGGCTTTTTCTGTGGCTTCTTTTATTGCATCCAGGATCACCTGGGATGTGTACGGGGTATCATCGGATAACGAAATTTCCTCGAGCGACTGCTTATCATAGACCTGATCAGCAATTTCTTCGATTGCCGGCTGGATGAGCGGGAACATGGTTGTCATCGCCTCATCCAGATTGGAGAAGCGGATGGAGTTGATATGTGACTCATCCACGGATACTTCGACCTCCAGGTTTGTGTTGTTCAGAGTCAGTGTTGAAGTGTAGACCCCCGGAGTGTACTGTTTTTTCGCATCTGCACTTTTATCTTTCCCTCCGGGACGGAACATAACTACCAGCAGAATGACAAGCAGTATGCCCAGTGCCACAAAAACTGCGGTATAAATGATTTCTTTCATATGCAGAACGATGATTTTAGTTTTAGAACCCATGAAAAAGACCTCCCATGTTAGCCATTTTATTTCCATTTCGCTTTTTATAAGTGTATGACGGGAAACCGAAAAATATTCGCGGCTTTTACGTGACAAATAGGATGCAATCCTGTAAAATGTATGGAGATGCGGCGTATCAGCCACATTTGGAAAATTCAGGCTGTGTTTAATTTTTAATTACGGCCCTGCATGAAGAGGTGAAAGTTATGTATATTATTGCTGGATTGGGAAATCCGGATAAACAATACGAAGGAACAAGGCATAATGTGGGATTTGAAGTCATTGATGCCATTGCTGGCCAATATAATATATCAGTGGACACGAGGAAGCACCGTGCATTCATAGGGAAAGGCATTATCGGGGGCCAGAAGGTGATTCTGGCAAAGCCCATGACTTATATGAATCTCAGCGGTGAGAGTATTATCAGTCTCGTGGATTACTACAAGGTGGATATTGAGCAGGAACTGATTATTATTTATGATGATGTGAGCCTCGGCGTCGGACAGCTGCGCATCCGGGCAAAGGGAAGTGCCGGAGGGCACAATGGGATCAAGAGCATCATTGCACATCTGGGAAGTCAGGTATTTCCACGGATTAAGGTTGGCGTTGGTGAAAAGCCGCCGAGGTATGATCTGGCAGACTATGTGCTTGGGCATTTTACAAAAGCGGAGCATGAATTGATGGAAGAAGGCTACAGTCAGGCGGTACATGCCGTGGAAATGATTACGGCCGGGGAGATTCAGGCCGCGATGAATGAATATAACCGCAAAAAGAAGGAAGAGTAGACTTATGCAGGCTTTTTTAGCGCCGCTTTCCGAGCTGGCGGAGTATAATGAGATTTTTTCAAAGCGAAAAAAGGAAAAAGGAATCCTGCAGATCGCGGGATGTGTCAACTCACAGAAGACGCACCTGATGTATGCATTAAGCGATGGTTGTTTTTACAAAATCATCGCTTTTTCCAGTGATGAAAAGGCGAAGAAAGCCTATGAGGAATATCGCTTTCTGGATGAGGATGTGTACCTTTACCCGGCAAAGGACCTGCTCTTTTACCATGCTGATATCAAGGGCAAGTATCTTGTAAAGCAGCGCATGGAAGTGGTAAAGGCAATTTTTGAGACCGGAAATGAAGGCAGTGCTTCAGCAGGAGATGCCGGGGGGACTGAAAACGGGATTACTATCATTACGACGATCGATGCTTTTCTGGATGGAATGTCCCCGCTTAATGACATTTCTGAAAAGAGGATTCATATTTCAGGAGAGGGGGCCGTTGATTTTACAAAACTCCAGAAAAAACTTTCAGCGATGGGGTATGAGAGAGAGACAGAAGTCGAGGGGCCGGGACAGTTTGCCGTGAGAGGCGGGATTCTGGACGTGTTCCCCCTGACAGAAGAGCTTCCCGTCCGTATAGAACTGTGGGGCGACGAGGTGGACTCGATCCGTACGTTTGACGTGGAGAGCCAGCGTTCGGTTGAGAATCTGGACGAGGTCGTGATTTACCCCGCCGCAGAGCTTCAGGGGGACAGTGCAGACTGTGTTTCCTTTCTGGATTATTTCCCAGTTTCAAAAAGTATATTATTTCTGGATGAACCTGTACGACTTCTGGAACGTCTGGACGAGGTGGAGGAAGAATTCCTGAACAGTCAGAAAAACAGGGAGGCCGCGGGAATTCAGGATGAGGAAGAGGATCTGCGTGTGTTTTCCACAAAAGAGCTTGTGGAGAAGATGAACCAGTATTACGGGATCGGACTGACGACGCTGGAGTCAAAATGCGGTTCTTTTCATGTGCGGGATACTTACAGTCTTCAGACAAAGGGTGTAAATCCGTACAATAACAGCTTCGAAATGCTGACGAGGGACTTGAAGAGGCTGAAAAGAAATGGGTACCGCGTGATCCTCCTTTCCGGCTCCAGGACGCGTGCACGGCGTCTTGCAGAGGATCTGCGGGATTATGACCTGAGCAGTTTTTACAGCGAGGATATGGGCCGCATCGTACAGCCCGGGGAGATCATGGTTGCGTACGGGCATGTGGAAGAGGGATATGAATATCCGATGCTGAAGTTCATGGTCATCTCAGAGACCGATATTTTCGGGAAACACAAAAAGAAGAAACGCCGGAAAGTCTATGAGGGGCAGAAGATCCAGAACTTCTCGGAACTGAAGGCCGGGGACTATGTTGTACATGAAAACCACGGTTTGGGAATTTATCAGGGCATCGAAAAGATTGAAGTAGACAAAATCACGAAAGACTACATGAAGATTACCTATGCCGGGGGAGGCGCGCTTTATATTCTGGCGACCCAGCTGGACCTGATCCAGAAGTATGCGGGGGCGGACGCAAAGAAACCAAAGCTGAACAAGCTGGGAACGAGCCAGTGGGCGAAGACAAAGAGCCAGGTACGCGGAGCAGTCAGGGAGATTGCGAAGGACCTGGTAGAGCTGTATGCGGCAAGGCAGCAGGCCGAAGGGTATGCCTATGAGACGGACACCGTATGGCAGAAGGAATTTGAGGAGATGTTTCCTTTTGAGGAAACGGACGACCAGCTCCAGGCGATTGCCGACACTAAACGGGATATGGAAAGCAGGAAGATCATGGACCGTCTGATCTGTGGGGATGTCGGGTATGGGAAGACTGAGATTGCAATCAGGGCCGCCTTTAAAGCGGTTCAGGAGGGAAAGCAGGTCGTTTATCTTGTGCCGACTACGATTCTGGCCCAGCAGCATTACAACACGTTTGTACAGAGGATGAAAGACTTCCCGGTCAGGGTGGACCTCCTGTGCAGATTCAGGACTTCCACGCAGCAGAAGAAGACGGTGGAAGATTTAAAGAAAGGCCTTGTGGACATTGTGATCGGAACACACAGGGTCCTGTCAAAGGATGTCATGTTCAAAGACTTAGGCCTGCTGATTATTGATGAGGAGCAGCGTTTCGGGGTCACACACAAGGAGAAGATCAAGAAGCTGAAAGAAAATATAGACGTACTGACTCTGACAGCCACACCGATTCCCAGAACGCTCCATATGAGCCTGATCGGAATCAGGGATATGAGCGTGCTGGAAGAAGCCCCGATGGACCGTATGCCGATTCAGACCTATGTAATGGAATACAATGACGAGATGGTCAGGGAGGCCATAGAAAGAGAACTGTCCCGTGACGGACAGGTCTACTATGTATACAACCGTGTCAGCGACATCGCAGATGTGGCGGGCAGGATCCAGAGGCTTGTCCCGGATGCCGTAGTATCGTTTGCCCACGGCCAGATGAACGAGCGGGAACTGGAAAATATTATGTATGACTTCATTAACGGTGATATTGATGTCCTCGTTTCCACGACGATCATTGAGACGGGACTGGATATTTCCAATGTAAATACAATGATCATCCACGATGCGGACCGGCTGGGACTCTCCCAGCTCTACCAGCTTCGGGGGAGGGTCGGGCGTTCGAACCGTATGGCATATGCGTTTCTTCTGTACAGAAGGGATAAGATGCTCAAAGAAATTGCGGAGAAGCGCCTCGCCGCGATCCGTGAATTTACGGATCTTGGTTCCGGGTTTAAGATCGCCATGCGGGATCTGGAAATACGCGGGGCGGGCAACCTCCTAGGCGCCCGGCAGCACGGCCATATGGAGGCCGTGGGATATGACCTGTACTGTAAGATGCTCAATGAGGCCGTGAAACAGCTGAAGGGGGAGATGGAAGAAGATGTGTATACAACCTCCATCGACCTGAATATCGATGCGTATATTCCAGAGTCTTATATTGCAAATGAATTCCAGAAGCTGGATGTCTATAAACGGATTGCCAGCATTGAGAATGAAGAGGAGATGGACGATATGATCGAAGAACTCATCGACCGTTTCGGCGACATCCCGAGGAAGGTGCAGCAGCTTTTGAACATTGCAGGCTTAAAGGCGCTGGCTCATTCTGCCTATGTAACGGCAGTGGAGCAAAAAGGAGATGCATACCAGCTTACCATGTATGAGAAAGCAAAGGTACAGCCGCAGAAAATACCGGGACTTCTCAAGGCCTACAATGGCAGCCTTGTATTCAAGGCCGACACACCGCCGTATTTCCTGTACCAGAAGAAGGGGCGCAGCGGGAAGACAAAGGACGAGGACGTTCTGGAATTGGTGAAAAAGCTGTTAAATGATATAAAAGGCTTGTTAGAATAATAAAAAAAGGCTATAATAATGAAGTTAGAATGTACGTAGGAGGATATTATGGGACAGTTCAGAAAGAAATTGATAATTATGGCGGCAGCGGGAGCCCTTGCAGTGTCATCTCTGGCAGGATGCAGCCGTTCTATGGATAATGATGCGGTCGTGGCAGAGGTTGGAAAGGATAAGATCACACTGGGTGTTGCCAATTTTTATGCCAGAATGCAGCAGGCTCAGTATGAGACCTATTATGCGGGTATGATGGGGATGACTGGTGAGGACATGTGGAAGCAGGAGGTTGAGGATGGCAAGACCTACGAAGACGGTATGAAAGAAAGTCTCCTTGAGGCTCTGGAGAACATGTATCTTTTGAACCAGCATGCGGCGGATTATGATATTGAACTGACTGATGATGATAAAAAGGCGATTGATAAGGCAGCTAATCTCTTTGTAGAAGATAACACCCTGGAGGACAAAGAGGCGGTTTCCGGGTATGAGAAGAATGTAAAGAAGTACCTGGAGCTTGCTACCATACAGAGCAGGATGGACCAGCCGATGAAGGAAGGCGTTGACGAAGAGGTGTCTGATGAAGAGGCCGCGCAGAAGAGCATGCAGTATGTTTTGTTCTCTTATAATAAGACAGATGCGGATGGTAATTCAGAGGCCATGACTGATGACGAGAAAGCGGCCCAGAAGCAGAAGGCACAGGAATTTGCAGACAGCTTAAAAGCAGGGGACAATCCGGATATAGGGGCTCTGGCACAGGAAGCAGGACAGGAAGTAAAGACAGCTACATTTGATGCCGATTCCACATCCCCGAATGCAGATCTGGTGAAGGCAGCGGATGCTCTTGAGAATGAAGGGGACGTCACAGACATCGTTGATACGGATTCAGGTATTTATGTGGCAAAAGTGACCAGTTTCCTTGACAGAGAAGCTACCGATGCAAAGAAGGAATCCATTGTGGAAGAGAGAAAGCAGGAGCAGTATGATTCTCTTCTGAAGAAGTGGAGAGAAGACACAGAGATAACAGAACATAAAAATGTTTGGAAGAAAGTCAATTTTGAAAAGCAGGGTGTCACTGTAAAGCAGAGTGAAGACGACTATTCGGATAATGAATAAATAAAATACTTGAAATTGCAGTCTTTGGATGATAGAATACTAATCAGTCCGTGAGGGAGTAATTGGCGCAGGATATGCGTGGTAAGTCAACATACTGACTGGAAAGTCTGGCTTATCTTAATTAATGAGACTCATGTACAGTTTATTTGCTGTACATGTGTCTTTTTTTTGCCCTTTTATTCTAACCCACGTCAGATTCATTACACAGGAGGAAAAAAGAATGGGATTTATAGAATTATTTTTACTGGCAGTAGGATTATCAATGGATGCATTTGCGGTGTCCGTCTGTAAGGGCCTGGCGATGCCCAGGATTACCGTGAAAAAAGTATCTATTGTTGCACTGTGGTTTGGAGGGTTTCAGGCACTGATGCCGCTCATCGGTTACATTCTGGGCGTACAGTTTCAGGATAAAATCACGGCTGTAGACCACTGGATCGCCTTTATCCTGCTTGGAATCATCGGTGTGAACATGGTCAGGGAATCACTCTCGGGGGAATGCGAAAATACAAGTGATTCCCTGGACATAAAAACGATGTTTGTTCTGGCCGTGGCAACCAGTATAGATGCACTGGCGGTGGGAATCACCTTTGCATTTCTCCGTGTGAATATCATCCCCGCCGTATCTTTTATAGGAGTGACTACATTCATCCTGTCGGCCGCCGGAGTAAAGATCGGGAATGTGTTTGGGACAAAATACAAATCAAAAGCAGAGCTCGCAGGAGGAATCATCCTGATCCTTCTGGGGGTGAAGATCCTGCTGGAACATCTGGGGGTCCTGTAAAACGATGGTATTTCCAAATTTTGTTACAGCCTGTATTCTTCCAGAACTTCCCGTGCTACATACAGGGACCTGTCTTCCCGGGTGCGCAGCGTCCACTTGACGAGTATCATCATCCGGTTCTGGATTTCAATACAGGTGATGCACCGGGGGTGTACGCAGCTTCCCGTGTTAAAATAGGGTGCCTGTGAACTGCCAATCATCGGACGGTGTGTATGCCCGGCCACGAGTATCTTATGCTCCTGTATGGCCCAGTCTGTCAATCGTTTCTCCACTTTTTTCTTTTTCGTATAATTTCTTGCCGCACTCGTAGGATCGGACACCCCGATTGCTTCGAGCGGCTTCCAGATATAACGGACGAGCAGCTTTGCCAGAGGGGCGAGTGTGCTGTTTAAAAAGTCTGCCTGATGGCCGTGGATCAGATACAGGTCATTTCCATGCTCTGTATCTTTTAAAATCAGCCCCTGCAGATAGCAGTCACCAGGAAAAAGGGGCGATTCATCGTTCTGGCCGCTTACATGGTAGGTGGAACAGTGCTTCTGGCAATAATGGCAGTGGCGTTTGCTGTGGTCATGGTTGCCGTACAGCAGATAGAGCCTGTTTTCTCTCCGGTATTTTGAAAGCAGCCAGAAGACGTCACTGTGAATATCAATAATCTGGGAAAGTGAACGGTTTTCCCACAATTCATCCCCATCTCCCAATTCCATATAGGTATAATTTTTTTCATAATAATAATTTAGTGCGGCAAAATATACATTCTGGTTTTTCATAAAGTTATCATTGTGATTGCCGACCCCCCTGTGACAGTCGCTCATCAGCACGAAGCGGGACCTGCTGTTTAAGGGGACGACAGGCGCCTGTACAAATGCCCGTGAAATACGCTCATACCAGCTCATTGTCTTTTCCTCCTGTGCTTCTGAAACATTCTGATACAGAGAATCCTCTCAAAAAGGCAGGGATGTGTGTAGTAAAGGTAAAGCAGCCGGTCCACGGTCGTAAAAAAAGGATTAGTGAGCCACAGGAAAAGCTCACAGAAGATATCACCCTGCAGGAGCCTGTATTTTTCCAGAAAGACATCGGGTGCCATGAGCGGAGCTGATTTCGGCCTTGTGAAGTAGAACTGTACTGTATTCTGGTATGTGAGCAGTTCACTGCTTTTGTAGCCGAGGCCATTCATGGCACGGGTGAAGGCCGTACACATGTCCGGATCGGGGAATGTAACGGTTGCTTCGAGAATCAGATCTTCCGGGGCAGTGAAGGTGCCCATGACAAAGCCGGATACGCGCCATTGTTTTTGAGAAATGGAAAAAAGCGGGCAGTCAGGCCCGGTCAGCCGCAGTTTAACAGGCAGAACCTCATCCTCTGCGGCGGCTGTAAAGACCGTCTGGGGCCGGAGTGCCGGGGGTACGACCGAGTCTGCGTGGTAAATACCGGCTTCCGCGCCTGTATTAATCCCGTACTGTCCCTTACAGAATTCGATCAGCCAGGTTTTCCCATGATAGTTGAAGTATACAGGTTCGCAGTCCAGTATCATGTGCATGGACAATGCATTCAGATCATAAAATTCCCCGTACCCGAACTCTTTCTGCCATGCATCGTCCCTGAAAGTAAAGATATCCTGGACAAATTGATAGGAAAAGCCAAAAGGAACGGCGAGTTCGTTCAGCAGGTCACATTTCCATGCATAAGACATCCGGCCGACTTTCTGGACGGCCTGCTTTTTTCTATGGTAATACGACAAGAATAAAACAAAAAACAGTACAATTATAATAGGGATAAGGAGATACATACTCAGAGTCCTGAAAAAGTTCTTATTACACTATATGCAGATTCCAGAAAAATGGACTTGAAAAACAGGACGATTCCATTTATAATAGCGAAGTTTAGAGAACCTTTTTTAAGGGAAAGATTTGAAAAGGAGAAGAATGATGGGATACGATTATGGGAAGATATGGGTTGCAGGGGCAGCCGGACGAGTGGGGACCATGATACGCAATATGTTGGATATGCGTGATGTTGAGCTTTTTGAGACGGATATCGAGGACCTGGATATCACCTGTGCCGGGGATGTGAATTTATTCGGAAGCAGGAACCGCCCGAACACAATCATCAACTGTGCGGGTATGACAGATGTACAGGCGTGTGAGGAAAATGTAGAAGAAGCATATAAAGTAAACGCCCTCGGGGCAAGGAACCTGAGTGCGATTGCAAGAAAGATAGACGCGAGAATCATCCAGATATCCACGGACGATATTTTTTGGGATACAAACGAGCAAAGCCACCATGAGTTTGACACACCCAATCCGAGAACAGTATATGGAAAGTCAAAACTTGCAGGCGAGAACTTCGTGAAAGAGCTGGCGCCGAAGCACCTGATCATCCGGAGCTCCTGGGTTTATGGGTCAGAAGGAAGTAACTTTGTAAATTCAATCATTGAGCAGGCTGGGAAAGGAATGCGGATCGAGGCAGCCGTGGATGACTTTGCATGCCCGACAAGTGCGAAGGAACTATCCGGGGTGATCCTGCGCCTGATTCAGGCTGAACAGGAGGGCATTTACCATGCAGTCTGTGCCGGACACTGCAGCAGATACGCTCTGGCACAGGAAATTCTCAGACTGCTTGGGAGAGAAGAAGTAGAACTGGTCCCGATAAAAATGGGCGGAAGACAGCCGGGATTCGAGGGGCCGGAGTATACAGTACTGGACAATATGATGCTTCGGATGTGCGGCATACAGCAGCCGTCAGGATGGAAGGAAGCACTGAGAGAATATGTGGCGGATTATGTTTCCGATTATAGTACAGCTAATGAGAACAAGAGAAAAGAAAGGGGAATGTAGATGAAAGAAAGGAAGAGGAAAAAACCAGGACTTACGACACTGATCTTTATCAGCCTCCTGCTAGGGGCTTTTGCGGGAATCGTTCTGCACTACTGGGTCCCGGAGGGATATGTCAGAGATACAGTGATTATAGACGGAATCTTTTATGTAATCGGGAACGGTTTCCTGCGGGCCATGCAGATGCTGGTCGTGCCGCTTGTATTCTGTTCCCTGATCTGCGGAAGCATGGCAATCGGGGACACTAAGACTCTTGGAAAAGTCGGTGTGAAAACCATAGGGTTTTATCTGTTTACCACGGCGGCAGCGATTACGCTGGCACTGGGAATCGGCAATCTGATTAACCCGGGCGTTGGCCTGGACATCAGCAGTATCGAGACGGCAGAGACTTCGGCCGCAGAGACGGCAGGATTTGCAGATACCCTGCTGGATATCATACCGAAGAACCCGATTCAGGGACTTGCGGAAGGCAACATGCTGCAGATTATTTTCTTTGCTATTTTTATTGGGATTCTTCTGGCTAAAAGAGGTGAGAGGGCTGCATCTGTTGCCCAGTTCTTTGCTGAATTTAATGATCTCATGATGGATATGACGATGACAGTTATGAAAGCCGCACCATTCGGCGTGTTCTGCCTGATTGCAAAGACATTTGCGGGAATTGGTTTCGACGCGTTTATACCGATGCTGAAATATATGGCGGCCGTCTTCCTCGCACTGCTGCTGCAGGGCTTTGGGGTCTATCAGATACTGCTGAAGTTATTTACGGGATTAAACCCGATAAAATTTATCCGCAAATTCCTGCCAGTCATGGGATTCGCGTTTTCCACGGCAACCTCCAATGCGACGATCCCCCTGTCCATTGAAACGCTGGATAAAAAAATGGGGGTATCCAAGAAAATTTCATCTTTCACGGTGCCGCTGGGAGCGACCGTCAATATGGACGGAACCTCCATCATGCAGGGAGTCGCGGTTGTGTTCGTATCACAGGCATTCGGGATCGCACTTTCCCCGGCAGACTATATTACCGTAATCGCCACGGCTACCCTTGCTTCGATAGGAACGGCCGGAGTCCCGAGCGTAGGCCTGATCACACTGTCAATGGTCTTCAATTCCGTAGGGCTTCCGGTAGAAGGGATCGCTCTGATTATGGGAATAGACAGGATTCTCGATATGACAAGAACCGCTGTCAATATAACCGGGGATGCAGTATGCACCACGATCGTTGCCTATCAGAACAAATCCCTGAACCGGGAAGTATTTGACAGAATGGAGTAACCAGATCTTTAGATATATTCCAGCTTTTCGAAGTACTGCATGAGGATGTCCGCACAATTTTCAACGCCGAGCTCTGACGTATCGAGTATCATATGGTAATCGTTCACGTCACCCCATGTCTTGCCGGTATGCTCGTAATAGTATGCGGCACGTTCCTTGTCAGTATGTTCGACCTTTTCCTTCGCCTCTTCATAAGAAAGCGATTCGAGTCCCATGATCCTCTGTATACGGTCTTCTTTATCTGCACAGACAAAAATATTCAGTACATTCAGTTTATCCTTCAGAATATCGGAGGCACAGCGGCCAAGGATGATGCACGGGTTACCAGCCAGTTCACGAATGGCCTCTGCCTCGCTGTCATACATATGGTCGTCTATCTGCTGTTCAATATATGCCTTGTCGTATACAGGGATATCAAGCCTTTCGGAAAGTTCCTTTGCAATCACGCTTGCGCCGGTGCCGAAACGGCGGCTCATTGTAATTACTAATTTCATAATGAATTCCTCCTTCGTGTGTGCCTCTGAGAGTTGCAATACCGTCAGTATTTGAGTTTTATTATAACACCGATGGGGGGAAAAGTGTATGTATATTTTATAAAGAGTGTTTTTATGGTAGTTAATAGTTGTGCGGAGAGGGAAGACTCGTTATAATGAACCTATAGATCGAATAAAAAGGTAAAGGAGGAGCACTATGAAGACTAAGGCAATAAAATTAATGAGAATTATAGTTCTGGTACAGATTGTGCTCCTATGCCTTTTTATTGAGAGTGACCGCAGGCCGCATAATGTAACAAACCATGTGCAGTCTGAAACAGGCTCCGGCAGTGAGCAGACGGTTCTGGATTCAGGAAACCGTTTGGCTTCGGGCATGCCCGATGTCCTGCCGGCAGCAGAATCAAGAAATGTCTCAAGTATCAGAACGGGCAGACCGGAAGAAGAGTCTGTCCTGATTTTCTTTAATCTTTTTTTAGTTTTCTCAATGCTTTTATTTCTGCCGGATGGAAGAGTGTGGTCTGCCATTCAGTCTGTCAGCATGGCTTTTCAGAGCTATGCCATGCATCAGATACGAATACTCCAGTTAAGGGATGGAAAAAAGAAGGGGTTCTTTTATTCTTAAAATGAAAATAGAATAGGAGGACTTTACTTTGAAAGTAAATAAAAGAAATATATGGATTGTGCTGTGTGTAATTGCAGTATTCCTTTATGCTGCCATTTTCGGGCTGGGCAGTGACTTTAAGGGCGCAAAAGATATGCGTTTCGGGATTGATATCCGGGGCGGTGTAGAGGCTGTTTTCGAGCCGGAAGGTGTGAAAGGGATTCCGTCAGCGGAAGACATGGAGTCCGCCAGAACTGTTATAGAAAACAGGCTGGATGCACAGAATATTCTGGACAGGGAAGTTACTGTTGATAAAGAGCATGGAAATATCATCGTCAGGTTCCCGTGGAAATCGGATGAGAAAGAATTTAATCCGGAGTCTGCAATCGCAGAGCTGGGAGAAACGGCGAGGCTGACTTTCCGTGATCCGCAGGGGAAGGTTCTGGTAGAAGGTCAGCACGTGGCAGACAGTTCCGTTGTAAAAAACCAGCAGACGGGAGCCTATGAGGTATCTCTCCAGTTTGATAAAACAGGGGCCGATGATTTTTATAAGGCAACAAAAGAACTGACAGGGCAGCCAATTGGGATATATATGGATGAAGATATGATCTCCAACCCGGTCGTGCAGGAAGCAATTCAGGGAGGAGAAGCTGTTATCAACGGCATGAAAACTCAGGAGGATGCCAAGGCACTTTCGGAGAAAATCAATGCTGGTGCGCTGCCGTTTTCCCTGAAGACAACCAACTATAATACAATCAGTCCGACTCTGGGAAGCGGTGCATTGAGAGCCATGACAATGGCGGCCGCGACTGCATTTATTCTCGTCTGTATCTTTATGATCCTGTATTACCGGCTTCCGGGATTCATTGCGTGTCTGGCGCTGGTATTCCAGATGAGCCTTCAGGTACTGGCACTTTCGGTTCCGCAGTATACCCTGACTCTTCCCGGGATCGCCGGACTGATTTTGTCCCTGGGAATAGCCGTGGATGCCAATGTCATCATAAGCGAGCGCATCGGTGAGGAAATCCAGAAGGGCAGCAGCCTGAGAACGGCCGTGAGAAAAGGATATAAAAATGCTTTTTCATCGGTGCTGGACGGAAATGTAACAACGGCGGCAGTTGCGGTGATCCTGATGATATTTGGTTCAGGAACGATGCTGAGCTTTGGGTATACCCTGCTGTCAGGGGTACTGATCAATTTAGTAGCTGGTGTCTGGCTGTCAAGGACGATGTTGAGTTCAGTACTCCTTTATCCGAAGTTCCAGAACCAGAAGTTGTTCTATATAAAGAAAGTGAAAAAGCCGATTGATTTTCTCGGCAAAAGAAAGGCCATCTTTCTCTTTACTGCCGCTGTGCTTCTGACGGGCACGGTCATCAGTGCAGTCCGGGGTGTGACACTGGATACCCAGTTTACGGGCGGAGTCATCTTAAAATACACGTGTGACAAGACTCCGGATATCAGTAAGACATCTGCGGCGGTGGAGGCGGTTCTGAGCCGTCCGGTCAGTGCACAGGCAGGAGAAGATTTTGTCTCCGGGCAGAAAAAACTGGTACTTAATCTGGGAGGCAATCAGGGAATCACACCAGAAGAACAGGCGAAGGTACTAAAAACGATACAGGAAACAGAGCCGGATCAGAAATACCAGTCATCCGAGACTTATGCGGTGGAACCGTATATTGGGGCACGCGCACTGAAAAACTCAGTGATCGCCGTCGTCCTTGCTGCATTGTTTATCGTGGTGTACATCAGGATCCGTTTCTCTGCGCTGTCAGGGCTTTCTGCGGGCGTGTCCGGAGTGATCGCACTGATGCACGATGTGTTTATTGTATTTTTAGTATTCGGTGTGTGCAAAATACCTTTGAACGATGCGTTTGTATCGGTAACTCTGACGATCATTGGATATTCGATCAATGACACCATCGTCCTATATGACAGGATCAGGGAGCATATGAACACACACACGAAAGAGGGGCTTGTGCCTTTGGTCAACAGAAGTATCACGGAAACACTGGGGCGGTCAGTGAACACAGCATTCACGACAGTGCTCTGTGTGGCAATTGTGCTGGTATTTGCGGTCATCTATAATATAGAATCAATCAAAGTATTTGCACTGCCTATGCTGGTCGGGATGATCAGCGGATGCTATTCATCCATATGCATTGCAAGTGCAGTGTGGGTGACGTGGAAAAACAGGAAGAATCCTTAACTTTTTTTGAAGAAACATTCATAATGTTGCGAAAATTGCAGAAAAATGCTATTATGTCTGGGTACTCTTGTCGATTAAGGGTACGCAGACATTTTTAAACAGATTTCATTTAAAAAGTCTGCCTGTATTTTACACAGTCATATAGAAAGAAGCAGCCGGAAAAAGCGAACTATCGACTTTTCCGGAAACATAAAGACAGGGAAGGGGCGGAACCAATGGGCCAGAATAAAATGAGTGAGAGCGAACGGGAAGCATACAGGCGGGAGCAGGCAAGAAAGCGCCGCAGGATGGAAGAAAAGCAGAGTGCGGGCGGTGCCGACGGCATCCCGAAGAGAAATCCGAACCGGAGCGCCGGAGAAGGTGCAAAGAGAAATCCAAACAGGAGTACGGGCGAAGGCGCTAGGAAAAATCCGAACCGCAGCACCGCGGAAGGGGCAAAAAGGAAACCGAACCGCAGCAGTGCCGGAAGCGGAACAGGCAGGAGTGCGAACAGTGCGAAGAGCGGTCCGGGCAGAGGCGGGAATCCGGCTAAGGGTACACCGGCGGGAAGAAGCCGGAGTAATTCAGGAGGAAAGAAGAGAGCATCTAATAAGGTAAGTAAAGAAGTCGGGATCATTCTCTGTGGAATCCAGTTTGCGGTAACGCTTGTGTTCATCGCGGCCCTGTTTGTGCTGAATATGCTGCCGATGAAGTATCTGGGAATTATCATCGGTGTACTTGTATTTCTCTGGGTCATTCCGCTTGCAAGCCAGTTGATCTCGAAGAAGAAGGCAATTGCGGGTAAGGTTCTCAGTGTGCTGATGTCCATTGTCCTTGTAATGGGTTCCTACTATATATTTAAGACAAACGGAACCGTGAAAGCGATCAGCGGCGGTGACAAAAAGGTAGATAAGATGGTAGTAGCCGTGTTATCAACGGATGTAGCAGAGACAATCGAGGATGCCGCAGGCTATGACTTTGGTGTCCAGTATGCCATGAAGGGCGACGATGTAAAAGCCACGGTAGAAAGTATTGATAAGGAAGTCGGCAGCGACATTTCCACGACTGAGTACAAGAGTCTGAATGAGCAGGCGACTGCCCTGCATGACGGAAATGTGCAGGCAATTATCTATAATGATGCCTATACCGCGATTCTGGAAGAGGCGTTCGAAGGATACAGTGACAATGTGAAAATCATTTATTCACATGAGATTACGAGTAAGCTGGAGAATGCAGCGGCAAAAGTTGAAGTGGATAGTGACTGCTTTACCGTTTATATCAGCGGTATTGACGTGTATGGAGCGATTGAGACGAACAGCCGCAGCGACGTGAATATCATCGCAACTGTGAATCCGACAACGCACCAGATCCTTCTGGTTACGACGCCTCGTGACTATTATGTGGAGATTCCGGGAATATCGGGCGGACAGAAGGATAAACTAACTCATGCGGGGATTTATGGAGTGGATGCTTCTATGGCAACTCTGGCACAGCTTTATGACACAAAGATTGATTTTTATGCAAGGGTGAACTTCACATCTCTTGTCCAGATGGTCGATGCACTGGGTGGTGTCGATGTTGTGTCTGAACAGGGATTCACGACAAGTGAGGATTCAGGACTTGTCATGAATGTGGTACAGGGGGAGAACCACTTTAACGGGCAGCAGGCGCTTGCATTCTCAAGAGAAAGAATGAATGTGGACGGCGGTGACTTCCAGAGGGGAAGAAACCAGCAGGCTGTCATTACTGCAATGATTAAAAAGGCAATCTCACCGGCGATCCTTACCGGTGCAAACGGAATTTTAAGCAGTGTGAGCGGTAATGTGGATACGAATATGTCACAGGCACAGATACAGGAACTGATCAAAAGCCAGCTCTCTGACGGAGCGGCATGGAACATCAAGTCACTGGCCGCAGAGGGAACAGGGGACGATCAGGAATGTTATTCTTCACCAGGAAGTATCCTTTATGTCACACAGCCAAATCTCGATTCTATCAATACGATAAAACAGGCGATTGACGCTGTAGAGAAGGGAGAAATTCTTCCGGATTCAGAGGTTGCCCAGTAAACGGGCGGCCTTTGGAATCTGAAAGATACGGAATAATAAGATATGATGAAACTTTTAAGAAAGTGGGACCTGTCTGTTATATACAAAGTTTTTTTAGTGCTTCTGGATATTTTATTTATCAACGTAAGTTCTTTTCTTGCGTTATGGGTCCGCTTTAACATGCACATCACGGAGATACCGGGTGAATATTATACCTCTGTCTTAGAAGTGGCCGTCGTCAATACTATCGTCACGGTTATTATTTTTGCAATGTTCCGGCTCTATACCAGCCTCTGGAGATTTGCAAGCATCAAGGAACTGGTATATATCATCGAGGCGTGCATGGTGTCGGTACTTTTCAATCTTCTGGCTTATTTCCTGACATACCGGATGATTTACAGAAGTTATTTTCTGCTTTATGGCACGGCGCTGTTCCTGCTTACCTGTGTAAGCCGTTTTTCCTACAGGCTCATGCGCCTTTTGTACCGTGGGAATATCCACGGCAGACATGTGCGCAACACGATGATTATCGGTGCGGGGGAAGCCTGTAATGTAGTGATGAAGGAACTGGAACTGAGCACGGAACTGGATGCCAAGATCTGCTGCGTGATTGATGATAACCCGAGAAAGCAAGGAACATTTATCCACGGAGTAAAAGTAGTCGGCGGCAGAGATGTCATACTGAAGTATGCAGACAAATATGATATTAATGAGATCATCATTGCCATTCCGAGTGCGGACAAACGGGAACGCCAGAAGATTCTGGATATCTGCCAGAAGATACCGGCCTGTGACCTGAAGATCCTGCCCGGTGTTTACCAGCTTGTCAACGGCGAGGTGACGGTCTCAAAGCTTCGTAATGTAGAGATTGAGGACCTGCTCGGAAGAGACCCGATTCAGATAACGACAGAGAAGATTGGCCGTTACGTCTCCGACAAAGTAGTCCTGGTCACAGGCGGAGGCGGAAGCATCGGCAGCGAGCTCTGCCGCCAGATTGCGGCAAACGGGGTAAAACAGCTGATTATATTTGACATTTATGAGAACAATGCCTACGATATCCAGCAGGAACTGAAGTCAAAATATCCGAACCTGGACCTTGTCGTGCTGATTGGCTCTGTCAGAAACGGACGTAAGGTAAACAGCGTCTTTGAAAAATACCGCCCGGATATCGTCTACCATGCTGCGGCGCACAAACATGTGCCTCTGATGGAGGACAGCCCGAATGAAGCGATTAAGAATAATGTATTCGGCACCTATAAAGTAGCACTGGCATCCGACAGGTACGGAGTTGAGAAATTTGTTCTGATCTCTACAGACAAAGCGGTCAATCCGACAAACATCATGGGAGCGTCCAAGAGGATGTGCGAGATGATCATACAGGTGTTTAACTCCCGTTCGAAAACAGAGTTCGTTGCAGTACGGTTTGGAAATGTTCTGGGAAGCAACGGCAGCGTGATTCCTCTGTTCAAGAAGCAGATTGAGGCGGGCGGCCCGGTCACAGTCACACATCCGGACATTATCCGGTACTTTATGACGATTCCGGAAGCCGTATCTCTGGTCCTGCAGGCAGGCGCGAGTGCAAAGGGGGGAGAAATCTTTGTGCTGGATATGGGGCAGCCAGTCAAGATCGTTGATCTGGCGAAAAACCTGATCCGTCTTTCGGGATACACTTTGGGGACGGATATTGAGATTAAATATACGGGTCTTCGTCCCGGTGAGAAACTTTATGAAGAACTGCTGATGGCAGAGGAAGGTCTGGAAAGCACAGAGAACGAGAAGATCCATATCGGGAAACCGATTGATTTTGACGAAGAGGAATTTCTCAGGGATCTTGAAGATCTTTACAGAGAAGCCTATGCGGAAACCGATCAGATGAAACGGATCGTGCATAAAATCGTTCCGACTTATCATTTACGGGAAGCAGATATCATCCGGGACCAGCAGATACAGGCAGGCTGGAAAAAGGAATTTACAGATACGAGGTCAAAGCTTCCAAGTGCGTTTTTAAGCCGCAGCGCAGCTGACTCAGATGTGCAGCCGGAAGAAACGGAAACAGGGAATTAAGAAAGAAGGAAAAAACGATGAGGGTACCATTTTCACCACCGGATATTACAGAAGAGGAAATCGCAGAAGTAGCAGATACACTGAGGAGCGGCTGGATTACGACCGGCCCGAGGACAAAAGAGTTTGAACGGAAGATCGCGTCTTACTGCCGGACTCAGAGGGCAGTCTGCCTGAATTCTGCCACTGCGTGTCTGGAGATGACTCTCAGAGTGATGGGGATCGGACCCGGAGATGAGGTGATCACGACTGCATATACGTATTCAGCTACATGCAGCAGCATCTGCCACGCGGGGGCAACCCCCGTTCTGGTAGATACACTGCCGGGCAGATACGAGATGGACCCGCAGAAGGTGCGGGAGGCCGTAACAGAGCGTACAAAGGCAATCATCTGTGTCGATCTGGCAGGGATCATATATGACAGTTATAATGAAATCTTTCAGATTGTGGAAGAGAAAAAGGCATTGTTCCATCCTTCCTGCGAAAGACAGGAGGCACTTGGCCGAATCCTTGTCATGTCAGATGCGGCCCATGCTTTCGGTGCGGAGGCGGACGGAAGAATGTGCGGCCAGATTGCAGATTTCACCTGCTTTTCTTTCCATGCAGTGAAGAATCTGACAACCGCGGAAGGCGGGGCAGTGACGTGGTCGGAGACAGTGACAGCTGCAGGAATAGACAGTGAGGAACTGTATCAGGAATATATGCTCTTATCCCTGCACGGCCAGTCGAAAGACGCACTTGCCAAGACACAGGCGGGGGCATGGGAGTACGATATTGTCGCTCCATACTTTAAATGCAATATGACGGATATCATGGCTGCCATAGGGCTTGTCCAGATTAAACGGTATCCGAATATACTGAAGCGAAGAAGAGAACTGATCAGGCAGTATGACGAAGCTCTGAAAGGCTGCCCAGTCAGCCTCCTGAACCACTATGGGGAGTCCCATAAGTCCAGCGGACACCTATATCTGGTACGTGTGCTTGACAAATCACGTAAAGAATGTAACAATATGATTACAAAAATGGCTGAGGCGGAGATTGCGACGAATGTCCATTATAAGCCATTGCCATTACTGACGGCATATAAGAATATGGGATTTGATATCAAAGACTTCCCAAATGCATATGCCCAGTTTGAAAATGAAATCACACTGCCACTGCATACATGCCTCACAGATGAGCAGCTGCAGTTTACGGCGGAGACATTCCGCAGCCTTTTAAAGTAATAAAAGGTAATAAGGCGTAACTGGTTCATACCATGAACAGTTACAATCAGGAAAAACAGGAGTTAATAATTATGATGCCACAATGGAACCAGTTGCCGGAGTCCATGCGCAATGGACATGTGAGACCATATTATGAAAGATTAGTGAGAAAGAAGTCCAGCCTTCGTCTGAAACGCATGGTGGATTTCTTTCTTGCACTTGTTTTAACAGTTGTCTTGTCACCAGTCATGGCGGGGCTTGCGGTATGGATAAAATTAGACAGCAAGGGACCTGTCTTTTACAGACAGGAAAGGATAACACGATATGGGAAACCATATCGTATTTTCAAGTTCAGGACTATGGTTACAGATGCCGATAAAAAGGGGCCATTAGTTACAAAAAAGCAGGATGACCGGATTACAAGGGCGGGAAAGATGCTGCGAAAGTGCCGGCTGGATGAGCTTCCTCAGCTTTTTAACGTGCTGGCCGGGGATATGTCATTTGTAGGGACCAGGCCGGAAGTGAAAAAGTATGTGGACCGGTACTCAGAGGAAATGATGGCGACACTGCTGCTTCCCGCCGGTATTACTTCAAGAACAAGCATTCTGTTCAAGGATGAAGATGAGAAGATGGAAAAATACCAGCAGGAGACCGGAAAAACAGTTGACGATGTTTATGTAGAACATATCCTGCCAGTGAAGATGAAGTATAATCTTCAGTACCTGAAGAAGTTCAGCGTCTGGGGAGATTTTAAGATTATGATAGATACGGTTCTGGCTGTGATCAGATAGAGAGGGGCAGATAAAGGATGAAAAAAATAGCAGTGATTACGATGGGTGTCAGACTAAACGGGGAAAAAGGGTATACACGATTCCGTTATCTCTGTGATTTCCTGACAGATGCAGGCTACCAGGTTGATTTGATAACGACGACTTTTCAGCACTGGGAGAAGGCACAGCGTGATATAGAGAAGATTAAGAACGAAGACTATAAATTCGGAATCAAGTTCATCTACGAACCCGGATATAAGAAAAATGTGGACTTAAAGCGGATACAAAGCCATAAGACTGCGGCAAAGAATCTGACGGAACTGCTCGAGAAGGAGGGCGGCTATGACCTTCTGTATGCAGAGATACCACCAAATGACGTGGCGCTTGCAGCGGCAGAATATGCAAAGAGAAAAGGGATTCCTTTTGTGGCTGACGTTAACGACCTGTGGCCGGAGGCGATGCGCATGGTGCTGGATATCCCGGTGATCAGCCCGATTCTGTTCTATCCACTCCAGAGAGATGCGGAAAAGGTGTATTCACTGGTATCCGGTGTGATTGGGACTTCAGACGAGTACAGAGACCGGCCGTTCCAGAACCAGAACAGGTCCGTGCCGAAGGCGACTGTATATGTAGGAAATGAAATTGCCGTATTTGACAAAGGTGCGCAGGACAATGATGAAGTCGTGGTAAAGCTGGATGGTGAGTTCTGGGTAACTTATGCGGGAACAATCGGGACAAGCTATGACATTCGAACGATGGTACTGGCTGGCGAAGAACTGGCGAAGAGAGGCCATAAAGATATCCACATTAAGATTCTGGGCGGCGGTCCCATGAAAGAGGAGCTGGAAATGCTGGCGAATGACCGGCAGATATATAACGTGGAATTTGTAGGGTACGCCCCATATGATAAGATGGCGGCATACCTTAAGAAGTCCGATATTCTGGTGAACTCATTTGTGCGCAAAGCACCCCAGAGTATTGTTACAAAAATAGGAGACTATCTGGCTGCGGGCAAAGCAATGATCAATACATGCATGAGTCCGGAATTCCGCAATAAGGTAGAAAAGGACGGATTTGGTATAAACATAGAGCCAGAGGATGTCAACATTCTGGCGGATGCCATTGAAAAATTATATGAAAACGAAGACCAGCGCCTTGAGATGGGCAAAAAAGCCAGACAGATTGCGGAAGAGCAGTTTGACAGGCCTAAGGCATACCGGAAGATTGAAGAACTGATCAGGGGACTGGTTAAAAAATAGGATACAAAGAGGTACATCTATGGATAAAACAGAGGTAAAAAGCCCTTTTTTTACAATCGTCATGCCTGCTTATGGTGTGGAGAAATATATTGACCGTGCAATCACCAGTATACAGGAGCAGACATTCGGTGACTGGGAGATTCTGGTTGTGGATGACTGTACGAAGGATAAGAGTGGAGAGATCGCAGAAAGGTATGCATCTGAAGATTCGCGCATCCGGGTGATCCACCATGAAGTGAACCAGGGGTTAAGCCCGGCGCGGAATACAGGAACACAGGCCGCTTCCGGAAAATATATCTGGTATATGGACCCGGATGACTATGCAGACGCAGACCTGCTGGAACAGGTATATGCATCAATTGAGCGGAATCCCGCCCAGGCGGTGCTGTTTGGACATGTAGAAGAGTATTACGACAAAAAAGGTGTTCTGCAGTATACCCATTCTATCTGCCCGTTAGAGCATTACTATAAGACGGCCGCGGAGTTCAGGCCCTGTGTGATAGAACTGGAACAGCAGACTCTGTATGGGTATGCATGGAACAAATTTTATCTGCTTGATTATATCCGTGAGATGAAGCTGGAATTTGAAAATATAAAATTAATCGAGGATATCACGTTTAACGTCAAGTATTTCATGGATGTGGAGACTGTAAACATATTGCCGGTGACACCATACCATTACGGAAAACGAATGGAAGCAAATCTGACGAATAAGTTCGTGCCGGATTACTTTAAACTGCACAGACAGCGGATTGAGATGCTGTTTGACCAGTTTTCTTACTGGGAGATCTGTACAGAAGAAATTCGCAGTATCCTTGGAAGCCTGTATGCAAGATATATCCTATCCGCCTTGGAAAGAAACTGCGATAAAAGGTCCGGCATGAATCACGCCCTGCGGTACAAGTGGTGCAGGGCCGTGTTTGCTCAGGGACTGTTTAATGAACTTATACCTGTGGCAAGGGCAAAAGAAAGTCTGGCACTTCGGATTGCTCTGGTATTATTCCGGTATAAAAGGGCAATGCTCTGTTTAATGATGGGACGGGGGATATATATTGTGCGGAAGTTTTTGCCTATGGTTTATTCGAAGGTGAAATCGGGGCGGTAAGAAATAGAAATGAATTTAATTTGAGTTTTATTGATATTAATGATTAGGAAAATACAATGATTAAAATTTGGATAAAAAAATTTCAAGGAATATTAAATTTAGTTAAGCAGACGATAGAAAGGCATACATTTATATCCGCAATACTGCTTAATTCTGTCTTTTTGATGTTAGTATTGGTGTTTTGTGAAATAAAATATGAGACTTCAGATGATTATATTATGGCGGCTATCATGTCAGGAGCCTATAGTGGAACACCTAATCCCCATATGATATATATAAATATTATATGGGGCTATATTTTATTACCTTTTTATTATTTTATTCCTCAGTTGAGTTGGTATCTGGTTTCACAATTAATAGTGTGTTTTTTCTCTTTTACAACGATTACTTACGTGCTTTTGAAAAGACTGGATACTATTCTGGCATTAATGCTCTCCACCCTGTTTATAACATTTTTCTCAGATGATGTATACATCATGGTACAGTTTACTAAGACAGCAATTGTGGCTGTTATGGCGGGAAGTGTCTTGTTTTTAACTGCTCTTTTTCATGAAAAGAATCATGACATAAAGCAGATTGTTTTTGGAGGATGTCTTGTGTTTATTGGAACTCTAATCCGCTTTAATGTCATTTATATAGCAGGTGGGTTTATATTACTAATATTAGTAACCGAGTTCATAGGGATGATATGCAATAGAAATAAACGGGGTTGGAAAAAGTTCGGACAGATTACAGCAGCTGGCATAATATTAATCACAGCTGTAATAGGTGCAAAGGAGCTTGACGAATTTATATATAATACTGATGAAAGCTATGCATTTTTTAGGGCTTACGGTAATGTTAGAGGTAATATTGTAGACAAGAGGGATTACGGTTACGAGGTATGTGCCGAAGAATTTCAGAAAATGGGAATATCGAAGAATGATTATACACTGTTTAGAACATGGAATTTTGCAGATCCTGATTTTTTTACTCTAGAAAAGATGGAAAAAGTGAGAGAGATTATTAGTAATTATCAGGCAAAACAGGGGGTAGACAGAGACTCAGTAAAATATGATTTGAGAAGTAGAAATTATTGGGCATATCCCTCTCTTTGGGGATGTGTGATTTTATTATTGTTATGTATTGTTTTTGTAAAAAGATATTGGATAGTATTATTAATGTCTGGTGTAGGAGGGTACTTATATTTATATTATTTTGCTGCAAGTGGGAAAATTGTATATCGGATAGAATATGCCGTTTTATTTTGTGTTTTTTTAACGGGAATATATTTTTTTGAAAAAAGTAATTGTCGAAAAGTGCAAAATCAATTGGAATTGCATAATATATGTGTTATATTAATAATGTTGTTATGCATATATCAGGCCCCCACATATCGATTAAATCAATGGGCAGAGTGGATAAATGGGGAAGAATATAAAAATTATATTGAAGACAATTTCTTTAATTCATGGGATTATGATAGCAGAAGATATAGATGCTCGGCTTATAATAATAAGGCGTTTTCAGGCCTTGCAGAGGAAATAACAAAGAATTCAGATAATTTCTATTTTTTAAATTTCAGTACTACAATTCAAACACTCTACTTAGCTGAAGATCCACGGTGTGATGAAAGGAATGGTCTGTGGAAGAATTCTTATTATTTATCAGGAATAACTGTTAACTTTCCTGATGTATTAAATTTATTAAAGAGTAATAAAGTTGAAAATCCAATAAAGAGTCTTTTAGACGAAAATGTTTATCTGATTGATAATTTTTATCCGGAGGAGATTTTAATCTATATTCAAGAACATTATTATCCAGATGCAAGAAAGGAATTATATAAAACGATTGATGGTTTCCAAATTTGGAAATATTATAAAAACTAACAATTAGGGAATGGGAGAACAGAAGATGATTAGTTTTAATGTACCACCGGTAGTTGGGAAAGAAATGACTTATATTGAGGAAGCAATACGATCTCATAAAATATGTGGGGATGGTTCTTTTACCAAGCGATGCTCTGAGTGGATTGAGAAAACAACAGGTACTTCAAAAGCTTTACTTACAACATCATGTACACATGCAACAGAATTAGCTGCAATCTTATCAAACATTCAGCCAGGGGATGAAGTGATTATGCCATCGTATACATTTGTATCCACAGCAGATGCATTCGTATTGCGAGGAGCAAAAGTAGTATTTGTTGATATAAGACCAGATACTATGAATATTAATGAAGAATTGATTGAGGATGCAATTACAGAAAGAACAAAAGCTATAGTTCCTGTGCATTATGCAGGTGTGTCCTGCGAGATGGATAAAATTTGTAAGATTGCTGACAAATATAAGCTTTTTATTATTGAGGATGCAGCCCAAGGAATGATGTCAACGTATAAAGGACGGGCGTTAGGGTCCATTGGAGATTATGGATGCTATAGTTTTCATGAGACAAAAAACTATAGTATGGGTGAAGGGGGAGCCTTGTTAATCAAGGACTCTAATAATGTAAAAAGGGCAGAGATTATAAGAGAAAAAGGAACTAACCGCAGTCAGTTTTTTAGGGGTGAGATTGATAAATATACATGGATGGAAGCAGGATCATCTTATTTGCCTAGTGAATTAAACGCAGCATATTTGTGGGCTCAACTAGAAGAGGCAGAGATGATTTATAATGATAGAATGAAAACATGGCAATCTTATTATACAAACCTAAAAGGTTTGGCAGAGGAAGGCATTATAGAATTGCCTGGTGTACCTAAAGGGTGCGTTCATAATGCTCATATGTTCTATATTAAGGCAAAAGATTTAAAGGAGAGAACAGAATTAATTTATTATCTTAAGGGAAGAAATATTAATTGTGTATTCCATTATATTCCATTGCATTCTTCGCCTGCCGGAAAAAGGTTGGGAGTTTTTCATGGAGAAGATATTTATACAACAATGGAAAGTGAACGATTAATGAGATTGCCTTTATATTATGGATTGGACGAAGAGACAGTAAAATATGTTTCTGATAGTATAATAGAATTTTATAGATCATTTGCTAGAAACAGGGGGTAGGTGTGGAGAGAAGATTTTCGAAAGAGAATACCAATTGCATTAAGGGTGTAGCTGTTTTACTATTATTATTACATCATGTATTAAATTCAAAGTATCCATATGAGTCAATACTAATAGGTGGGACATTTGATTACTTGTACCCGTTTGTGAGTTTGGCGAAAGTATGTGTATATTTGTTCTTTATAATGAGTGGATATGGTCTCTTCATTTCCTACACAAAGGAAAAACGTACTTTAAAAAATGCGTTTAAATTTGTAATACGCCATATCTTAAAACTTTGGAGTATGTTTTGGTTTGTGTATATTATATTTGTTCCCATGGGAATCTTTTTTGACAGAAGTCCAAGTATTATATATGCTGGTGATTGGTTAAATGCCTTATGGGATTTCTTGGGACTTGCATACTTAACAAGTCACATTTCCTGTATACCTACATGGTGGTATTTAAGTATGAGTATTTTATTTTATGCCTTTTTTCCGTTTATTTGTCTTGTGATAGAGAGGTTAAATAAATGGAGCTGGGGGATTTGGGGGATTATTGTACTATTATCTGGGAAGTATATGGGGTGGAAAGTAAGTTTAATATATTGTGTTCCATTTTTATTAGGTGCACTGCTAGCTAATTTCAATGGGATCGAAAAAATAGGTAGCGCTTTGATGTTGGTGATAAAAAATAAATTGATAAGGGTGCTGATATATTTTCTGATGATGTGTATTTACTGTGTCTTTAGACTTAAAATTATGTCAGATAATATGTTCTTTTATCGTTTCGATTGGATTTTGGCCTTATTAATAATACTGTTTTTATATGATTTTGTTCCAACAGGAGGAAAAGTGTCAAAAGGAATGTCTTTGCTTGGTATAAATAGTGGAAATATTTATTTTTTTCATGCATTTATATACTCTTTATATTTGAAAGAATTTATTTATAGTTTTAAATATGCTTCTTTGGTTTATTTAATAACTTTGGCAATATGTATTATGGTTTCAAGGGGGTTGGAGAACTTAAAAAGTGCAATAGGGTATACAAACTTATTTAATAGAATTATTATGAAATTTAGCTGAGAAATTAGGAGGAAAGTATGAGTAATAAACAGTGTATTATTTTTGGAACAACGTCTTTTGCAAAGATGTTGAGACATTATGTGGAGAAGTTTACAGATATGAAGATAATTGCGTATGCGATAGATAAGGCATATAAGGATGGAGAATTTTATGATGAATTACCTGTTGTAGAGTTTGAAAAGATAGAAAAATTTTATCCAGCTAATGAGTATTCGTTTCTGATTGCATTGGGATACAGTAAAATGAATGATATTAGAAAAAAGAAATTTTATGAGATTAAAGAAAAGGGATATATGTTAGAGAATTTTATTCATCCCAGTGTAGTAAGTGATTATGCAGAAATGGGTGAAGGGAATATCATCTTTGAAAATGTAACGTTGGCTTATAATGTAGAGATAGGTAATGGAAATATTATCTGGAATGGATGCCAGATATCACATGAATGTATCGTCGGTGACTTTAATTTTTTCTCTGGTAATGCACTAATTGCAGGTCAGACAATTGTAAAGGATAATTGTTTTTTTGGAATAAACAGTGCAGTACGTGGAGGAAACACAATAGAGGATTATACATTGGTAGGAGCTGGTTGTTATTTGAATAATGGTTCAAAGCCATATGGTGTATACGTTCCAGCACGTTCCATTTGCTTAGAAAATAAAAAAAGTACAGATATGCTGTAGGAAACGGGGAGACAAGATGGGCAGGATCATGATTATTGCAGGAGGTACCTGGCAGGTACCATTGATTAGAAAGGCAAAATCATTGGGATATGAAGTTGTAAATTCAAATTTATATGAGGATTCGCCTGGATTTAAGTATTCAGATTTTACAGAAGTATGTGATGTGAGAGAGAAAGAAAAAAATTTGGCAATTGCAAGAAAGTATAATGTTTCAGGTGTTTTAACAGACCAAAGTGATATAGCGGTTCCAACAGTTGCATATGTTGCTGAAAAAATGAAATGCCCTACGATAGGCTGTGCGATGGCAGAACTTTTTACAAATAAGTTTAAAATGAGAGAATTTTGTATAGAAAATGGTTTTGATAGTCCAGAATATCAATTATGTGAAACTGTTGATAAAGCTGTAGATTTTTTTAATATACTAAATCAAAAAGTAGTAATAAAGCCTCTGGATTCCCAATCCAGCAGAGGGGTTTTTACCATAGAGAATATTAAGGAACTAAAAGAAAAATTTCCGATATCCCAAGAGTTTTCAAATGGTTCTGAAATGGTGCTAATTGAAAGATATATTTCAGGAAAAGAATTTACTATAGATGGAATTTCGTTTAAAGGAAAACATTACAGCCTTGCAATATCAGAAAAGTCACATTTTGAATACAATAGAAATATTGCATCCGAATTATTATTCTCATATGATAATGAAAATTATGATTATGATCAATTAAGGCAAATCCATAATGATTTGATTGAGAAAACAGGATTACAATTTGGCCTGACTCATGCTGAATATAAATACGAAAATGGAAAGTTTTATTTAATAGAAATGGCAGCAAGAGGCGGTGGGACAAAGATTGCATCTGATATTGTGCCATATATGTCTGGTATAGATACATATAAGATTCTTATTGATTCAGCTATGGGGAATGTATCTAAAGAGAATCTCGATTTTACCATATTAGAAAAATATAGAAAACGATGGGCAGTATTACGTTTTCTGGACATTGAATCTAATGGCAAAGCTATTACTTCTATAAAAGGTGTAGATGATATTAAAAATTTAGAAGCAGTAAAAGATTTTTCTTTAGAATTTACAGTTGGTGATATAGTTGCACGTGCTCAGGATGATCGTTCACGTGTCGGTTATTATATTGCATATGGTGAATCAAAAGACGAAATAAACAGTGTAACTGAAAAAGTGGAGAACTTATTAAAAATTTCATTTAACTAAAGAAAGTGAGGAAATGTTATGGCTATCAAGGAGGAAATCATTAAGAAGATTAAACAAAATCGTATTTCAACGACAGAAGTAGCAGATTGCCTGGGAAAAACTGGTGTTTTAGAATATGCGCATGCAGTAAATAGAGGACATTTTGCTGTTGGAAATGTAAAATGGATATATGCTTATAATGAGTCAAATTGGAGTATACATGAGCAGGCTAGAGATGTTCAGGAAGGTGATGTTGTATTAATTGAGGCGTTTAATTGTGGAGAACGGGCAACAATAGGGGAATTAGTGTCTAAGTTTATGCTTTTATATCGTCAGGCAGTTGCAATTGTATCTAATGCTAATTTGAGAGATGGAAACGATTTAATTAAACAGAATTATCCTATATGGTGCAAGGGATTTACTCCAGTTGGTTGTTTTAATAAAAAAATTGAAGAACCCTTAGAACCAAAAATAAAAGAACTGCATGAGAAAAAATATGAAGGTAGTATAGCAGTATGTGACGATACCGGAGTGGTTATAATCCCAAAAGAGTTTCATAATGAGGAATTTCTTCAGAAATTAGATAATATAGAAAACCAGGAGGACATATGGTTCGAATGTTTAGATCATAGAAAATGGGATACATACGATATCGTATGCTTAAAAAAATATTTGAATTAGGAGTAGGGTATGGATATTTCTTTTGTTATCCCATGTTATTGTTCAGAAAAAAATCTAGAGAGTGTTATTACTGAAATACATGGTGCTATGGAAAGACGAAAAGGGTTTGAGTATGAAATTATCCTTGTAAATGATAATTCCAGAGATAATACGGAGGGCTTGATTAAAAAATTAGCTTCAGAAGATAGTAGAATATTAGGAATTAATTTTTCAAAGAATTTTGGACAGCCAAGTGCTTTGATGGCTGGTTTCAGAGCATCGACAGGAGAATATGTTATGACTTCCGATGATGATGGGCAGACTCCTGTCGAAATGGTCTGGGACTTTTATGATAAAATTCAGGAGGGGTTCGATATTGTATGTGCAAAGTATACAGAAAGAGCACAAAAATCGAAGTTTAGACGTTTTGGTACAAGGGTAAATGAATTTATGTTATATCACATGATACAAAAACCTAAAAATGTTGGGGTAGCCTCTTTTTTTATGGCTAAGAAATTCGTAATTGAAGAAATGATACGCTATGATAATCCATATCCTTATATAGCGGGATTACTATTGCGTTCTAGTAGCAGAATCGGGAATCTTGAGATGCAGCAAAGAAGCAGGATTACTGGACATAGCGGATATACTTTAAAAAAACTAGTTAACTTGTGGGTAAATGGTTTTACAGCGTTTTCTCTAAAACCACTTAGAATTGGTACTGCGTTGGGATTTGTAAGTGCATTTATAGGATTTGTTATCTTAATTGTTATCTTAATTAGAAAAATATTAGTGCCAACAGTGCAGGCAGGATATACCTCACAAATAGGGGTAACGCTTCTCATGGGTGGACTAATTTTGTGTGTATTGGGAATCATTGGCGAGTATGTAGGACGAATTTATATGTGTATAAATAAAGAACCACAGTATATCATTAGAAATACTACAAGAGAGGGAACAGGTGAGGACAGGAAGGAAAACAATGAAAAAGATATCTAATATTCAACAGATGAAAAAGATCATAAAATTTATATTGATCTTATCCATTTTTCTTTATCCATTTATCCATTCGTTTATAGGGATTGATTTGGGAGATACAGGATATCATCTGTATGCATTTGAAAATTTGTATAAGACTCCGGAACTAATAGGGTTTACTTCATATTTTACTAATTTTGTAGGTTGGCTATGGCTAACCTTTTTTTCAGACCTAGGCTTGTGGGGACTGAATTTTTTAGAAGTTATGTTGGAAATGTGTATGGCTTTTGTTGTATATAAGACAGTTAAACCATTTTTAGGAGAGATACAGACCTTAATAGGAATTTTAATTGCAGTTACTGCTTCGGATACTTATTTAAATATATTTAATTACCATCAATTTAATGTTTTTCTACTAATATTAATAATGTGTTTTCAATTTTGGGCAATCACAAAGGAGAAAATTAGATACAGCATATTAAGTGGAATCTGTTTTGCTATTGTAGTTTTTTCAAGAATGGGCAGCGTAACAGCTATTGTAACATGTTTTATATATGTGTTTTGGTATTTAATACAAGACAAAAAAGCAAGTTTCTTGTGGAAAAATTTAGGCACATTTTTATCAGGTACAGTTTTTATGTCTGGAGGAATGTTACTTCTGCTTAAAGCAACAGGGCAATTGGAATATTTTGTTAATAATATATTTCGCCTATCAGGATTAGCATCGACATCAGATGGTGGTTATGGAATGGATAGCCTTCTTGAAACATTTTTTAAGGGCAATCTGGATGCAATTGCGTCAGGTGCAATTTTTTTGGCTGCATTTATAGTTTTGTTATTAGGAATTGGGGTTTTTGTAAAAAAAGGAGAGAATTTAAAACATAAAGTTATAAATGTGCTATTAGGAGGGGTTATTACAGGTATTGCTGTATACCAGTTTATATATGCGTATAATGTAAATCCTGTGCAGGCATGGCCGCAAATGACCACGGGGCCTTCATTTATAATAGGAGTTTTTTATGTTATTACATTTTTATGTCTATTTTATCATATGTATGGAGAACGTAGAAGGGCGGAAATAGCTCTTCTGTCAGTAATTGCGATTTTATTACCATTACTTACAATAGCAGGATCTAATACAGGCACAAAACATGTAATTCTTGGGTTGTGGATTATTGCACCAGTCTGTACGTATTTATTAAGTGAGTTTCTATTAAATAATAATGTGCGCAGTGTAATAAATCAGATATTATATAAGTTTGGAATTGTTTTATCAAGGAAAATATGGATTGTCTGCTTATGTATTGTTACACTGTGTTTTTGTGGGAAATTTGTGAACATGCTCTATTATACAATGAATTTTGACAGTGTTGATAGGAGCATGATTAACAGTAAAATTGATAATCCCAAGGTGAAATATCTGTTGACAACTGAAAGAGAAGCAGATGCTGTAAATGGAGTTTTAAGTGAAATTGATAAAAAGGGAGTTAAGGAAGAATACCCACTGATGGTATTTGGGGGTTCTATCATATATTATTATCTGACTGGTATGGAGTCTTTTGTACAGCCGTGGGTTACAAATGGTGTATACTCAAATGAGACATTGACAAAAGACATAGAAAACGGATATGAAAAATTTGAAGAACTGCCTGTAATTATATATGGTAGGACGAACAATTACTTTGGATTCTATGAATTTGATTATGAGAAACAGGTTGATGATGAGACATATAGAACATATGCAGGAAAAAAAGATATCCTTATGGGATTTTTGGAGAAAAATAGGTATACACTACAATATGTTAACGATTACTATTTAGTGATGTATCCCCCAAATATAGCTGATAATGAGGGTGAAAACTATAAGGGGTATATCACGGGAAATTGGGAGTAAATCCCATTTCGCCTAGTGGGGATGGAGATATGGAATTTAACAGAAATATATCTATGCTGGGGACTTCTGCATCTATTGAATTGATGCAGAGGGCAGAACAGTTGAGAATGTTGGGAAAAGATGTACTTAGTCTGGCAGGAGGTGAGCCAGATTTTAACACTCCCAATAGAATCTGTAGGGCTGCTGATAAGGCTATATGTGATGGGTTTACCCATTATGCAGTTGGCAGAGGTCTGCCATTACTGCGGGAAAAAATTGCAGAAAAGCTTTGGAAAGAAAATGATATTAAGTGTAGCGCTGAAAATATAATAGTAACACCGGGGGGGAAATTTGGTGTTTATATGGCAGTCTGTACACTGATAAATGAAGGCGATGAGGTCATTATTCTGAATCCGGCATGGGTTTCATATGGACCAATTGTAAAAGCATGTGGTGGCATACCTGTGTTTGTAAAACTAAGTTACGATGATGACTATATTATAGATGTCATGAAGATTAGAGAGAAAATAACTAATAAGACAAAAGCAATTATTATAAATTATCCAAATAATCCGACAGGAAAAGTGTTATCTGCAAATGAAGCAAGGCAGTTGGCAGATGTAATAAGAGATACAGATATTTTTGTGATTTCAGATGAAATTTATGAGCGGATTGTGTTTGATGGAAATAAGAGTGTGAGTCTTGCTTCTTACAGAGAAGTGTCGAAAAATGTAATAACCATTAACGGTTTTTCAAAATGTGCCGCAATGACAGGATGGAGATTAGGATATGTTGTTGCAGATGATATTGTAACAAATATGATGTATAAGCTGTATACACATACGATTACAGGAACTAGTACGTTTATCCAACATGCAGCTTTGGAAGTTTTTAACTGTAATGAGGAAATAGAGGAAATGCGAAAAATTTATGAAAAGAGACGTAATTATTTTGTTACTGAGTTAAACCAAATTAAGGGATTACACTGTAGGAAAGCGGAAGGGGCATTCTATGCTTGGGTTAATTTTGATACTAAAAAAAGGTCAGAGGAGATAGCAGACCAATTATTACAGCAGACTGGGGTTGTTGGAGTTCCTGGTCAGGCATATGGTGAAAATAAGAATTGCTGTATGAGGTTTTCTTTTGCATGTATGGATAATGTTCTTCGTGAAGCTGTTGATAGAATGAAAAAATTTGTTTTATAAAGGAGTATTAAATTGAAAATAAAAAAGGTTACAGTTTTAGGCGCTAACGGAACTATGGGGAGTAATGCATCAGCCATATTTGCATCGTTTGGAAATGCAACAGTGTATATGGTTGCTAGAAACAAAGAAAAAGCACTGCAGGCTGTAGCACGTGTTGTAAAAGCGGTAAAATGTGAAAGTATAAAGAGAAATTTAATACCTTCAGATTATTCATCTTTAGAAGAGTGCATTGAAAACTCAGATCTGGTTTTTGAAAGTGTTTCTGAGGATTTTGAGATCAAGAAAGATGTTCTCAGAAAGGTTTCTTTATATTTAAAACCTGGAGCAATATGTTGTACAGGAACATCGGGACTATCAATTACAGAATTGGCAAAGGAATTGAGAGAAGAACAGAGGGGAGCATTTTTCGGAATGCATATGTTTAATCCCCCATATGTTATGGTCCTCTGTGAAATGATAAAAACAGAATATTCAAATGAAAGAGTTTTCGAAAAAGTTAAAGAGTATGCAAAAACAACATTAAGAAGACAGGTGGTTGATGTTAAAGATAAACCTGGCTTTTTAGGAAATAGAATTGGTTTTCAATTTATTAACCAAGCAATTCAATATGCTGAAATGTATAAAGAGGCCGGTGGGATAGATTATATAGACAGCATTTTAGGAAAATGTACAGGACGAACGATGGCTCCTATTATGACAGCTGATTTTGTGGGGTTAGATGTTCATAAAGCGATTGTAGATTATTTGTATATGAATACTCATGATTTTGCTAATAAAACATTTCAGCTTCCTAATTATGTAGAAGGGTTAATTCAGCAAGGAAGACTTGGAAAGAAGGTAGATGAAGGATTTTATAAAACTATTATAGGACCCGGCGGAAGTCGAATTAAGTATGTTTATGACATACAAACATCAGAATATAGACCAGTTAATAGTTATGATTTTCAATTTACAAAAAAGATGCGACAGTGTATTGTAGAAAGCAATTATCGGAAGGCATATGATATATTAATCAATTCAGAAGATTTTGAGCCCAGACTTTGCGTTAAATTTTTATTAACTTATGTACTATATGCAATAACAGCGGGGATAGAAGCTTGCGACATACCAGAAGCAATAGATCATGTTATGGTGACCGGATTTGGTTGGTGTCCTCCTTATGGAATTGTTGAAGCACTCGGGGGAAAAAGTGTATTTGAAGAGCTAATTAAAGAAAGAATAGATCCAGAAATGAAAGGTGTCATAGACTGGAAAATGATTTTGGATAGAGTGGATAAATCATCATATGATTTTCGGCGATATATTAAAGCGTGAAAAGGGGAATAGAAATTTATGAATAAGGTCTATGTTTTAGGTGGTGCACAAACTGATTTTGAACGGAACTGGACAAAAGAAGGAAAAAATGTCATAGGGTTGTTAAGAGAAGTGTTAACGGATGGATTTCAGGATGTAGGTTTGGATTTTGATGAAATCAGGAGACTAAATAAAAAAAATAAAGTTGCATGTTTTGTTGGAAATTTTATCGCAGAAAAGTATATTGAGCAGGGGCATTTAGGAAGTTTGCTTACAGAAGTAGATGAAGCATTCTATGGAGTGCCCTCTGCAAGATATGAAGCTGCGTGTGCATCAGGATCTGTAGCATTGGATGCTGGGATTACGAAAATAAAAACAGGAGAATATGATCTTGCAGTTGTGGTGGGATGGGAATTGATGAAAACTGTCGATGCTAAAGTAGGTGGCGACTTTCTTGGAAGGGCGGCATATTATGAAAAGGAGGCAAAAGGCATTGAATTTCCGTTTCCTAAATTATTTGGAAAGTTAGCCGATTCAACACTGGAAAAGTATCCAATAGATGAAAAGAGGTATTTGAATGCGTTGGCTATGATTTCCTGTAAAAATTATAGTAATGCTAAGAATAATCAAAATGCTCAAACCAGAAAATGGTATATGGATTACGAACAAGCTGCCAATAGGGGGACTGAAACGAACCCTTATATTGGGGGGAAGTTGGCAATATCCGATTGTTCTCAGGTAACAGATGGTGCAGCAGTGGTTCTTCTTGCGTCTGAAAAATATATGAAAAAATTAGGCGCTAAAGCCCCAATAATAAAAGGATACGGACACCGAGTAGCGCCGTTGCAGTTTACAGATAAAATTGCAGAAAGTCGAGAAAATTTATATATTTTGCCCTGGACAAGACAAACTGTGGAAGATTGTTATAGAAGAGCACATTTGACTGTAGATGATATAGATATTTTTGAAACACACGATTGCTTTACATCAAGTGAATATGCAGCTATCTCTTCTTTTGGCATTACAGCCCCAGGAGAGGAGTATAGGGCGGTAGAGGAAGGTTGGATTATGCACGATGGAAGGAAACCAATAAATCCAAGTGGTGGATTGATTGGAGGTGGCCATCCTGTAGGTGCTACAGGTGTAAGAATGTTTTTAGACATATATAAACAGGTAGCACAGAGGGCAGGAGAATACCAAATTTTGAATGCCCAAAATGCCTTAATGCTGAATTTGGGAGGAAGTGCAACAACAAATTATGCATTTCTGGTAGGTAATGATTCAGGTTTGTAAGCAATAGTAGATAATATAATAATGACTAATATCAATTTGGCCTCACTTATTCAAACGTGAGGCTTTTTTTATTACTTTGGTTGTTGTATAATAATTAAACAAGCACAAATATATGCATATAGAATAGTAAAGCTAAATAACGACTAGGGGCGGACCGGTTTCCAGTCTTAAAGTGTCACAAGGAAGTTTGACCAATTATTATATTGTCCCAAAGTCTTTTAATCTTTTATTCTGTGGTTTGTATTTTTGAATGCTTAGCTATTACAATTATGTATATAAGAAATATCAGGGCTAGTATAATCATGCATATGGTATAGAAAATAGATATTCCCATTACACCATGTGTTCCTGCGATTTTTTTACCTGCAAGAAAGAAGCAAATGCTGACGATAAGATATCCCCAAATCAAATACTTTTGATATCTAGTTATCGTGATTACCATAGTAAAGAAGTTGATTAAGGCCAGTGCACCACCTCCCAGAAGTAATATAATCAGTTCTATTTTATAAGAGGATAAATCAACACCATATAATAGGGAAAGAACAGGGATTCCCAACAAATATCCTCCTGCCAGAGCAAGAAGAGTCAGGATAGCAATGATTATTGTTTGACGCAGTATGGCACTCCAGAATTCACTTATTTTTTTTTCATTCCAAGTGACTGCAAGCCGGTTTATCATAGGCTGATATATGAAGGTACTGAGCAGACTGATAACAAAAACCGGCATGAAAATATAATTAAATTGTGCCTGTTCATAACTTGACAAGACAATGTCAATTGAATATTTAGGGGC
Source organism: Clostridium sp. AF19-22AC (assembly GCF_003479085.1). NCBI lineage: Bacteria > Bacillati > Bacillota > Clostridia > Eubacteriales > Clostridiaceae > Clostridium > Clostridium sp. AF19-22AC. Next base: position 18,058 of record NZ_QUGN01000003.1, on the reverse strand, counting down.
ATTTCCTACATAGGCCATCAAAAAGGTAGATATGAAAAGTGGAAAACAGTCTAGCAATAATTCTTTTACATGTGTTCGGTCAGGTTTCTTTTTCATATATACAAAATTTTTCATGACTGAACCGTTCATTAATACAAATAGTATGATGGACGTTAGCAAGCAAAATGCAGATGTTATGATTAGATTATGAGTAAAATAATAAAGTATCATGTATTCAATAATATAAATAAGAAAACGAAGAGTGAGAATTTTGCCGCCGATATCAAGTCTGCCATGTTGTTGAAATAATCCATGAAAGACATCTTCCAGAGCGTCAACTGCCCGCACAGTGCAGATTAAAAGTACCACTGTTGATTTCTCCATATTGTAGGACCCGTTCAGATAAAGACCTCCTATGTAAATGAGTGATACAAACATCATTAAGATAGTAGAAAATATTCTTAATATAAAATATTCGCTAAAGCTGAATTGTTCTTTAATATCTGAAGCCTGATATTGGCGTACACCAAAACGCCCAACCATGATGAGAAGGTTGGCTAAGGCATATGCAATAACAAAAGTACCGGCATCGTTAATATTATCAATGCGAGATATAACCATTAAGATTATTACGGTTTGAAAAGCATTCAGTACTGCTGAAGCAGAATTCCAGATAAAAACGGACCGTTCCTTATTTTTTACTGTAGTCAGAAAATTTTTTATGATAAACACCCCTTTAAGAAATTTTATATTCAGTCTGTATGTTACAGATAATTGTTGAAAAAGTCAAGGAAAGTTTCATAAAATGATGCGAAGGAGAAAGTTTATGAGGAAGAAAAAAATACCCGGAATGTTTGTGTTACTATTGGTAAGAAATGAAGCGTTCTATAATAATACATTTTTAAGTAAAGAAATTTTGACAAAGAGGCTGTCCGATATGGTGACTGTGGTATTTGAAGGGAGCGTAATTAGAAAAGGGTATTCGAAGAGGGAACGCTGCGGATAACAAAGGAAGAATAGAAATCAAGCTGATGGAAGTTATTCAGTATATGATTTCGATTCACAGTTATGAACAATTTGAAGGGCAGTCTAATTATTAAATAAGTATAAGTGAGGAGAAGTAAATGAAGAAGATGAAGAAGAAACTGTTGGCTTTAGTACTATGCATGTTATTTGCAGTTCAACCAATTTTAACGGTAGAAGCCGAAGTTCCTGCACTGGGGAATGAAGAGATAGGAACAAAGGAAGATACTATTGATACTACAGAAGTTAAGGAAGAAAATGAAGAGAATTTTGAGCCGGAGAATGAATCTGAGGTTAAGGATGATCAAGATACCGTGCCTACAGAGGGAGAAAAGAAAGAAAAAACAGTTTTGGAAGAACCTGAAACAGGAAATGTATTGAACGAAGAGGAGATTCCAGAAAGAAGTGGATTATCAGAAGATACAGAAAAACCTGTATTATATCCTGATACATTAACGATTGATAATGTAGAAGCCAACGTTGGAGATATTATTAACTTTGGTGTAAAAGTTGAGGATAATGTAGGTCTAGACAGGGTTATAATTGAGTGGAAGAATTTGGATAACAATAGCTTTATCACATGGAAGACAATGACATATAACATGGTAACAGAAAAGTATGAATATTCTCTTAAAATAGAGGAATCTATGACTGCAGGTCATTGGATCATAGACTCTGTTGGTGCTTATGACATATCTGGTAATTATAAGTTTTTGAGCTATGGTATAGATAATAAATATGGGGGGACCTGGGATTTTTATATTAAAAATGACAGCATTGATTCTGAGTCACCGTCAATTGAGAAATCATCTATTAGAATTAGTAAGCATGAAGCCAAGGTCGGAGACGATATTGTTATAAGTGTAAAGGCATACGATAATATAGGGATTACAAGAATTAATGTAGATATATGTAAAAGTGAGGAAATCATAGGTAAACAGTATAATATGACATATAATGAAGATACAGGTTTTTACGAATATACGTTCAAGCCGGATCAAACAAATGTGGGGCGATACTATATAGGATCTGTATATGCCTATGATGCAGCAGGGAATAGTAGCAGTGTGAAGTTTAGTAAATATGACGTAGACGCTATATGGATAATAATAACAGATGAAGAATTCGATTATGATTGTGAAGTTATAAATTTGCAAGGTGTTTCTGGCGATAATATAGAATATTCGTATTCGTATAACAAATATGATAATGTACGTATGAGGATATTTGATGATTCTGTAGTTGGTTATATCCAACAGAGAATTAGCATCAGTAATACAACCAAGGAAGTAGATGGCGTTTTTATTCCTTATAAATCTGGAAAAACAACGGTAGAAGTTTATAGCATAAATTCTAATGAAATACTAAAAGTTTATACTATAGAAGTAGTTCCTAAAAAGTATTCGACGTGTATAGACAAAAGTGTTTCAGGGAAGTTTTTGTCATCTGTCAAACAGACATATTCGGTGATGTACAATAATGAAAAATTGGATTCGGTGGTTAAACTTTTGAGTTATTCAGAATCTACGGTCGGTACATCAACAATCAGAGAATGTGAATATGGATACGAATTGAAATTTGGGGAAATTGGAAACAGACGTGTTAGTATTATAGGAGATGCAGATAAAAAAGAGATTGTGGTGGATATTCAAACTTTGGAACATGATTTTTCGGAGGAGTGGACAATTGATAAAGAAACGTCCTGTGACAAAACGGGAAGTAAATCACATCATTGTTTAAGATGTGATGAAAAAAAAGATATTACAGAAATTCCTAAAATAGCACATGATTACGCCAAAGAATGGACAGTTGATAAAAATCCAACATGTATAGAAAAAGGGAGTAAGTCACATCATTGTGCCATTTGTGGAGAAAAAGGGGACATACAAGAGATAGAGGCATTAGGTCATGACTATACTGATTGGACTTTAATCCAATTACCTACATATGAATCTGATGGTTTAGAAATCCGAACATGCAGCAGATGTGACAGCAGAGAAGAAAGGAAGGTCCCAAAGCTTGAGATTATTATTCCGGAAACACCTAAGGTGCAAATAGAATCCTTGGACAGTAATAATATAAAGCTTTGGTGGAAAAAAGTCTCCGGAGATGTATGGTATGAGATCTATAGAGCAAATGTCATTTCGGGAGAGTATGAACTACTATTTAATGTTTCAAATAGCGAAGAAGTAATTACGTGCACGTTGGGGGCTAATACGGGTATTCCCTATTATTATAAAGTAAGGGCAGCAAATTATCAAAATGGAAATTTGATACATGGGAAATTCTCAAATATAGTTGAGGGTAAAGCTGAGCTTTCAATTTTGTCAGGTCTAACAGCGAAACCAGCAGGTGTGAATAAAGTAAGTTTATCATGGGATAGTGTGCCAGAGGCGAAGGGGTATTTGATATATGCACAGAAGGATGGAAAATACGGTTACTGTGGAATGACTACAAGAGGAACAACTTTTACAGACCTGAAAGCATTAGATACAGATTATAATTTTTATTGGGTATTTCCTTACGTGGAAGATGAAAATGGAAAAATGTATCCAGGAAAATGTGAAAAATATGTTTTTGCAAAAGGTGTAACTTTAGCTGTGACAGATTTGAAAGCAGTCAGCCAAAAGGGAAGCGTAAAATTAACGTGGACGGCATCCAAAGGAGCTGAGGGGTATCTCATTTATGGAAAAACAGAAACTGGAAATTATGGATATATAGGAATGACAACGCTAGGGACAACCTATACGGATAAAAAGGCATCTAATAAAGAGTATAATTTCTATTGGGTATATCCGTATCACAAAGATAAGAGCGGTAAGATGATTGTTGGTGGCACACCTAAATATGTGTATGGAAAGGCGAAGTAAGCCATATCAATAGTATGTTAACTAGGGGGAAAAATGAGGAAGAAAAAAAGTGGCAGAAGAGTTATGGCAGTATTTATATCAGTGGCTTTATGCCTGCAGACTATTTCAGTTAATGCTGCCGATTCAGAAAATCAGCATTTCGAAGAATATGCAGGAAGCTTGGCAGATGGAGAATCAGGAGGTTCGTCTGAGGAAAAAGCAACGGATAAAATTCCGAAAGTAGAAGATGATACTGATCGTGAGACAAATGAGCCTACAGGAGATTTGTATGAAGATGATAATCCTATAAGCGAAGACAGAATTGAAAATGAATTATCTGGTGCAGATGCGACAATTAGTGTAGAGGACAATAAAGATGCCAATGAAAAAGTGAAGGCTGAAGCATCTCAGATAATCAATGCACAAGATTTTATATATGAAATAAAAAATGGAATTGCAATCATCACAGGATATACAGGAATGGAGACTAAGGTTGTGATTCCGTCATCTGTTGATGGGTATGCAGTAGAAAAAATAGGAGAAAGCTCATTTAGCGGTAATACTGTTATTACAGAGGTAGTAATTCCGAATAGTGTAAGGGAGATAGAGAAAGAAGCATTTCAATATGCTACCTCTTTGAGTAAGGTAACCCTGTCCAAAGGACTGACCTATATGGGAACAGCAGCATTTGGCGGATGTACAAGCCTGACTCAGATAACGATCCCAAGGAGTGTGGAAGAGACAGCAAATGAATATAATTATACGGGCCCATTCGGAGGCAGCGGGATGAAAACTGTAGAGTTCGAGACAGGAACAGTGAGGATAGCAAAAAGCTTATTCAGAAACTGCGAAGCGCTGGAAAGAATAGAAATTCCGGAAGGAGTAAGAACGATAGACGAGGCAGCCTTTGAATTGTGCAAAGGCCTGAAAGAGATTAGTATACCAGAGGGAATAGAAACGATAGGAAAAAGTGCATTCGCAGGGTGCCAGAGTCTTGAGGAGCTGAGTCTGCCGGATAGTGTTAAAAAGATAGAACAAGAAGCATTTTGTAATGCTGTATCTTTGAATAGAGTAACTTTGTCGAGAGGACTGACCTATATGGGAACGGCAGCATTTGGCGGATGTACAAGTCTGACTCAGATAACGATCCCAAAGAGTCTTAAAGAGACAGCAAATGAGTATAATTATAGAGGACCATTTGGCGAAAGCGGTCTAAAAACCGTGTATTTTGAGTCAGGCACTAGCCGAATAGCGGCCAGTTTGTTCAGAAACTGCAAAGCACTGAGAAGCGTAGTAATCCCAGAGGGGGTGACTATCATAGACAGTGAGGCCTTTGCTTATTGTGGAGAACTTAGCGTAAAGATTCCAAATTCAGTGGTACAGATTACAGAAAATGCATTTTATCAAAGCAGTGGTATAACAATTCGTGCCTCAAAATATTCTAATGCGGCAGTTTATGCAATTGATAATGCTTTAATTCTACAGCTAACAGAAGATACCGATTATCCAGAAAACGGTATTTTGAATTATAAGGATTGTTATTATCAATGTATGACACAAACAAGTAGTAACTATGCAGAATATGAGGCTGTGTACGATGCCGTTGTGGAAGCCGTATCAGATATGTCTGTGCTAATAAAGCTGCCTTCCACAATGGATGTTGTTAATGGTACTGTGAAGATTGACGGTACTGTTACAGAAGACTATGAGTATGACGCTTCGACACATTTGTTTAAAATACCGGTCTCTGAAAAACAAGGTAAAATTGCATTTTCTGCTAATATTACAAGTAACGGAAATAATCTTTCATACGCCGTGTTAGAGTATAAGAAAGCGGGTAAAAACCGAACAGATACAATTGATATTATTTCAGCTGAACACAAGGATCTTACAGTTCAGACTGGAAATACAGTGGAAACTTCCCAGATCAATGTACATGGTATTGCGGGAGCAAAGCAGAAAGTTACACTTTCCATCGACGGCGGAGACAGTGTTGATGTCATAGCAAAAGCGGATGGAAATTATGCGGGAGTACTCCAGATTAAAAATCCTGTAAATTACAGAACCTATCAGGTAAATGCCTCTGTCACTGATGCCGAGGGTACAGTAATTACAGCAAATACAAGTGTACAGTATAAAGAAGATGCTGTAGAAGTTACAGAATTTAAACTGTTTTATAATAATCATAATGATGCAGAGATAGATCTTCTTAATACGTTTAGCCATAACGCAGTAACACAATTTAACCCTAATTATCAGTTTGTGTTTAATATTAAATTCAATAATCCTTCTAAACTTAAAGAAGTAAATGTAGTTAGTACAAGGAATGGACTTCAGAAACGTATGCCTGCTGTTTGGAATGAAAGCACTCAAAGTTTTATTGCCAGCGGTTGGTTCGATAAAGAAAATCATAATTACGTTCCGGGTAAGTTAAGTGTAGAATATTTTGAAAATAAAACTACGACTACAATGGAAAGTGAATTTGATTATAATAATTCGGATTTGAAAAGTGGTATTTCTAATCTGCTTCCATACAGCACTGTGACAGAAATTGATGCTTCCGAAATAGAAGGATCAGCGGGAGAAGATGATAAGTACGTTCCTTCCAGCCAGGTGGCCTACAGGATAGAGCTAGACAAAGATCTGGATAATACAACCCTGGCAGGAAACCCAACTATTAATGCCCTAACGGAGATATATAAGCAGGTCAAAGAATTAAAAGATGTAATGGAAGGTTATGATGTAATTGGCAGTTACGTGGCTGGTGAGACAGATAACAAGGAGGTATACCTTGCAACAAAGGGAAATTTCCTAGAGAATCTGGTTATATTTGTTCATGATGTATCTTCTAATGAAGTCGTTAAGCAGATTATTGAATTTGGTAAAGAATTAACATCGGGCTCAACTGTTAAATTTGATGATGTACTTATCGCAATGGATGGTGTATCAAAGATTACAGGGATTATTGCAGACCAGTACGAAATTACGCATGATTATGAAGACACAGAACGTAAGATAGACGAGCTAAGCGTGGATGCAACGACCAGACAGAAATTGCACAAACAGAATGAAGCATTGAAAAATGACCGATTGAAATATGTTGCGGTTATTGCAATAATGGGAATCCTTATGGGTTCGGCAACCGTTGCAACAGGGGGAGCAGCTATGACAGTGGCGCCGGTTATAATGAAAGGAATGCTTACAATTATGGGGTCCCTATCTGCATTTTTCTTTACATACAGAATGAATGGAATTATTTCAGGCGATACAGAAACAATGCTGCGTTGGGCGATTGATCCTTCGGGGTATGTTTACGAAGGGATAGCAGATAACCGATTGGAAGAGGTGAAGACGACACTATATTATCGGTCAGATAAAAACTGTCAGGTGACTCAATGGGATGCTTCGGAGTATAGTCAGAGTAACCCGCTGTATACAGATTCGGAGGGCAAGTATGCGTGGGACGTCCCAGAAGGGCAATGGCAGGTAAAATATGAAAAAGATGGATATGAGACGGCTTACAGCGAATGGCTGGATGTGCCCCCGCCGCAGACATCTGTGAATATAGGCATGGTATCAAAAACTCTTCCCATTATAGAATGGACGAAAGCGACAACGGCATATATTGAAATATCTTTTAATCAGTACATGAAGGCTTCTACTATTACAGGAGATAAGTTTGTAATTAAAGATGCAGGAGGTAGTACAATAGAATATGAGTTGTATGTGCCTTCAACATTTAAAGCGCCTGATGGGACTGCTATGGTAAAAAGCGTATTGATTTATGCCAAACAGACCATGAAACAGGGGGGAAAGTACCAGCTTCAGATGAAAGGCGGGGTTCAAAATTATGCGGGAAAAGTAGCAGTGAGCCAAACCAGTAATATTAATGTGGAAAAGCAGGTGAGTTTGAACTGCGATTCGAGTACAGTTTATATTGTCGCGGGGAAAGAAAAAGATGTGAAACTCAATGTAATGGATGAAACAGGAAAATGTACGATTTTGAAGTGTATATCTAATTCCGGAATGATACAGGTCCCAGAGCAAATCAATGTACAGAGCGCATCAGCATCCTTGAATATTAAAACCAATTGTGTAGGAGAAGGAATGATACAAATATCCGTTCCGAACTCAAGTGTTGTCTTAAAACTAAATGTAAAAGTAGTGTTGGAAGATAGTGGACAGGAGGAAAGCAAACCTGTTGAGAGTGACAGCATAGAAGATATATTGAAAATGCCTGTATTAGAGACAGGATTCCAGAGTCAGGCTAATACTGTTGCACTTTTGTGGTCTGAAGTAAGCGGGGCGATTCAATATGAAATTTACCGGTCACAGGACGAAGGAAAGAGTTATAAAAAGCTTAGCACGGTAAAAAATAAAAATTATATTGATCAGAGTATAGAGGCAGGCAAAATATATTATTATAAGGTGCGTGGGGTGTATGAAGACGGAGAATATACAGAATATTCAAATACTGTAAAATGTGAAGTGCCGGGGCCTGCAATAAACATACCAGATCCGGTTACCAATCTGCAGGTCCAACCGGCAGGAAAAAATAAAACAAAATTAACTTGGTCAAAAACTGAAAACGCAGATGGTTATTTGATTTACGCGCAAAAAAGTGGTAAATACGGGTACTGCGGTATGACAACTAATATGGCTGCTGCTGTTTCTTATACGGATATTAAAGCATTAGACAGTGATTATAATTTTTACTGGGTGTTCCCTTATGTTAAGGATAGTACCGGAAAAATGCATCCGGGCGGCTGTAAAAAATATGTTTTTGCAAAAGGAACGACTCTAGCTGTCACAAATCTGAAGGCTGTCAGCCAGACAGGCAGTGTCAAACTTACTTGGTCAACGTCTGCAGGAGCAGAAGGATATCTTGTATATGGTAAAACAGCTTCAGGAAAATATGGTTATATCGGTATGACAACAATGGGGACGAGTTATACGGATAAAAAAGCGTCTAAAAAAGAATTCAAATTTTATTGGGTATTTCCTTATCACAAAGATTCAACGGGGAAAATGATTGTGGGAGGAACTCCTAAATATGTTTACGGAAAGGCCAGGTAAATAAGAAGAAAGGGGTATCGTTATGTAGTGAAATTCACCATGTAATTATACCCTCTTTTTATTAGATAAAATATAGATATACTGATACAATTTTTAAGATATATTGTAAATAATGGGGCTTGCGGTAGACTATGATGAAAGAATCTTGTACGTCATGTGGGAGTATTACTCTTGCGGAAAAACTGATCAGGAAATTGGCGAAGATATTAAAGAATTTATTGATATTCAGGAACTTATAAAGTCTGACAATGCGGAGTCTAAGGCTATATGGATCTTGGTAGACGGGAAGAACTGTCTAATACAGGGAGTGCAAAGTACATTTTGTTTGGTGAGGATATTAAATATTTAAAAAGAGGAATAAAGGTTGCAAAACAGAGCTGGCATAAATCTGGGATTTATTTTGGTTTGCAGATACCTGATGTTAAAAGTAAGTTGATAGTGCCTTACATTTATATCATAGTTGATGGAAACTATCATATTCCGTGGTACCCATCAAAGGCAGATGCATGGGAAGATGATAGGAGATTTTTTTACCTCAGAAAAGGTTTCTATTATGTAAACCTAAGCTGGTGGAACAATTGCCTGCCCGGACTGGACGGGTTTACAAAATGGATCGTCCAGTACAGCAGCATCTTCAGATAGGGGACTTTTTTTATCTGTCCAAGTATTATATAATAGGGGTAATAAAATAAAAGGAGTGAAGCGTGTATGAAGGCGGGAAAAAGATTATTGGCATTGCTGATTTGTGGGGCATTAGTTGGTGGAAATGTTCTGCCAGTATATGCAGAAAAAGGCAAGGAAAACGAAAGTATAATCAATGAAGTAGATTCTACGGAAGAAATTGAACAATCAGAGGTAGAGGTCTTAGGCGAGCAACCAATAATAAATTCGGAACCGACAGAGGAAGAGAAAAGTGAGGCGAAAGAAGACGTTACTAGTGAAGACGAACAAGAAACAGAACAGTTTGAACAGGATAATACCAGAGTAACAGGAGAAAGTTGGCTGTGGCCAGTAAAGGATTGTATGACTATCAGTAGCGGATATGGCTATAGAACACATCCAACATCAGGTCAATGGAAATTACATGCTGGGATTGATATACCTGCTCAAACAGGAACTCCTATTAGAGCAACACAAAGTGGATATCTGGTAGTAAAGGGGTACAATCAATATAGAGGAAACTGGAGTGTAATTGATCATCAGAATGGAACTTATTCAGATTATCAGCATATGTCCTCTTATGCAATTTCGTCGAATCAATGGGTGAATCAAGGTGATATCATTGGTTATGTAGGAAGTTCAGGTGATGTAACAGGAGCACATTTACACTTTGAAATAAGGACAGGAGCTGTAAATCAGGCAGGTAATTATGACAGTCTTACTCCTGTTAATACTAATAAAGATTCTATAAATTATGTTTACGACATAGTTCAATTACCTGATATTACTGATCAAACACCTATTGCTACCGTAGATTCTGCTGGAATGATGTCAACTAGATTTAACGCAGTAAACAATGTTCACCATTATGACATTGTCTTATTCGGAACGAATAACGTGGAAATTGCATATATCAATATAGGGACAAATACTGGTGGCATGATGCAGTTACCAAGAAAAGGGTTATACTATGTACGTATTTATGCCTATAGTTCATCGGGAGACCGTACGATTTCTAAGTCAGCAGAGGTGGTTTGGAGTGGGGAGAATATAAATATTGGCAAAGAAATTGTGACTGGAATAAAAAGCAAAAATGGGAATTATCTATTTACGGAAAGTTCAGATGGTTTTCTCAAAAAAGGAACTTTTAATGGAAATACAAAGGATTTAAATAAGTATTTGTTTAAGATAGTAAGGTTAAATGATAATAATGAGTATGCTATCTATAATAAATTAAACAATAAAGCTTTAACAGTAGGGAGTGGAGGATTACAAAATTCTACTGGACTTCTATTTAAAACGTATACAGGAGATTGTTTACAAAAATTCGTGTTCAAGGATATGGGCGATAAAACAGGCTATATTATATCTCCAGTTGGCTCAAACTATATCCTAGATGCAGGCGCTGTAGAAACAAATAACATGTATATTTACATTTATACAAGTTATGAAAATAATAATCAATATTTCTTACTTGAACAATTAATAGCAACCCCATCACCGGTTGCTAATTTAAAGGCAGTTTCTGCCGGAAAAAATAAAGTTAAACTTACATGGGACCTATCTATTGGTGCAGAGGGTTATTTAATTTATGCTCAAAAAAATGGCAAATATGCATATTGTGGGATGGTCACAAAAGGGATAATGTATACAGATATAAAAGCATTAGATTCAGATTATAATTTCTATTGGGTATTTCCATATGTACAAGACAGTACAGGAAAAATGCACCCGGGCCGTTGTACCAAATATGTATTTGCAAAAGGGGTAACAGCAGCAGTAACAAACTTGAAAGTAGCAAGCCAAACAGATGGCATTAAATTAACTTGGACAGCATCAGTAGGGGCGGAAGGGTACCTCGTATACGGCAAGACTTCAGTTGGAAAATATGGATATATTGGAATGACAACTAAAGGAACATCATATGTGGATAAGAAGGCATCAAAGAAAGAGTATAATTTTTATTGGGTATATCCATATCACAAAGATAAAAGTGGTAAGATGATCGTTGGGGGCACGCCTAAATACGTATATGGAAAAGTGAGATAAAATGAAATAATAATTATAGTCTGGGTCCATATAGCATTCTGGGCTCTGAGAGGCAGGAATGGAACCAATATATATAGTAAGGAGATTAGTTCATATCATATTAAATAAAAGATCTAAAAATGATAAACTTACGCTAATGGAAACAAATCCAAATTTCGGAGAATAGGATTGTAGATACTATGTTTTAAAAAGAGAATATATTCAGCAAATGTAGTTAATATTATTAAGGAGGGGATGATCATGCAAATAAGAACGAAAATAAGAAGAATGGGAATTATTTTGTTGAATTCAACACTAATATTGGGGGCGGTTTCTAATGCTATGGCGGCGGAGCAGGATGAGAGCCAGATAGGAACAGGGTGGATTATGGAGCGACAGGAGGCCGCTCAAAAAAAAGAATTACAAGAAGAAACTCAGACTGCGGAACAACAGGAAAAAATACAGACTGAGGAACCGAAGGAAGGGGAACAAAATATTTCTGAAAATGCCAAAGAAGAGAATGGTTCTAATATGGGCGAGGATATAGAGGAAGGTGAAGCGGAGAAAAAGGGGGAGGTAACGACGGCTTCCTATTCAGGATTTGTTACTATTAATGGACAGCTTTATTACTATGATCCAACCACCGGTGAACGGTTGAAAGGTCTTCAAGTTATAAATAAAAATACATATTATTTTCAAAAATCAGGTGCAGCAGCGTCAGGAAGGCAGACGATTAATGGTCTGGCCTACTATTTTGATCCCGTCACCTATAAACAGGTAACAGGAATTGTGGAGGTGGAGTATCCGACTGTTAAGAGAAAACATTATTTTCTTGCAGAAGGCGGACTTGCGTCTGGATGGCTAGAGGAGAATGAAAAGAAATATTATTTTTCGTCTCCTGAAACGGGTGCTATAATGTTGACTGGTGTGCAGCAAATTGACGGAAAAACATACTATTTTGACACTTCTACAGGCGAAGCAAAAGAAGGGATTTGCGAAGACAGTAAAGGCAGGAAATACTATTATACTCTGGAAGGTCGAATAAAAACGGGACTTCAGATTTGGGATGGAAATTTATATTATTGCAAAGCTACCCAATCGGGTGCTGTGCAATATGGATTTCAATCAGTAGACGATGTACTCTACTTTTTTGAAGAAACTTCAGGTGCGGCATGGAAAGACACATCATTTACTTATGGTCATATTAATTTTACTATAAATGAAAAAGGAAATGTAGTGGGGATTGCCGCAGAAGGTGGCTATGAAAATAATATGCGTGTAAGGCTGATTATGAATGGTCTGAGCAGATTGGGAGAAAGCGATGTGTTCTGTGGGGCATTTACAAAAGAGGTATGTCAGGAGTCGGGACTCAGTCAAGTTCAGGGTGCATCTTATGAGCAGGCGCAGGATATTGTAAACGGAAAATATGGTACTCTTATAAAAGAATCTGAGTTACGTATGGGTGATATGATTTTCTGGAGATGGGATAACTGCAGTGATTCGAATTGCGGGCATTGGGAGGAAATCCACCATGTTGGATTTTACATGGGAAAGGGGAGTGTTCTGGAGGCGGCATCTACGGATGGTACTGTATCGGACGGGGGAACAGTACAGGTAGATAGTCTGCGTTCTTACAGTGGTTTTGAAATTACATATTGTGCACGGGTTGCTGAAGATACAAGCGATGACTTTTTGGATTCAAATTTACAGCATACGACGTTGGGAAAATCAAAGAATGTCAAAGCTGTATCTTCGGGGAAAAATAAGGTCACCTTGACGTGGGACTCTGTTAAAGATGCTGAGGGGTATCTTATATATGCCCAGAAGGCAGGCAAATATGGGTATTGTGGTATGACAACTACAGGAACGCGATATGCAGATACCAAGGCGTTAGACATGGAGTACAATTTTTATTGGGTATTTCCTTATGTGAAAGATGCATCCGGGAAGATGCATCCTTCAGGTACTGAAAAATATGTATTTGCCAAAGGAATTTGTCCGGCAGTAACAAATTTAAAAGCTTCATCTCAAACGGGCGGAGTTAAATTGAGTTGGACAAAATCAAATGGAGCAGAAGGCTATCTTGTATATGGGAAAACTGCTACGGGAGTCTATGGATATAGAGGGATGACAACATTAGGAACAACTTTTGTTGATAAAAAAGCCTCCAAAACAGAATATAATTTTTACTGGGTATATCCATATCATAAGAATGCTTCAGGTAAGATGATTGTTGGGGGGACTCCAAAATATGTTTATGGGAAAGCAAAGTAAATAAGCTAATTATTTAAAATGTCTTATGAAATAAGGTATGAAGGTTTCATAATACGTAGGCGAAAATGGATTTGGAAATCCTTTAATATAGCTCAAAAAAGGGGGTGCACTTGTACTAATCGGCACCCCCCTATCCTTCTTCTAAATTGTCTTGTCTACAGACTTTGTTTTTAAAATTTATTGGAAAAGCAATTTACACTAATAAGTCTATAGAGCTATTTTTTCACTGCATTTGCTCTTTCAAGTATAATATATTGCCCATTTTCCAGAGTAACATATCTAGAGCCGCTATCAATTATTTCGTTTTTTATTATATCACTTATATAGGATCCCTCCGATCCATTTATAGCGTGTCCTCTTATCTCATAATATCCATTATATGATCCGGGGGTTATTGTGATGAGATAGCGTCCGGGACTGAGATCTCTTCCAACCAGATACATTCCTGAACCATATTTTCCAGAGTTTCCTGTGTACTTCGGTGCTACTGCTAGAGGTACAGTTTTTCCACGTTCAACTTTATAATATTCTCCTGCATGTAGTGTGACATACCTGTTCCCACTAAAAAAATCATTTTCTATTATATTATACAGGCTATTATCTGAGGGATATGAGCTACAGATAGCAATATAGCAGGAGTTGCCCGTCACGACATAATTACCAGCCGGAATATTTTCTCCTACATGGTAGATACCTTCACTATATTCTCTTTGCCCTTGAAAAATAGCTTTTGCATATACATAATTACCTACTTTTCCTATAATACGTCGTTCTCCATCGTTAAAGTACGCATATACACGGTAAAAGTTAAATTCTTCAGTTGAAGCTGTTGTATCCTGCATAGTATTATTGCTGGTTATATAGCGGTATTTAAAACCGGAATTACCTACCTGCCTATAAATAATATATCCATCAGCATCCCACACCCAATCCCATGAAAGATTGACATAACCGTTCTTTCCAACTGCACGTAATTGTATTACAGCGTCAAGCTGGCCTCTTGCATAGACATATTCTTTAGATGGACCCAAGACCATTTTCCCTGATTTGTCGGTAAAGTATGGATAAACTCTATAAAAGTTATAATCTTTATTGGAAGCAGTAGTATCCTTAAATCCTGTACCGGACACTATATATCTATATTCCATTTTCCAAGTTCCAATTTGACGATAAATGATGTATCCTTCTGCTCCGGCCACCTTAGACCAGCTTAGAGTAACAGTATTACTATCAGTACCTTTTGCCTTTAAATTTCCGACCGCCGGCAAAGTAGCCTTGGAGTAAACATATGTTGTGGATTTCCCAACAACTCTGTTCCCGTTGTTATCCATTTTATAAGGATAGACACGATAGAAATTATATTCATCTGCTGACGCACTTAAATCAGTAAAATCAGTTTTAGATACAATATATAAATACTTAAAACTCCCTTTCCCCAACTGCCTGTAGATGATATACCCATCTGCTTCAGGTGAGACATTCCACTTTAAATATACATATTTTCCTGAGTTTTGTGCTTTTAATCCGGTGACTGGTGCCGGAGGATTGATAGTATTAACTGCTTTACTATTCTCCTGTCCTGAATTTTCTGTATTTTCACCCTGCTCTGTGGCTTCTGCATTTACAATCTCATCGAGATTCTTAGATTCTTCTATATTATTATGAGAGTCTTGTTTTTCTTCCGGTACTTCAGAATCTACCACGGGTACATCTTCGGCCTCCATCCCGGAATCTTCCGCTTGCTTTTCCTCCAACCGTGATGCTTCCTCGGTCCCTCCTTTCTCGTTCACAGAAATAGATAGTGTACTAGGATCTTTTGTTTCAAAAACTGTCTTAGCTGCATCAGGTGTTTGAGTATCTTCTGCCAGTACAGGTATCACATTACAGCTGATCATTAGAATACACATAACTAAGGCTATTTTTCTTTTCATAAGTCCCTCATCCTTT
The DNA here is from genome assembly GCF_003479085.1 of Clostridium sp. AF19-22AC. Taxonomy (NCBI): domain Bacteria; kingdom Bacillati; phylum Bacillota; class Clostridia; order Eubacteriales; family Clostridiaceae; genus Clostridium; species Clostridium sp. AF19-22AC. Next base: position 2,222 of record NZ_QUGN01000003.1, on the reverse strand, counting down.
CTTAGTATCCCTTATGCAAAAATATTTATTTTTGTAATTCTAAACTTATAATATAATGATAGCATCAGGAAAGGAATACATCAAATACATTTTAACAATTAATTTAAATCATTTATTTATTAATCGTCAGAATGCCGTATTTATCCTTTAAAATATTAGATGCTGAAATAAAGTAATTATATTTTACAAGATAACAACCACAAGACAAAAATTGTCGGAAAGATATATATGCCCAGAAAATTAGTATAGGTATAAATACACAAGATACGATTTATACGGAACAGGCAGCGCTAGATTCAGCATATATGGAAAGGCTGAGTGATTAGGAAAAAGGCGCTATCGCGTGGACTTTTTCCTAACCTGACTCTGGAATAAAAGTGGTTACTTTTGTGTGAATACTTACTATATGCTTTTACTAAGGTAAAGCTTTTATTGTTTAATTTATTATTATATAATAGATGAAGAATATAAAAAGGAGTGGATTTATGAAAACGAGGATAAAATTATTAACATTATTGCTCTGTGGGCTGTTAATAACAAGTGTTGTATCGGTTAATGCAGAAGAAAGTTACAAGGCTGGTTCTATTGAAAATGATGTTGGAACATCTTTTAGCATAGATGATCCTCAAAAAGAGAATTTACAAGAGAATGAGGCACATGATAAGGAAGAGAGTGATAAAACAAGAAAAAGGAATTTCCAGGAGAACAGCTGGAGATATCAAAACGGGGAGAAGATTTCTAAACCTAATGGCGTTGCTAGAAATTATGATACCAAGGCATGGACTAAGGTTAATGGTTATTATGTAAACGATATAGGTGAGCGTATCCCCGGAGCAGTTAAAAAAGGCATTGATGTGAGTGAACATCAAGGTATTATTGACTGGAATGGGGTTAAGTCATCGGGAATTGAATTTGCTATTATACGCTGTGGGTATGGGGATGATAAGCCAGAATGGGATGAGGGCATGAATCAGGATGATAACTACTGGGAGCGAAACGTAAATGAATGTGAACGTTTAGGAATTCCTTATGGGGTTTATCTTTATTCTTATGCTCAAACTGTGGAACAGGCAAAGAGTGAAGCACAGCATGTGCTGCGTCTGATAAATGGCCGAACGTTGTCCTACCCCGTCTTTTTAGATATGGAAGACAATTCAACTATTAATCTGGACAAGACATTAAAAGGAAATATAGCGAAAGTATTTTGTGAAACGGTATCTGCTTCTGGATACTCTGTTGGTATTTATGCAAATCTTGATTGGTGGGATAATTATTTAACAGATTCAGCTTTTAGCAATAATTCATGGTTCAAATGGGTAGCACAGTATAATTCAACCTGTGATTACCAAGGTACTTATAATATGTGGCAGTGCACTGATACAGGACAAGTGGAGGGGATTTCAGGAGGTACTGATATTAATTTCTGGATGGAAGAAAAGGTGACTCCGCCGTCTGCAGTTAAGGATCTTAAAGCTGTATCGTTAGGAAAACAAAGGGTCAGTTTGAGTTGGAGTGCGTCTGTTGGCGCAGAGGGATATTTGATATATGCCCAGAAAAATGGTAAGTATGGTTATGTTGGTATGACTACAAAAGGTACTACGTATACAGATACTAAAGCTTTGGATACAGCATATAATTTTTATTGGGTATTTCCTTATGTGAAAAATACTGCTGGTAAAATGATACCAGGCAGCTGCACGAAGTATGTATATGCAAAGGGTGTTTGTCATGCGGTTACCAATCTTAGGGCAGCATCTGTTAAAGGCGGTGTACGTTTAACATGGAACATATCTTCAGGAGCAGAAGGCTATTTAGTATACGGGCAGAGAACGGGTGGAAAATATGGGTATATTGGCATGACAACCAGAGGCACTACATATACAGATATGAAAGCTTTGAAAGAACAGTTTAATTTTTACTGGGTATATCCATATCATAAAGATGACAAAGGAAAAATGATTGTGGGAGGAACCCCTAAGTATACATATGGAAAAGCATTATAAGTATAGGTAATTGTTAAATGATTTTAGCGTTGAGCGTGGATAACTTTCCGCTATATAAGGAGATAAAAACAGGTCCGTATTCAGAATTGTTTCTGAATTGACGTAGATCATCAGATTTTTGGCGTATTTTAATAAGCCCAAACAAAAAATATGACAATTGAATATTTTTCAGGCAACCAAGGGTTTCAGGCTTCGAATGTATTGTGGACAATTCATTGC
>NZ_QUGN01000029.1:33945-72577 GCF_003479085.1 Clostridium sp. AF19-22AC | reverse complement strand
TTTATTTTTTTAATTGTCTACTTGACGGGGAGCGGTTCAATATTTTGTGACAGCTCTTTTATATCATTTAAGCAGTTCTGAAAATGGCGTGTCTGTATTTGCTCAGGGCGGCATATACAATCAGTCCGAGAACTCCGCAGGAAATGATTTCCCCGATGCCGACTGTCAGCATCATAAGCGGGATAGGAAGCAGTATCTGATACCCATAGCGCAGGACAAACGGTACGATGACCGTATTGGCCAGAACCGGCGGCAGCGGAGCGAGGAACTTGCTCTTCTTACGCAGCAGCCACGTGAATATGGCGCCGATCAGAGTCGCCAGACTTCCGAAAATAATATCCGGCAGGATACACCCGCCGAGTATGTTGCTGATGATACATCCGATGAACAGCCCCGGAACTGCGGCCGGAGTGAATACCGGGAGGATTGTCAGCGCTTCGGAAAGACGGACCTGCACTTCTCCGTAACTGAATGGTGCGAATACGACCGTGATCACTACATAGATCGCGGCAATCATCGCCGCCTGTGACATAAACAGTACTTTGTTGTTGCCTGAATTCTTCATTTTTCAATTCTCCTTTAGTTTTGTTTTACGTGTGGAAGGTCTCGAACACACGATTCATTTTACGGCGGGAATCGCCGGTAAGCCCGTAAGACCTTATTTTTCAGGGCTTGGGAACGATTGTTAGTATAGCATGGGGGGAGGGGAAAAGCAAGAAAAGTACAAAAAAAGTACAAAATTGGAAAATGCAGCGGCATGAAACCGCTACACTGAGCATTCAGTCTTTTTTGAAAAGGTCCCAAAACAAAATTTCTTGTTCGTTATCAGTATAATTATAAACAAATGTGAGGGTTCTGAATTCCATATACTCATATATATCTTTAACGAGTAAACGGAATGAATCTATTGGCACATTAACCCTTTTCTTACAGATAAAAAGAACCATGTTTGCTTTTACTGGGTGATACGGTTCCTCGTATTGATTTTTCATTATCCAATCCTCAGAACCGATTAAATCTTTTTCGTCATTAATTGTTGCGGCTTTATAGAGATGTTAGAAAAGCTAGGCGATTGCGTAGACACTACACCGGGCTATAGTGACAGGCTGATTATTTCAGGTAACGTCCATGTATAGAAAAGTAACAACCACACGGGTACTACGATACCTATGGGGCAAGCCAATGACCTGAATGTCATTGAATGGCAGAAGGATGACAAGACGGCCATATTATGCCTGACACAGGGGAGAACGATCACAAGAGTAATGAGACTGACTGAGAGCCGCTCGGAGGAATGTAGGATAATTGAAGAGCGATGGTAAGTGATATATAATTTACTTATTGGAGGATCTATGTATGAAGAATACGGAAAGCAGATTAGGAGAAGCACGATTTTTTTTCAATAAGATGAAAGAGAGTGAGAATGTATTTCCTGAATTTAATTATTATTTAAATGCATTTATTAGTTCATCGAGGTCGGTTTTATGGATTATGAATGCTGAGTATAATAAAATAGAGGGATGGCATAAATGGTACGCAGATAAGGAACCTGACGAATTAACGAAAATTATGTTAAAAGGAATAGTCGATGCAAGAAATAGATCTCTAAAAAAAGAACCTTTATATGCTAATAAGTATATAACGTTGGGAGATGATCAGTGCTATACTGACCTGATGGAGATTTTAGAAAGTTTAGTGGGAAGAGAATTGATTTAGAAATTAAACAATATACAGAGTGCAAAGAATACAGCTATAAACAAAGTAAAAATGAGTTGGTAATAACTGGTAAATAAAGTATTAACAAAACAATAGAAGAGTTTAAAAATAAAAGTATTATAGAAGTAGCAGATAAATATGTAGAATGGTTAGAAGAAATAGTTATAGAGTGTGTAAATAAATTTGGATAGCATAAATTATCTAATATGCCTCATAAAAATATCTGACCGTATTTTAACGAATTATACACTTGTTTTTGTGATTTGTTAGGTCAGCTCTACAAATGTGGTAGCTGTTTTCTTTGTTTCTCTAATGTAGCATATCTGGCGAAATAAATCTGCTATCTTTCCTTTCCGAAAGAGTATCGAGATATTCAAGACACCTTAAAAAGTAGTAAAACCCGCCCCCAATCCTGATAAAAGGGGCGGCAGTGGTTAAATGTTTAATTGTCCGAAGTCAATTGACAGGTCTTCATAGATGCCAGTTTTTACAGAATCAGAGAAATCATATTCTACCATATCCTCTGATTCAAAATTATAGACAGTGATACGGTTCTTGTCAGGGTCTACAACCCAGTATTCTTTTGTTCCGGCAGTGCGATATTTGAATAGTTTGGTTAGATAGTCCATGCGCCGGCTGCCAGTTGAGACAATTTCAATCACCCAGTCCGGTGCGCCTACACAACCTTTATCATTCAGTTTATCAGGATTGCAAATTACGCTAATATCAGGCTCCACATAGTTTTTATCATCCTCATTCAAGAACACGGCGAAAGGGGCAATAAATGGTTCACATTCTCCACCTTTTGTAGATATATAGTTGGCAATAATATTAAACAGTTTTCCGGCTATCCTCTGATGAGTTGTATTTGGGGCAGCCATATAGTATATCTGCCCGTCAATCAGTTCAGCACGTACGCCGTCAGGCAGTGCATAGATATCTTCAATTGTGTATTCTTTCTTTTGGTTTGGTAATGGCATTTTAACACATCCTTCCATGAAATAGTATTGACAGAGTGACAGCCGCTATTCGGTGGTTCTGATCAAACACACTTTAGGATACATATTAAGAATTTGGTTGAAAATCTACAATCAAATTATATCCCATAGCAGATAGAATTTTATCAGCGTCCTCACAACCAAAATTTTTCTTTGCTAATAGTTTAGTTAATCCTTGGGACTTGATTTGAAGCTTTTCAGCAATTTCACGTTGGGTGATTTTGCTTCCCAACATAAGTTTTTTGATTTCAATAATTATTTGTTCATTATCATTCAGCAAGCAACCGGATGCCGTATCAGGAGAATTCTTCACCTGATGGGAGGGGGCGGCAGTGATTAAATATTCAGTTGTTCGAAGTCAATTGACAGGTCTTCATAGATGCCTGCTTTTACAGAATCAGTAAAAGTGTATTCGATAGTATCCTCTGATTCAAAGTTATATACCATAATACGGTTTTTATCAGGGTCAACTATCCAATATTCCCGTACCCCGGCAGTACGGTATTTGAATAATTTAGTGTAATAGTCCATGCGCCTGCTTCCCGGGGAGACTATTTCAATCACCCAATCAGGGGCACCTGCGCAGCCTTGTTCATTTAGCTTATCAGGTGAGCAAATGAGGCTGATATCTGGTTCTACATAGGTTTTATCATCTTCATTCAAAAATACGGCAAATGGGGCGATGTAGAGCTTGCATAAGCCATCCTTGGATTTGATGTAATCACGGATAGTACCGGCAAGTTCTAATAGTATTTCTTGATGTTTCCTGTTTGGCGGGGCCATATAGTATATCTGCCCGTCAATCAACTCAGCACGTTCCCCATCAGGCAGAGAATAAATATAATCAGCAGTGTATTCGTTCTTCTGGTTTGGTAATGGCATTTTAACACATCCTTCCATGAAATAGTATTGACAGAGTGACAGTGGCTAATCAAATGCGTTCCATAGTTTCATTCGTATCCGGCACATATTCCATTAAATCTCCAGGCTGGCAGTTAAGCAGTTTACAAATAATAGATATGTTTTCCCATGATACTAATTCGTTGTTTCGAAATTTTTGCAATGTGGCTTCTCCAAGTAATTTTTCTTTGCGGAGACGATAAGTAGAATATCCTGCTGTTTTTAAAGCAGAAATAATATTGGTTTTGTACTGAATTGCCATTGGCAGCCTCCCTTTGATGTGAAATTGCGGTAGGATAGAAAGACCAATTTTCTATTGTGCTATTATTATAACAGGGATATACACATATAACAAGTGTATATCGATACCTTTCCCATTCCATTAATTAACAAACATAATGAAGTTGACCTATCTCAGGCTGGTCTTTATAATAAGACTCAAGTGGTGTTGGAAAGGTGGTCTGTATGGAAACGAAGAAATTAAAGGTTTTTATTGCGGAGGATGAGGCTGTCATCCTGACAAGCTTCAAGCTCATGGTTAGGGAAATGGGGTACAGCATTGCGGGAAGTGCTGCGAACGGGAAGGATGCGCTGGAAAAGATTCAAAAAACAGAGCCGGATCTGATTCTTATGGACATTAATCTTCCCGAAAAGGACGGTCTGTCTGTTTTAGAGGAGGTAAACCGTAATAAGGTGATTCCTTCTATTATCGTATCGGGTGAGTTTTCCGGGGAATTGGTAGACCGGGCAAATGAAGTTGGTGTATTCGGTTATCTGTTAAAACCCATTGACGAGAAGCAGCTGGAGGTGACGATTAAAGTTGCCTTGCGCAGATTCGAAGAGTTTAAAGAGATGAGTGATAAGCATGAGAATCTGAACATGGCGCTTAAGGAACGCAAGCTGGTCGAGCGGGCGAAGGGAATCCTGATGGATCGGTTTGGCGTGAAGGAATCTGAAGCCATGAAGCAGTTGCAGAAAAAAAGCAGGGATAAAAATAAAAAACTGGCGGTAATAGCCCGGGAAATCATTGATGCGGAAAAACTGCTGTCATAGGGGGTGTGTATATGTTTTGCATGGAGCATGTCGCAGGAAAAACGCCCGGAAGCAGGATCAGGGATGTCAGTATCATGGTGGATGGTCCAAGGATACAGGCCGTCATCTGTCCCAATATTAACACAATCGATGAGTTTATGCAGATACTGCACGAGGAGAATTCGATTCAGTCCGGAACTATAACGATGGATGGCGGGGAGTATTATGCAAAGGTTCAGGACAATCAGGTTGCATTCATTACCAAGAAAAAAAATCTATATTACAACTTGCCGGTGGCGGACAATATTATGCTTTCTACGGAAAAGATTCCGTTTTTCCTTTCGGAAAAGAAAATTGAGCAGAGGTGTGCTGCACTTTTGAAAGAGGTGGATTATTCGCTGGATGTTAGAACAAAGGTCCGGAATCTGTCGCAGGAGGAGAGGACACTTGTGTCAATTTTAAAAGCCGCAGCGCTAAAACCGAGGCTTTTGGTGGTAGATGAGATCCACGGAAGACTTTCTTATAAAGGGATGAGCTGCTTTCTCAGAGTACTTGAGATGCTCAAAAAGCAGGGGACGATGATCCTGTATTTTACGAGCCAGTGGGAGGACTCTGTAAAAATCGGCGAAGAGGTTACCGTGATTGCGCACGGGAAAACGTTCGGAGAGTATCTAGTGGAAGACATCAAGAAAAATCCGGCACAGATATATCATGTCATGCTCGGCGGGGAAAGACTAAAGAAAGATGAGAAGCAGGAAGAGTTCCTACAGGCTTTGAGTCAGGGTATCGGAGAAATAAGAGAAGGTTATGATCAAAGCAATATGATGAAGGAGCTGGCAAAAAGGATAACAAAAGAGCTGAAAGCGACCCACTGCAGAATATATCTGATTGACGAAAAAAATAACAGCATTATGCGGATCTCGGATGAAGAAGGCGCAAGGGTGCCTTTCATGAAAAAGGAGATATTGGAGGAACTAAATAAAAAACAGGAGATGTATTATTTTAGTATATTTGAGAATTCCGATTTCCTTTCATGTTTTGAAGATCATGATAATCATGACATGGAGACTGTTCTTGGCATCCCGATCAAATCAAACGGGGAGAATGTGGGTGTGATTCAGGTTTTCTATCGGAACTATTATGTTTACTCCGAAAAAGACAGATTGTATCTGGAACTGATAGGACGTGAGATCGCGATGCTGATCGAGAATTCGCGCCTGAAGGGGCGTTCGGTTCTTTTGCAGGAAAGCCATCACCGGATAAAGAACAATTTGCAGGTGATCATCAGTCTGCTTCAGATGGAAAAACTGATGCTCCGTCACAAACTGAATAATCCTGACAGTGTCGGTGAAGTGGGGGAGATGATCGAGGAAATCATAGGGCGCATTAAGAGCATCGCAACGATCCATAATATTCTGGCCCATGACCCTTCAACGAGAAATGTGGCCGACATTGAAGAGATTATCGGGGAAATACAGAAGTTTTACAGCCAGAGTGCAGAAGTCACAGTACATACTGATAAAGTTTTTGTGCCGTACAACAGATCGGCTTCTCTGGCACTTGTAGTCAATGAATTAATTAATAACAGTATTAAACATGCAAGGAAAGAGGACCTGAAGATTGACATCAGGATCAGCCGCGGGGAGGACATGATCATAATCGAATACAGGGATACAGGAAAGGGGTTCCCGGATGACTTCGATCCGGATGATCAGACCGGAATCGGGTTAATGGTGATTCAGTCCATTGTCTGTGATGAATTCAAAGGAAGTGTAGAATTCAGAAATGAGAATGGTGCATATATCATAATAAAAGCAAACGAAAATATATTTTTATGATAAAAATGCATAAAACTTATTGACAAAAGAAAAAATGAATGGTATTATTGGCTCAAACAGAAGAGAAAGAAAGCAAATTCATGGTTGATTTGCATAGTTTCGTGTAAAGGTTATGGACGCCAACACAATTTATTGTGTTGGCGTTTTTTGCGTTATCACGCGGGCAGCCAGATAAATACTACGCCGGCTAATTGTATTTGTACGAATGCTTTCTTTCCCGGGTGAAAACCCCTGTGGCAATAACAAAAAAGAAAGGTGTGTAATGTTATGGCATTAATTATTGGATTAAATAGTGGCAGTTCCTGTGATGGAGTGGATTGTGTATTAGCGGAGATTTCAATGGCAGAGGATCACCAGCCAAACCCTCCGAAATATCTGGGGGGAATTTCAGTTGACTGGCCAAAGCGTCTGAACGAGATGATCTGGGGTGCATTTGACTTAAAACTTGGGCTTAACGATCTTGCTAAATTAAACTATGCAATAGGAGGATTTTTTGGGATTGCGGTAAAAAAACTGCTGAAAGAAACCGGGCACACGGCGGATGAGATTGAATGCATCGGAGTGGACGGGCAGCAGGTATTCCTCCATCAGACAGACAGGGCGAAGGCAGATGCGGTTACAGATGAAATGTTTGAAAATGATTATCCGGATCTGTTTCTGGATGATATTTATGCATACGGATTCTGCTTCGGTGATGGAAATGTGGTTGCAGCCTATACCGACATCACGACCGTATCACAGTTCCGCCCCGCAGACCATGCAGTAGGAGGGCAGGGGGCACCTTTGATGCAGTATGTAGACTATGTGCTGTTCAGAAATGAAAAACCAACCCTGACTTTGAATATCGGCGGAATCTCTAATGTTCACAAGGTTTACAAAAACAGAAAGAAAATGCTTGGGTATGACTGCGGACCCGGGAATATCATGATGGATTACATAGCAAAACAATATTTTGGCGTGAATTATGATAAAGATGGAGCCATTGCAGCCAGAGGAAAGTATGACGAAGAAATGTTAAAAGAACTGATGACGGCGGATTTCCTAACAAGACCTTATCCGAGATCAGCCTGGAGAGATGATTTTGACTGTGAATATTCTGAAAAAATGAGGCAGAAATACTCCCATCTTTCGGATGAAGATATTATGGCGACTTTTAATGTGTTCTCGGCGGAAGCGATTGTTTCAAGTATACGTGAGTTTGTCGACCTGTCTGATACAGAGGTAATGTATGCAAGCGGCGGTGGTGCTTATAATAAGACCCTTTTGAAAAATATTCAGGAGAGACTGCCTGAACTGAAAGTAGAAACTTCTTTTGCAATCGGAATACCACCCCAGTTCAAGGAGGCCATGAAGTTTGCCACATTAGGTTATGCAGCCGTGCACCAGAGTGCGAATAATGTGCCAGGTGCATGCAGGGCAAGAAAGTATAACGTTTTGGGACATATCTGTGTAGCACCTAAGTATGCCCTTGGAACAGATGACAGTGAATAGGAAATCTCAGGAATAAGAAAGGCGGGAAATGGAACATGATAGAATTTAAACATATTACCAAGACTTTCTTTTCCAATAAGGCATTAGATGATGTGAGCTTTAAGGCGTATTCAGGTGAAATCCTTGCACTTCTCGGGCAGAACGGCGCAGGGAAAAGCACTCTGATGAAAATTCTGTCCGGAGTCTATAAAAAAGACGAAGGACAGATATTCATTGAAGGCAGGGAGGCGGAGCTGGGAAGTGCCGAGGAGAGCCGAAAAAACGGGATTGGTATAGTATTTCAGGAATTGAGTAATGTTCCCCATTTGACGGTGGCAGAGAATATTGTGCTGGCAAATGAGCCTCTAAAAGGAGCTTTTGTAGATAAGAAGAAACAACTTGAAGTTGCCGCGGAAATGCTTGCGAGAATGGGAATCGATGATATAGCGCCGGACAGGAAACTGCTTGGTATGAGTGTTTCCCAGCAGCAGATATGTGAGATTGCAAAATGTATTTCCCAAAATCCCCAAATTGTTATTTTTGATGAACCTACCACATCGCTGACGACAAAGGAAAAAGAAAAACTGTTTGAGATTATGAGGAAGATGAAGCAGGACGGCCTCACTATTATTTTTATCACACATTATCTGGAGGATGCCATCATGATGGCGGACAGATGCGTTGTCATGAAGGACGGAAAAGTTGCTTTCCACGGTATGATGGAAGGCTTAACTGAGAATCAGCTTGTCGGCTTCATGATCGGGGAAAAAGCAAGCGATTTCTACCCGGCATATCAGAATTATACGACCGAAGAAACGGCCCTTGAATTAAAAGGGTTTGGCGGAGGGGTAGTGAGCCCTCTGGACCTTACGGTCCGCTATGGGGAAGTGGTTGGGCTTTCGGGGCTGATCGGGGCCGGACGCACGGAACTTGCACATCTGATTATCGGCGAAGATAAAGCGAAATGCGGACATATTTTTGTTAACGGCAAAGAAGTATATATCAGGAATGAAAATGATGCATTAAGGCACGGAATCGGTTACATCAATGAGGACAGGAGAACGGGCGGGCTGAACCTGACGATGTCTCTTCAGTTTAACCTGTCAATACCAAGTCTGGTTGCCGGCAGGAAAGAGGTAATTAAAAAAGGAATGGCTGATGACCGCGGCATCAGCCGGATGGCAGAAGAAATGATAGGGAAACTAGGTGTAAAGTGTAGTTCGCCAAAACAGAAGCTGATGAATCTAAGCGGCGGAAACCAGCAGAAAATATCTATTGGGAAGTGGATTGCTTCCGGTGCAAGGATCCTGATTTTTGACGAACCTACAAAGGGGATAGACGTTCTTGCAAAAGCCAAGGTATATGAGGTGATCAGAGAACTTGCAAAGCAGGGATGTGCCGTGTTGGTGATCTCTTCCTATAACCCGGAACTGAAAGGGGTCTGCGACAGGATTGAGGTCATGGCAAAAGGGCGGATCACAGGAAGTTACGGGCGGGAAACAATAGAAGAAGAGTTGATGTTGGCACAGCAGAGATAAGCGGGAGGTGTATAAAATGGGTACAAAAAAGAAAGAAGCTTTTAAGGAAAGGTTAAATTCACTGACAGTTCTTTTAGTACTGGTGCTTATGCTGCTGGTATTCTCTGTGATTGCCAAGGGATTTTTTTCCACAAGAAATTTATATTACCTGCTGCAGCAGGTGTCAGTAGTAGGACTGCTTGCGGTAGGACAGACGTTTGTAATCGTTAGTAAAGGGATTGACCTGTCAGTGGGCACGACAGTCGGGCTGTCCTGTATCATGTCTGCGATTTTGATTACACAATACCATGTACCGGTGCTATTGGCGATAACACTGGCAATTCTTTTGGGAGCATTTGTTGGAGCAATCAATGGAATTCTGGTGGCCATACTGGGAATCCCCGCGTTTATTGCCACGCTGGGAACGATGTATGTATTTGAGGCAGTTGCCCTGCTGAGCTGCGGAGGGAATAATATTTATAGTCTGCCTGCATCCATCAAAGCATTTTCAAACCTGAATCTGCTGGGAATAATACCAAGTATCACGATCATTACACTGATTTTCGCGGTCGTGGCTCATGTTTTATTAAGCAAGACAAGATTTGGAAGGTATACATATGCGATCGGAAGTAACGAGGAGGCAGCCAGATTTTCGGGGATCAAGGTAAAGACAAAGTTATTTATGATTTATTTAATGAGCGGTATTCTGAGTGGAATCGCGGGTGCCCTGATGCTGTGCAGATTAAACTGCGGTGTGGCACTTGCCGGAGAGGGATATGAAATGAATGCAATCGCGGCCGTTGTTATCGGCGGAGGGAGTCTGTTCGGTGGTGAAGGCAGCATACCGGGGGCGCTGGTTGGGGCACTGATTATGACCGTGCTGTCAAATGGGCTTCAGCTTATGGGTGTATCCACATACTGGCAAAAGCTTTTAATCGGAATCGTTCTTGTATGCGCCGTATTTATTGATAATGTACGGAGAAGGAAAGAAATGTAAGAGAATACAAGAGAATATCAATTAGTGTAAAGGCTGGTTATCCGGTTAAGGAAACAAGATATAAAATTATAGAAGAAAGAGGATGAAAAACTTATGAAAAAGAAAATAGCTGCAGCTTTGGTAATGTGTATGGTATTAGGCCTGACCGCATGCGGGACAAATGGGGCCGGAGGTTCTGGGGAAGGCTCTAAAAAAGAAGATACGAAAAGTGGAGATACAGCAGAGATTCAGGTAATCCCGATGTCAACAGCATCCGCATACTGGCTTGCTGTAAAGCAGGGGGCTGAGGATGCGGCAGCTGACTTAAAGGAGGAGTATGGTAATATTCAGGTGAAATATGACGGGCCTCCGAAAAACGGGGATGCGACCGGGCAGATTGACATTATGAATAATGCCGTTACAGCCCAGGTGGATGGAATCGTTCTGGCAGCTACAGATCCTGAGGCACTTCTGGAACCTGTGAAAAATGCAATTGCAGAGGGCGTCCATGTTGTGACTGTGGACAGTGGTGTAGAGCCAAATGAAGCGGACTCATTCTTTTACACGAATAATATAGAAGGATGCAAAAAATTAGGGGAACATATGTTGGAGGAGCTGGGAAAGGATACGAAGGGAAGTTATGCAATCATCGGTGACAGCTATGAATTTGCGGCAGGTAAAGACCGTCCTGATGGCTTTGAACAGGCGATGGCGGAAAATGCAGGCATGGAATATCTGGGAATCCAGCTGGCAAAATCAGATATTGCAGAAGCAGAAAATATTTGTTCCAATTTCCTGACGGCAAATCCCGATCTGGATCTGATTTTTGCTACTAATGACGCTGCGGCACAGGGGGCACTAAATGCGTTTAATAAAGCAGGTATTACAAATGAAGTGAAATTATGCGTGGTGGATGTAAGTGAAGATGTTTTAACAGCTATGGAAAAAGGGATTATTGATGCAGCAGCACTTCAAAATCCTTATACAATGGGGTATGAGGGGGTTGTATCTATTATGAAACTTTTGAATGGCGAAACGGTGGAAAAACAGGTAGATACAGGCGTGTTCATCCTGACTCCGGAGAATATGAAAACAGAGGAAGCCGTAAAAGCAATCCAGCAGTATCTGCCGGATTATCAGCCTTAACAGGAGGGACAGGATGAGACCTCAATTTGCACCGTCCCTGATGTGCATGGATTTTCTGAATATCAGGGAGGATATGGAAATACTAAACCGGCATGCGGATCTGTACCATGTAGATATCATGGATGGACATTACTGCAAAAATATTACATTGTCCCCGGATATGGTGAAAGTATTTAAAAGTGTTGCAAAAAAGCCGATAGATGTTCACCTGATGACGACAGACCCGCTGGACTGGATTGAACGTGTAGCAGATGCCGGGGCGGATTATATTTCTCCTCATGCTGAAACAATCAATGCGAATGCATACAGGGTTCTGAATGAGATAGAGAATCTGGGATGTAAAAAAGGGGTTGTGTTGAATCCGGCAACGCCCCTTAGTATGGCTGAACAGTACCTGAAACGGATTGACCTGCTTACGATTATGACGATTGACGTGGGATTTGCAGGACAGCCGTTTATTGAAGAGATGCTGGAAAAGGTAAGGCTGGCGAAACGCCTGAAGGAAGAAAACGGGTATCATTACCAGATCCAGATAGACGGATCCTGCAATCAAAAAACATACAAAAAACTGTTTGATGCGGGGGCGGAAATCTTTATCGTAGGTTATTCAGGGCTTTTCAGACTAGAAGAAACTCTAGAAAAGTCATGGGGCAGAATGGAAGAGATATTCAGGCAGGAGACTGGCTGCCCTGAGATATAGAAGAAAAAATTTCGTTAATTTGAAATATATCTTTGCACAGGAGATCTAATGTGCAAAGATATATTTTTTTAGCAAACAGATACGTATCTATACTTGAAAGGCGGGAATATCTTGACTTATAAGGATAAGATGGTATTCTATATTTACTATTATATGATAAGTATTATATAAAAAATAAGGTTAAATAACTAAGATCGAAATAATCAGGAAGATGAGGAAAGGAAATTTGAAGCTGGGAATTGTAGGAACGAATTTTATAAGTGACTGGCTCGCTGAAGCAGCGGCAAAAGTGCCGGATGTGGAACTATATGCGGTTTATTCGAGAAAACAGGAGACAGGGGACGGGTTTGCCTGCAGGCATCAGATTCCAAATGTTTATACGGACTATGAGGAATTTCTGCAGTCAGACATAGAGGCTGTTTACATTGCAACGCCTACTTATGCACACTGTCCGCAGGCAATTGAGGCCATGCGTCATAAGAAACATGTTTTGTGTGAGAAGATTATGGCTGTAAATGAAAGAGAAGCGGCAGCGATGTTTGAATGCTCCCGACAGAATGAAGTCGTGCTGCTGGAAGCCATGAGGCCTGATTTTGACCCTGCATTCAGGCTGGTGGAAGAGAATCTTCCGCGCATCGGCAGGCTGAGGCGTGTGACGATGGAGTATTGCCAGTATTCTTCACGTTATGATAAGTTCCGTGCAGGTGAGATCCTCAATGCATTCAACCCTGAACTTTCAAATGCAGCAATTATGGATATCGGGGTCTATTGTATACACACGTTAGTCAGAATGCTCGGTATGCCGCAGGAAATAAAAGCGTTTTCCACGAAACTTGAAAATGGTTTTGAGGGAAATGGAATCGTAATGATGCAGTATGGGGATGTGACTGCCGAGGCGGTTTACTCAAAAATTACGGAATCTGTCAATCCGAGTATATTCCTCGGAGAAGAGGGAAGTATTCTTATAGGAAAAATTTCACAGCCGGATACGCTGGAAATCGTGTTCCGGGACGGCAGAAGAGAAGCTGTCCCTTATACGCCCGCAAAGAACAATATGGTTTACGAGGTACAGGAATTTGCCCGGCTAGTGAAGGGAAAATGCATTGAACATCCCTACAAAAAGTATTCTCTGGATACTTTGCGGGTTACAGATGAGGCCAGAAGACAGAACGGGATTGAATTTCAGGCGGATTCAGTGTTATAATAGTGCCAGAGTGTGTTTGGTGATTCACCGCACCCGTCCGGTGTTTTATGAAGGATAAAATATAAAGGGAATAAGGAGTATTTGGTATGGACCTGGTGACAATTCGAGAATTATTTAAAAACAGAGAAGAATATTTGGACAAGAAGGTAACTGTCGGAGGATGGATCCGCAGTATCCGCGACTCTAAGACTTTTGGATTTATTGTTGTAAACGACGGTTCTTATTTTGAACCGCTGCAGATTGTATATCATGATAAAATGGAGAACTTCGATGTGATCTCCAAACAGAATGTAGGGGCAGCAATCGTAGTAACCGGAACACTGGTAGCGACACCACAGGCAAAGCAGCCATTTGAGATTCAGGCAGACGAAATTTCCGTCGAAGGCGCCTCCGCACCGGACTACCCGTTGCAGAAGAAACGGCACAGTTTCGAATATCTCAGAACAATTTCACATTTGCGTCCGAGAACAAATACGTTTCAGGCAGTATTCAGAGTGCGCTCTCTGATTGCATATGCGATCCACCAATTTTTTCAGGAGAGAGGTTTCGTATATGTCCACACACCACTGATTACAGGAAGCGACTGTGAGGGTGCGGGCGAGATGTTCAGAGTCACAACTCTGGATATGGAAAATGTACCGAAGAACCCCGACGGCACCGTTGATTACAGTCAGGATTTCTTCGGAAAAGAGACAAGCCTGACTGTGAGTGGACAGCTCAACGGGGAGACATTTGCACAGGCGTTTAGAAGCATCTACACCTTTGGACCAACCTTCCGCGCAGAAAATTCCAACACTACACGCCACGCTGCAGAATTCTGGATGATCGAACCAGAGATAGCGTTTGCAGATCTGGATGACAATATGGACCTGGCAGAAGCCATGCTGAAGTATGTAATCTCCTACGTTCTTGAGAACGCACCGGAAGAAATGAACTTCTTCAATTCCTTTGTGGACAAGGGGCTGCTGGGCAGACTCCAGAATGTAGTCAGCTCAGACTTTGCAAGAGTTACTTATACAGAAGCAGTCGAACTGCTTGAGAAAAACAATGAAAAGTTCGAGTACAAGGTACACTGGGGGACAGACCTTCAGACAGAACACGAGCGCTACCTGACAGAGGAAGTTTATAAACGCCCTGTATTCGTAACAGATTACCCGAAAGAAATCAAAGCATTCTACATGAAGCTGAACGAAGACGGCAAGACAGTGGCAGCAGTCGACTGTCTGGTGCCGGGAATCGGTGAAATCATTGGAGGAAGCCAGAGAGAAGACGATTACGACAAGCTGACAGAACGAATGAAAGAAATGAACCTGAATGAAGAAGACTACAAATTCTATCTCGATCTGAGAAAATATGGTTCAACAAGACATGCAGGATTCGGCCTTGGATTCGAAAGATGCGTCATGTACCTGACAGGAATGTCAAACATCCGCGACGTAGTGCCATTCCCGAGAACTGTGAATAACTGCGAACTATAGAACATTTAATTGGGGACGTAACAAACTTCAAAAAGGTTACGTCCCCAATTGACTTTTGTGGTGTACCAAAATGGAGATTATGGAGGACATGATGAGATTTATCCACATTGCTGATGTGCATCTCGGGGCGCAGCCGGATGCCGGGAGTGCTTATTCTGCGGGGCGTCCGCAGGAGATATGGGAGAGTTTTTCACAGGTTATTGCCCTGTGTGAGGAGGAAAAAACGGATGTTTTGCTTATTGCAGGTGATTTGTTTCACCGGCAGCCTCTTTTGAGGGAGCTAAAGGAAGTGAATTATCTGTTTTCCACATTGTCACATACCGAGGTTGTTTTTATTGTGGGTAACCATGATTATATAAAAAAGGGGTCCTATTACCGTACGTTCCAGTGGAATGAGAATGTCCATCCTTTGCTTGGCAGTGAGCTTGGTTATGTGATGCTGCCGGAATTGGATCTGGCGGTGTACGGGTTTAGTTATCATGCAAGGGAGATACGCGAGGAACGCTATAACCTTAAAGCCCCGGGGACGGCGGAACATGAGATTCTTCTGGCGCATGGCGGGGACGAGAAGCATGTACCTGTCCGAACGGATGCTTTTGAAAATTCGGGGTTTGATTATGTCGCACTGGGTCATATCCACAAACCGCAGGCGTTGGTTAAGAATCTGGCTGTTTACGCAGGGGCGCTGGAGCCTGTGGATAAAAATGATACCGGGCAGCATGGGTTTGTCCGGGGGGAAATTACGGAGAAAGGGACGCATGTTGAGTTTGTTCCTTATGCATCCCGTGAATATTTTCATCTTGCGCTGCGGGTAAATGAGTCTATGACGAACGGCAGTGTGAAGGATTACATTAAAGGAACTGTGGAAAAGCGCGGTGTTCAGAATGTGTATAAGTTTATTCTGAGGGGGTACCGGGACGCAGATGTTGAGTTTGATACGGCCCATATGGATGTGTATGGAAATATTCTCGAGATTGAGGATGAGACGAGGCCGGCTTACGACTATCAGAAATTGTATGAAGAAAATCAGGATAACCTGATCGGAAAGTTTATCGGGGAGTTCTCAGGCTGTACAGAAGGAAGTATAGAATACCAGGCATTACAGGAAGGGGTTCAGGCGCTTTTGGAGAACAGTCTGATATAAAGAAAGTGGAAGAGTATGGAGATAAGGGAACTTTATCTAAAGAATTTTGGAAAATTTTCGGACTGCCATTTTTTTATGGAGGATGGGATTCAGATTTTTTATGG
The DNA here is from genome assembly GCF_003479085.1 of Clostridium sp. AF19-22AC. Lineage (NCBI taxonomy): Bacteria > Bacillati > Bacillota > Clostridia > Eubacteriales > Clostridiaceae > Clostridium > Clostridium sp. AF19-22AC. The sequence goes on along the minus strand of NZ_QUGN01000029.1, from coordinate 56,354 downwards.
TGAAAATGAATATGGAAAATCTACGATTTATGCATTTATAAAAGCGATGCTTTTCGGCCTTGACCGCGGCAGGGGAAGGGCTGCGCAAAACGATGAGTTCAGCCGTTATGAGCCTTGGGAGAATCCCAATTATTACGCGGGGATCATGCGTTTTACAAGCGGCGGGAAACAGTTCCGGCTGGAGCGGAGTTTTGACAGGTATACGAAAAGTGCAAGTCTGGTCTGTGAGGATGACGGGGAGGAACTATCTGTTGAAGACGGTGATCTGGAGATGCTGCTTGGCGGGATGACGAAAGAATCCTTCGATAATACAATTGCGGTCGGGCAGCTTTCAGCGCGGCCGGGGCAGGAACTGGCGGAGGAATTGAAAAATTACGCGGCCAATTATTATGAGACCGGGAGCAGCACGGTGGATTTGTCAGGTGCTCTGGATAAACTGCGGATGCGGAAGAAGTCCGTTGAGCAGGAAATAAAGATACTGTATGAAAAGCAGGAAGAAAAGCGGGAGATAATCCGCCGCGAATGCCAGTACGTCACGAAGGATGCCGAAAAGCTGCAAAGTGAGCTGGAAGATAATCAGGAGAAACTCAAAACTTCCCGGGATTTGCTGCGGGATATGGAACTGCCCGGGGAGATGGATGAACCGGATAAAGACGGGCGGGGCGAAGCATATAACGAAGATGCTGGCCAGAAGAAGCATCCAGATACAGATTCGGGCAAGAGCTACATAACCCTTGGATTACTGGGAATCATCGCGGGCATTGCAGGTAGAATCTGGAGTTTCTTCACAGGATCGCAGTCCATATTTACAGGAGGCGGAGCCATTTCGGCCATGTCATGGATGATTCTTGCGGCAGGCATTCTTCTGGTTTGTTTTGGCGGCATAAAGTCAATACGCCATCGGTTTCATAAAAAATATGGCGGAGAAGAACTTCAGAAGCAAATAGAAAATCAACAGGGTAAGGACAAACAATTTCAAAAGTCTGAAAAAATAGAACAGGAAAAAGAATATCTGCAAAAGCTGAAATGGGAAAACCAGAGGATAAAATCGGAATGGAAGGAAAAGCAGGTGCGTTTCCAAAATCTTCAGGAACAGCTTGCGGAACTGGATATGCCTGAGCCGAAGATTAAAAACCTGCAAATGACAAGCCAGGCGCTGCAGATGGCGGAAGAGAAGCTGCTGTCTGCCTCCCGCCAAATGGTACAGGGGTTCGGGGACATACTGAACCGGAAAGCCTCCGGTATTTTAGGGCAGATAACAGAAGGACGTTATACAAGGCTCCTTGTCGACGAACAGCTGAATATGACATTGCTGGAAGACGGACGGCGGATTCTGGTGGAGAGGGTATCTGCCGGAACGATCGAGCAGGTATATTTTGCGCTGAGAATGGCAGCGGCGGAAATCCTTTATGAAGAGCCGCTTCCGGTCATTTTCGATGATGCATTTGCATTTTATGACGAAAAAAGATTAAAATCTACTTTAAAATGGTTGAGCGAACAGCAAAGACAAGTTATAATATTTACTTGTCAAAAACGTGAGCAGGAAATTATAAAACAATTCTGAAAACGGAGCGCAAAAGGGTCTGACCCCTTTGCGGATGTCCCTTTTTTGAAAGGAAGATTTACATGAAGATAGAGTTGCCAAGAAAAGTGATTATGATTATTAATAATCTTCAGCTGCATGGCTATGAGGCTTTTGCGGTGGGAGGCTGTGTGCGGGATTCGATTCTCTGCCGCAGGCCGGAGGACTGGGATATTACGACTTCGGCGAAGCCGGAGGAGATTAAGCGGTTGTTCCGCAGGACGGTGGATACCGGGATTGAGCATGGGACGGTCACGGTCATGATCGGTAAGGACGGGTTTGAGGTAACGACGTACCGGGTTGACGGGCAGTATGAGGACAGCCGTCATCCGAAAGAGGTGACGTTTACAACGAATCTGGAGGAGGATTTAAGGCGCAGGGACTTTACGATCAATGCGATGGCTTATAATGATGAGATCCGCCTTGTGGATGTGTTTGGCGGGATGCAGGACCTGAACCACCATCTGATCCGCTGTGTGGGTGACCCGATGGAGCGGTTTTCCGAGGATGCGCTCAGGATTTTGAGGGCGGTGCGGTTTTCTGCACAGCTTGCTTTTCCGATTGAGAAAAACACGGCCGAGGCGGTCAGGACGCTGGCTCCTACTTTAAAAAATATCAGTGCAGAGCGGATTCAGGTAGAACTTGTGAAGCTGATGACATCGAACCATCCGGAGCTGATTCAGGATGCGTATGAGCTGGGTATTACGAAGGTGATACTTCCGGAGTGGGATGCGATGGTAGGCGTGGAACAGAATACACGCCATCACAGGTATGATGTGGCGGACCATACGCTCCATGCGCTGAAAAATGTCAAGAAGGACAAGATTCTCCGTCTCACAATGCTTTTCCATGATATGGGAAAGCCGGCGATGAAGACTACAGATGAAAAAGGTGTTGATCATTTTAAAGGCCACGCACTCGTCAGCGAGGAGATTGCGCGGAAAGTCCTCAGGCGCCTGAAGTTTGATAATGAAACAGTTAAGACGGTGACACGCCTTGTCTGCTACCACGATTACCGGATTGAGGCGACTCCACAGAATGTCCGCCGTGCCATGAACCGGATCGGCGTGGAGCTGTTCCCTTATTATCTGGCGGTCCGTATGGCGGATGTCAAGGCGCAGAGTCCATATAAGCGGCGCGCAAAGATTGAAAATATCGTGGCAATGCGTGAGTTGTACCAGGAGGCGCTGATCAATGACCAGTGTGTGACTCTAAGGCAGCTCAAAGTAAGCGGCAGAGATCTGCTGAAGCTTGGCATGAAGCCGGGAAAACAGATGGGAGACATACTCAATGAACTGCTGGAGCTTGTCATTGATGAACCAGAGATGAATGAGAAAGAAAAATTATGTAATTATGTAAAAGAAAAGCTTGGCATTTAGCATACTCAGGCTGTCCCTTTCATAGATTAGAAAGAGTTAAATCGTAGAAACAGGGGGCAGCCATGAGAGATTATGAATTAGAAGTCTTAGAACAATATGATATAGAAGTGAAAGGCACCCGCAAAATAAGGGGTGCGTTTTTTTGCGACACAAAAGAGGGCACGATGCTGTTGAAGGAAGCTGATGTTTCAGACAGGCGTGTCCCTTTATTGTATATTGTCCTTAAGAATCTGGAAGCGGCAGGTTATCCAAATGTTGATACTCCGGTCTATAACAAAGAAGGGGATTTGGTCAGCGTATCGAGAGACGGATCCAGATACATGCTGAAAAAATGGTTTTCTGGCAGAGAATGTGATGTGAAACGGGAATATGAAGTGCTTCAGGCTGCGAGAAATCTGGCACAGCTTCATCAGAAAATGCAGTGGAGCCAGATTGTCGGAGATATGGACCCAATAGATGAGGATGCGGTCATACGTCCGCCTACAGGACGGCATTTGAAGGATGAGTTTCTCAGACATAACCGGGAATTGAAAAAAGTGCGTGCCTTTATTAGAAATAAAGTTTCTAAAGGCGCATTTGAGTTTCTGTTTCTGGAATATTTTGACCAGATGTATTCACTTGCAGAACAGGTGATCAAGAGGCTGGAAAATTCCAGATATGACAGCCTGTATCAGGAAAGCATCGAAGAACTAAGACTGGTGCACGGGGACTACAACTATCACAACGTGCTGTTTACCCCGGGCGGGATTGCGACGACAAATTTCGAACACTTCCGGGTGGACGTTCAGGTCCAGGACCTGTATTATTTTTTGCGGAAAGTGATGGAAAAACACCAGTGGAACGAGAACCTGGGGCAGTCCATGCTTTCGGCCTATCAGGAGATACGTCCGCTGGATACGCGGGAACTGGAGTATATGGCACTGAGCCTTGCCTATCCGGAAAAGTTCTGGAAAACGGCAAATACCTATTACCACTCGAACAAAGCGTGGATCCCCGAGAAAAATGTAGAGAAACTCCAGACAGCAATTACGCAGACGGAAGAAAAACTGCGATTTTTAGAGAATATATTTACTTTTAATTTATAACTGCCTGTTGTATAATAGGAACATACAATTAAGGCAGGAGGTACCAGTATGGATTACAAAGAGAGATACGAGGAATGGTTAGCCAACCCATATTTTGATGAGGACACAAAGGCAGAACTGAGAAACATTGCAGAGGATGATAACGAGATTAAAGAGCGTTTTTACACAGATCTGGATTTTGGTACGGCAGGGCTTCGCGGAATTATCGGGGCAGGAACCAACCGTATGAATATTTATACCGTCAGAAAGGCAACACAGGGTCTGGCGAATTATATTATGAAAAGTGGCAATGCGGGAAAAGGCGTTGCAATCGCATACGATTCACGCCGCATGTCACCTGAATTTGCAGACGAAGCGGCATTATGTCTGGCTGCGAACGGGATTAAATCCTATGTATTCGAGTCCCTGCGCCCTACACCGGAGCTGTCCTATGCAGTGAGGAAGTTAGGATGCATCGCAGGAATCAATATCACAGCCAGCCATAACCCGCCGGAATATAACGGATACAAAGTGTATTGGGAAGACGGCGCACAGATCACACCACCTCATGACAAAGGAATCATGGATGAGGTAAAGGCAGTGGAAGACTATACCACGATGAAGACTATGAGCCTGGGGGAAGCAAAGGCTGCCGGACTGTATGAAGTCATTGGTGCAGACGTTGATGATGCTTACATAGCAGAGCTTAAAAAACAGGTTCTCCATCAGGATGCCATCGACGCTGTGGGCAAGGACCTGAAGATTGTGTACAGCCCGCTGCACGGCACCGGTAATATCCCGGCCCGCCGTATCTTAAAAGAGCTTGGGTTTGAAAATGTTTATGTAGTAAAAGAGCAGGAACTGCCGGATGGAGAGTTCCCGACCGTATCCTACCCGAATCCAGAGGCTGCTGAAGCATTTGAGCTGGGACTGAAGCTGGCAAAAGAAGTAGATGCAGACATCGTGCTGGCTACAGATCCGGATGCTGACAGGCTTGGCGTCCGCGTGAAGGACAAGGATGGTGTTTACCATGATCTGACAGGGAATATGTCAGGCTGCCTGCTTGCTGACTATGAGATCGGAGAGAGAAAAGAGCTGAAAGGCCTGCCGGAAGACGGATATCTGATCAAGACAATCGTTACTTCCAATATGGCAGACGCGATCGCAAAGTATTACGATGCGGGACTAATCGAAGTTCTTACCGGATTTAAGTTCATCGGACAGCAGATACTCGGATTTGAGACAAGCGGTAAGGGTGAATATTTATTCGGATTCGAAGAAAGCTATGGCTGCCTGATCGGTACCCATGCGAGGGACAAGGATGCTATCGTTGCTACTATGGCACTCTGTGAGGCAGCGGCTTATTATAAGACAAAAGGCATGAACCTGTGGGATGCCATGATTGCATTGTATGACCGTTATGGATATTACAAAGATGATATTCAGGCGATTACGCTGAAGGGTATCGAGGGACTGGCTAAGATTCAGGAGATTCTGGAGACACTGCGCAAGAATCCACCGATGGAGATTGCAGGATATAAAGTATTAAAGGCAAGAGATTACAAGGCTGACACAATCAAAGACATGGAGACAGGTGAAGTAACCGGAACCGGACTTCCGAATTCCAATGTTCTTTATTACGATTTGACAGATGATGCATGGTTATGCGTAAGACCATCCGGAACAGAACCGAAAGTGAAGTTCTATTATGGCGTAAAAGGCACGTCTCTGGAAGATGCAGATGCCAAATCAGAACAGATGGGCAAAGAAGTTCTTGCCATGATCGATAAGATGATGTAACATATCGTGTCAGGAATAATTTTCCAGCCGGAGCACCCTGGCTGGAAAATCTTAAAAAACCCTAAAAAAGTGCCTAAAAGCGCGCAAATACGGGAAAAATCCTTGACAAAAATATGTGAAACAGTTATAACAGTACATAAGGGCAAAACATGTGAACGCCAGTACATGAAAGCCTTTGCTAAACTGTAGAATATTATATTCTAGTACAATAAAGAGGAGGAATTTATCCATGAACAAAACAGAATTAGTAGCAGCTATTGCAGAAAGTGCAGAAATTTCTAAGAAAGACTCTGAAAAAGCATTAAAGGCTTTTATCGACGTGGTATCCGAGCAGTTAAAAAAAGGCGATAAAGTACAGTTAGTAGGATTTGGTACATTCGAAGTAAGCGAAAGAGCAGCAAGAGAAGGAAGAAATCCTCAGACAGGCAAGACAATGAAGATTGATGCATGCAAGGCACCGAAATTCAAAGCTGGAAAAGCTTTAAAAGACGCTGTTAACGCTTAATTGCTATTGAATCAATAAGATAAAACACATGAAAAAGCACTTGTAATGTATGCATTATAAGTGCTTTATTAATGGAAGGATAAAGTATGAGGTTAGATAAGTTTTTAAAAGTTTCACGGCTTATCAAGAGACGCAGTGTTGCGAATGAAGCGTGTGATGCAGGGAGAGTGCTTGTCAACGGAACCGTGGCAAAGGCGTCCGTGAAAGTGAAGCCGGGGGATATTATTGAAATCCAGTTTGGAACAAAGACTGTTAAGGCAGAGGTGCTGGATATTCAGGACACAACGAAAAAAGAAGAGGCGAAAGAACTCTTCAGATATTTATAATACTTTATGTATACGAATATTTCTATGAACGTAAGCATATTCAAATAACCTGACCGCAGGTTTTTGAATATGCTTATTTTTCATTATCTGTTTACTCCCGTGAGGTATTTGACTCCTCACAAGTTACGACTTGTATCTGGTGTTCCTGACAAAAATCTGTATACTCATTTCCCGGTGTCTGGTCCGTGATAATATAATCAATATCCTCCAGATGTGCATAGGTCATCAGGGAGAAGTGCCCGAATTTTGTGTGGTCCGCCAGGAGGTAGGACTCGCCCGTGTTTTCCATGACAGCTTTCTTTACGATGTATTCTTCTGTCGTGGCATTTGTAAGGCCGTTTTCTATGGTGGCCCCGGAGCATGCCATGAAGGCTTTTCCTATATTATATGTCTTCAGGTAATCTACGATTTCGCTGCCTACATAGGACAGGGTTTCTCGCTTTAATTTCCCGGGGAGGGAGATGATGTTCAGGTTCGGATAGGGCACGGCCTTCAGACATACCTGCAGGCTGTTGGTCAGGATGGTACACTGCCTGTCTGAAATATGGTCGACCATATTGAGGCACGTCGTACCGGTGTCTATGTAGATGATATCCCCGTCTTTCACATATTGTGAAGCCAGCCTGCATATTTTATCTTTTTCTTCAGGGAGTGTGAAGTGGCGGGTTTCATAGGGGATCAGTTTGGGTGAAAGCCCGGATGCGGATACGGCTGTAACTCCGCCGTATACTTTCCGGATTACGCCCTTTTCTGCCAGCGAGTCAATGTCTCTGCGGATGGTGTTTTTGGATACATTGAACTTCTCGCAGAGGGCGTCGAGGGTGACGGACTTTTCCTGCATAATATATTTTTCTATCAGATCGATTCTTTGCGTTCTCATAAAATTCTCCTTCTGAATGGATTGGATAACCTGGATACATTATAGTACATTTTGGTTAAATTGTGAACAAAAAACTAAAATATACCCAAAAGGGCAATCCCGCAAGGCCTTACGGGCGGATTACAGCATAGCTGTAATGTAAAATATAATAAAGAGTTGACAAAAATACCACAATATGATAAAAATAACATAAAGATATTACCAAAATATACTCATAAAATGAAAATCTAAGGAAGAAATCGGGAGGAGAAATGGGATGGCGTTAGAAAAAACTCAGACAAGGAAAAGGAACCTTATGATGGTCTTTGGTGCGTTTGCCATATTTTTTACAGGGTATCCGCACGTGTGGTCACTTTACCAGCCTTATGTGATGGAACAGGCGGGGTGGACGCAGGGGCAGGCGTCGATGTGTTTTTATCTGGCGCTTGTCACATTTGTTTTCGGAAATATTGTAGGCGGCCGGATTCAGGACAGATATAATCCAAAGATAGCGATTCTGATCGGGGGAGGGATCTTTTCCGCGGGAATTCTGTTGTCTGCATTTCTGATCGTGCCTTCACCGGTACCGATTTATATAACTTATGGATTTATGCAGGGATTCGGACAGGGAATGATCTATACTACGATTCTTTCTATTGCGCAGAAATGGTTTCCCCATAAAATCGGGTTTGCCTCAGGGATTATCGTGACAGCCAATGGTCTGTGCGGATTTTTCCTGGCGCCTTTGAGCAGGACGCTTCTGGCGGCGGGAGGGCCGAAATTCACATTTCTTGTGATCGGTTCCGCCATCGCGGCTTCCTGGATATTCGGAGTCATTTTTATTAAAAACCCGGATAAAGAACTGGGTGATAAACTGATGCTCTCTGTATCGCAGGCCCAGATACAGAGCTCCGGCAAGGAGCAGCACCAGTATACCGCGGGTGAAATGATCCGTACGAAGAAGTTTTATTTTCTGGTAGCTACCATGCTCTGCGGGCTGATGTCATACTTTATGGTTTCTCCGGTTTCACAGATCATTCAGTCTGAGCGGGGAATCAGCGCGGCAGTTGCGGCCAGTGCAGTCATGTTCGGGTCTGTAGTAAATGCGGCAGTCAGGCTCCTGCTTCCTACGATCTCTGATAAAACGGGCCGTACGAAGTGTGTGATGGGTGTTACGGTAGTTACGATGATTGCCATGATAACACTTGTTGTGTCAAGGTCTTATGTGACCACCATCGCGATTATCCTGATGTATGGATGCTACGGCGGAATTATGGGAAGTTTCCCGTCACTGACAAGTTCGATATTCGGACTGAAGTATTCAGGGGAAAATTATGGGATCGTCATGTCGGGAATCGTAGCGGCAAGCCTTGGTGCCCCGGCAATTTCGGGGGCTGTGACGAATGCAGGATATGATATGAACCTGGTCTTTAAGATCGGTGTGGCATTCGCAGCGGCAGCATTTATATTTATTATTTTACTGGAAAGAGAATTAAAAAAAGATTCTAAAGATGCAGTAGTCAAACAGGAAGAGATTCAGGTAGAAAAGGAGGAGACGATATGTCAATTGTAAAAATGAAGGATCTGCTTATTCAGGCGGCAAAGGAAAACAGAGGGTGCGGCGCGTTCAGTGTAGGTAATATGGAAATGGTTAAAGGCGCAATACAGGCAGCAGAGGAGCTGGATACCCCGATCATACTGCAGATTGCGGAAGTCAGGCTGAAACATTCACCACTGGCAATGATGGGGCCTATGATGGTGCAGGCGGCAAGAGAAGCAAAGGTGGATGTGGCAGTGCATCTGGACCACGGGCAGACATTGGAAACTTTAAAGAAGGCTCTTGAGCTTGGTTTTACTTCTGTAATGTTTGACGGTTCAACACTCCCGTTTGAAGAAAATATTTCAAGGACGATAGCTGCAAAACGTCTGGCAGACGAGTATGGTGCGACAGTGGAAGCTGAGCTGGGACTGGTTGGCGGAAGTGAGGACGGTTCGGAAAATCATGGAATCCGCTGTACGAACCCGCAGGATGCGAAAGTTTTCTGCGAAAGAAGCGGTGTGGATGCACTGGCTGTTGCAATCGGAAATGCACACGGAAATTATCCGGTGGCTCCAAAGCTTGCATTCGATGTTCTGGAGGAGATTCATCAAACAGTGGATGTCCCGCTTGTACTCCACGGAGGCAGCGGCATCACGGACGAAGACTTCAGGAAGGCGATATCACTTGGAATCCGCAAGGTAAATATTGCAACCGCAAGTTTCAACTCTCTGGTGAAAAAAGCAGAGGAATACATAGGAGGGGCAGGTGTACATAACTACTTCTCTCTGAATGAGGCGATGGTAGAGGGCGTTTACCAGAATGTAAAGCACCATATTGATGTCTTTAATTGTAAAAAGCCCCTGGTATAGAAAATGTCTGCTTTACGGCGGAAAAAAGTTTCTGTATAATATCAGGTATAGCAGCAGCCGGGAAGAACCGGCTGCTTTAGTAACCATGAAGTTTGGTACATAGGAGGCGCTTTAGATGTATAGGACGGTCATAGTAGATGATGATTTTCTGGTCAGGAGCTATCTGAAGCAGTTGGATTCCTGGCAGCGGTCCGGATATGAGATTATTGCAGATCTGCGTGACGGGGAAGAAGCTTTGGAAGTGATTGAGAAGGAGCACCCCGACCTCGTAGTGACGGATATATCCATGCCCCTCATGGACGGGATAGAGCTGATCCGGCGTGTACGGCTGGATAATCCGGGAATCTATATTATCGTACTGAGCTGTCATGATGATTTTGAGTATGTGAAAGAGGCAATGAAGCTTGGTGCGAATGAGTATGTCCTGAAAAACTCATTGAATGAAGACAGCCTCTATGAGATGCTGGAGAAGACGAAGCCCCAGCTTGCGGGCATCCAGTCCCGGCAGAAAGAGGTTGACGAGACGAAGAAGCTTGCACAGATGGGGCGGCACTCCCTTAAGTATCATTATTTTAACGGGCTTCTGTCTGGTTCTTTATCCCCAAAGGAGCGGGAAAATAGAAGAATCGAGGCCGGTGTATCCGGGAAATTTACGAACAGTGCAGTGGTGAGTCTTTTTATGCCCGGGTTTGGCGGAATCAAGGCCAACTGCCCGCCGCTTGAACTGGAGCAGTACAGCCAGCATCTTCTCCAGAAGCTGTTTGGCTGTTTATCTGAACTGCTGGGCGGGGAAAAGGAATTTGTGGAAGAAGTGTATTTGGGCGAGGGCGTCTTCTGCTGTTTTCTCGACCTGTCACAAATGCGCAGGGACAGCCTGATGAGGCAGCGCCTGACCAGTGTGGCAACAGCATGCTGCCGGTGCAGTAAAGAGGAGCCATATACATTTGCCGTGGGTGTGAGCGGAATCTGTTTCGGCGAAGAGGGCATCCGGCAGGCGTACCAGCAGGTGAGAGAGATTACAAAGCTGTATTTTTATGAGAACAGCAACATTCTGTATTATGACGGTGCCCCCCTGATTGGCCGCGAACTCCCGCAAGAAGCCCTGGAACTTTCAAGGGAGATGACTTCCTATATAGATACACACAGGGCGGATGATATGGAGAAGGCATTTAAGAAGGCGGCAGAGGCGTTTGAGAGGTGCCATACAGAGAGCAGGCTTGTCATTCACTGGCTGAAAGAACTGGATCAGAAAGTCTCCATAGAACGTGCTCCAGAGGCATATGGAAACATTATTAAGATCGGGCAGCTTACAGAATTTTGTGAGGAGTACCGCAAGAAGCTGTTAAGCTCCAGAAAAAAGGAAATTCCGGAAACTGCGGGGCCTGTAATCCGCAAAGTGGTCGATTTTCTGCATGAACACTACCGCGGACAGATCGGGCTGACAGATGCGGCTGAGGCAGCAAATGTAAACCCGGCTTATCTGAGTTATCTGTTCAAACAGGAAATGGGGATCGGTTTCTCCAATTACCTGATGGACCTGCGCATGGAATGCGCGAAGGACCTGCTTTGCAATACGAATGAAAAGATTAAAGATGTGGCTGTATTATCGGGGATGAATGATTATCATTACTTCTCAAAAGCATTTAAAAAACAGACGGGGATGAGCCCGGCGGACTACCGGAAGCAAGCCGGCTAATTTCTGATTTTGCTTGTCAAATACCGTCCGATATATTATAATGAACGAAAGATGCGTGCGTATTGCGTGGACAGCGTGAAAAAGCGCGTGCATGAAGGGCGGAAGGAATGGTGAGCGTATTATGGCAGTGACGATACAGGATATAGCGGAGGCTGCAGGAGTGTCCAGGGGGACGGTCGACCGGGCTTTGAATAACCGGGGGCGGATTAATCCGGAGGTGGCGAAGCACATTCAGGATATTGCAAAGGAACTTGGCTATATACCGAAGCGTAAAAGGAATGAGAAAGATAAACAGCACATTAAGATCGGGGTTGTGACCCAGCTGTCGAAGGCTTCTTTTATGATTCAGGTGAAGAAGGGCATCGAGGATGCACGCAGGGAACTGGCTGACAGGGATGTGGAACTGATTCTGGAGGAATGCATGACAGTGGACGAGAATGAGCAGCTGAAGGCGATGGAAAAGCTGGCTGCCCAGGGCGTTTCGGGAATTGCAGTCATGCCGGTGGAATGTAATGCGGTCAGGGAGCGGATCAACCATCTGGTGGAAGACCTGAACATTCCTGTCGTTACATTCAATTCAGATATTGTGGGTACAAAGAGGAGCTGTTTTGTCGGGCTGGACAACAAAAAGAGCGGGCGTACGGCAGCAGGGCTCATGGGGGTCATGACTGGCGGAAAAGGCAAGGTACTTGTAATTACCGGATACTTTGGGAACAGTGTCAACAGTATGCGTGTGGATGGATTTGTAGAAGAGATAAAGACCTCTTTTCCGGAGATGGAGCTTGTCGGGGTCCAGAGCAGTTTTGATGAGACGGCGGAAGTGGAAAGGATCATTACGAACACGCTGGAAGTGTTTCCGGATTTGTCAGGCATCGTTGTTGTATCAGGCGGGCAGGCTGGAATACGCAATGCTTTTGAAAAGCTTCCGGAAAGGAAACGGCCGTTTGTAATCATATATGACCTGACACCGAAGAACGTAAAGGCGCTTCATGATAATGTGGCGGATTTTCTGATTGACCAGAATGGGTATACACAAGGGTACCGTTCCCTGTTTGTACTGGCGGATATACTGCAGAAGGGGCAGGAGCCGGCGGAAGAATTTCTTTATACGGATATTATTATAAAGACGAAATATAACGTTTCATAGATGAAAAAGGCATCGGCGCTTTGTCCGGTGCCTTTTTTGTCCGGGCAGCATATTAACTGTTACTGTTTACCATATATGCATTTTGTCCATATTTTCTCTTCTTTTTTCCCATTCTTATTCATTGCTTCATCAGATATAATGAGGACATAAACGAAAGGAGGAGAAAGTTTTATGAAAAAGAGAGGAAAAAAGATTGCGGCGCTGCTGATTTCAACGGCCCTGGCAGCAGGGATGCTTTCCGCGTGTTCAGGCGGATCAGGAGATGCGAAAAAGGAGAGCAAGAAAACAGATAGTAAATCAGACGGGGGAGTGACTCTTACATTATATGGGAATGCAGATGATGCTGCGAAACCATATATGAAGAAAATCTTCCAGCTTTATGAAGAGAAGACCGGAAATAAGATTGACGTTCAGGGTCTGGATGCAAGTAATTTCGAGAGTGTCTGCCTGACAAAATTCCAGACCGGAGATATCCCGGATATCCTGATGCATTTCGGCGGCTACAGTCTGGATGCCTACAATCCGGCAGAGAATTTTGTGGATTTTACGGATGCCAAATGGGTGGATGATATTGCAGACACTTCAAAGGCACAGACAATGAGGGATGGTGTAGTGTACGGACTTCCATTCTGGGAGTCATCTGTATCAGGATGCTTTTATAACAAGAAGATTTTTGAGGAACAGAGCTTAAAGGTGCCGACGACACAGGCCGAATTCGACGAGGTATGCCAGAAGCTTCTGGATGCCGGAATCCAGCCGATTTATATGGCGGCGGCAGATTCATGGCCGCTTTTGTATCAGTTTGGAATGGACCCCATCTTTAAGGATGGTGATCTTCTGGAGAAGATCAACAGCAATCAGACAACGTATTCTGATATTCCGGAAATGACAAGTCTTCTTGAGTGGTACAAGACAAGTGCTGAAAAAGGATATTTTGGGAAGGATTATTCTACAGATACATGGGATTACAGCAGTGAAGTGCTCGGAACAGGCGAAGCAGCAATGATTTTCTGCTGGGATACATGGTTTGATACAGATTATGACAGCGAATCCTATGACTATACAAGTGATGACTTCGGTCTGATGCCGATTTTCATGGGAACGGCAGAGGAAGGAACCTATGAAGGCGGGAATAACTCACTTTTACTCGTTAATAAGAATGGGGATAAGGTAGATACGGCAACAGAGTTTGTGAACTTCTGTGCAGACCCGGAAAATTATAATGAGGCGTTTGACGGCATTGCAACGACACCGACGTTCAAAGGAATGACAACGAATAAGCTTTCTTCCCAGTATCAGGGAGCAGAAGAGAGTATTGCAAAAGTAGGTAATCCGTCTATTGCAAATCCTGAGATTATCGGATTCTCACAAAACGATGGTGGAAAATGCATTCAGGAACTTCTGGTAGGAAATATAGACGTGAAAGAGTGCCTGAAACTGATGGATGATGAGAGAATAAAAGTAGCAACATCACAGAACGTAGAAGGATTCAAGTAGGAAGGAAAAAGTGCCTGCCTGTCAGCCAGAAACAGGCAGGCACTTTTTGTACCCGGACGGCAGGTGTTCGCGTTTTTTTGAACCACTGCTTCTGATGAAAGGAAGGGAGAGTCTATGGATACAAAAAAAATATATCCGCGCTATATGATGATCATTCCGGTGATAGTATTTGTTATTTTCTTTGTGCTTCCGTCTACAATCGGATATGCCTATGCATTTACAGACTGGAATTCATATGTGCATGATGTGAGTTTCGTGGGATTGAAAAATATCATTGAGGTTTTCAGCGACAGGACGGTGCCGGTTGCACTGGTGAATACGCTGATTTTTGCAGGCGCCAAAACAATCATTGTTACAGTACTTGGATTTGTTTTCGCCCTGATATTGAACAGGCAGTTGAAAACGAGAAATGCAATCAGAACTGTATATTTTATTCCGGCCATTTTTTCCGCACTTGTTGTAGGCTTGATTTTTAGCGCGCTTTTTCAGACAAGGAACGGTACGATTAATCTGCTGGTACAGATGTTCGGGGCAGGCAAGATACAGTGGCTGGGCAGCAGGTGGACGGCTGTATTCGCGATTTCTATTGCAGAGATATGGAGAAATCTTGGGTATGCAATTGTAATCACACTGGCAGGTCTGCAGTCTGTTTCACCGGAGTATATTGAGGCGGCAAAGATTGACGGGGCCTCCGGGTGGGCCCTGTTTAAGAATATTACGCTTCCCCTGATCATGCCGACCGTAAATGTAAACATTTTATTTAGTTTGATTTATGGACTGAAGATGTTCGACCTTGTATATGTTATGACAGGCGGCGGCCCGGGGCATGATACGGAGACATTTGGAACGCTGATGATGAACGAGATGGCAACGGGGCGGTACGCACAGTCTGTTGCAATCAACCTTGTGTTTACGGTGATCCTTGTAATTGTAGCAGTTGCTTATCAGAAATTCAGTGAAAGGTGGGAGAATGCAGAATGAGTAAAAAGACAAAGACGACAAATGTCATTCTGGAAGTTGTGCTTTGGGTTCTGAGTATACTGATTATCTACCCCATCCTTATGGTTGTTTTCACATCATTTAAAACAAAAGGTGAGGCGAGTTACCTGAATATATCTCTGCCGAAGGTATGGATGTTTGAAAACTATAAAACGGTCTGGGAACAGGGGAGTGTACTCCGGTCCCTTGTAAACAGTTGTGTAATCACGATATCAGCGGTTTTAATCGTAATTCTGCTGACCTCGATGCTTAGCTATGTTGTTGTAAGAAGAAATACGAAGCCATGCCGGTTCATTTACCGTTTTATGACATTTGGAATTATAGCGCCGTTTGCGGCCCTCCCGACGATTGAACTCCTGAAACGGCTGGGACTGTATGGAGGAAGACTGGGACTGATCTGTGTTTACAGTGCATTATATATTCCGTTTTCTACCATGCTTTTCACAAGTTTTATTAAAGGCATTCCAAGGGAACTGGATGAAGCGGCCGTCATGGACGGGGCAAAAGGTGGGAAACTGTTCGCACTTGTAATCTTTCCTCTTTTGAAGCCGGTGCTGGCTACCACGTCGGTGCTGAACTTTATGTGGATCTGGAATGAACTGCAGATACCAATGTATCTGTTAAATTCATCCGATAAATGGACACTGCCTCTGTCTGTCTACAATTTTTACGGACAGTACAGCAGAAGCTGGAATCTGGTGTGTGCAGATATGGTACTGATATCCATACCGGTTATATTGGTATACATTTTTGCACAAAAATATATCATTGCAGGAATGACTGCGGGAGCCGTGAAAGGATAGGAGGTCAAAATGAAAAAACATTATTCTGGAACATGGGATTCTGTACGCACCCATGAGGTGCCGGACTGGTATGAGGACTGTAAATTTGGAATATTTATTCACTGGGGACTGTATTCCGTCCCGGCATATGCGCCCAGAACATGGGAACTCGGCGAGGTGCCGGGAGATGAAACATGGTTCTGTAACAACCCTTATGCAGAGTGGTATTATAATTCCGTAAATGTGGGGCAGGGACCGAGTTATGAACACCATAAAAAAGTATATGGGGAAGATTTTGCCTATGAAAACTTTGCAGACATGTGGAAAGCCGAGAAATGGAATCCCGATGAATGGGCGGAGCTTTTTAAAGAGGCAGGGGCGGGCTATGTTGTTCTGGTCACAAAACACCATGACGGATTCTGTCTTTTCCCGAGTGAGTATACAGACTACAATTCCGTAAAAAGAGGACCCAAACGGGATATTACCGGAGAACTGACAAGGGCGGTCAGGAATCAGGGGATGAGGATGGGAACCTATTATTCCGGAATCATCGACTGGCGTTTTGCCAACGACCCCATTTACCGGGAAGAAGACAATTT
Organism: Clostridium sp. AF19-22AC; assembly: GCF_003479085.1. Lineage (NCBI taxonomy): Bacteria > Bacillati > Bacillota > Clostridia > Eubacteriales > Clostridiaceae > Clostridium > Clostridium sp. AF19-22AC. The sequence goes on along the minus strand of NZ_QUGN01000029.1, from coordinate 39,710 downwards.
TGACAATGCCTGCCCGACCGCGGCATATGCTGATTATGCCTATCTGCAGAGTAAGGAACTCATAGACCGGTACGAACCGTCAGTATTCTGGAATGATATCGGCTGGCCGCGGCAGGGCGTGAATGCGCTTCCCGGGCTGCTCTCACATTATTACAATACTGTGGAGGAGGGAGTGGTCAATGACCGGTTCAATGGATTGTACCACGACTATACGACAAAAGAATATAAATACGGAGAATCCACGCGGGATGAAAAATGGGAAATGTGCAGGGGTATGGGACTATCCTTTGGATATAATGCAGAGGAAGGCGATGACAAGATCATTTCAGTACCGGATTTTATCAGGCTCCTCGTAGAAACTGTTTCCAATAACGGGAACCTGCTGATTAATATCGGACCGAAAGCGGACGGGACAATTCCTCAGGAGCAGGTAAAACGTCTGAAACAAATCGGAAAATGGCTCAAAGTAAACGGCGAAGGAATTTATGGAACGGGATGCAGCAAACGGGAGAACGAGCTGCACGAAGATGTGAACCTCTTCTACACAAGAAAAGAGGATGACCTTTTTGTATTCGCGGATGTGAAGGAAAAGCTGCCGCAGGAAATCTTTATCAAGGGTGCAAAAGTGCCGGAGGGTGTCATAGCTCTTGATGAAAACGTAGAGCTTACATACAGGACGGAGCAGGAAGGCGTATACCTGAACATATTGAAAAATGAGTCAGGATTCAGGATGGCCGGGGTCCGGATTCCGGGCGGAGAGTAGTAACTGAATCAATTACAGGAATTAAAATATTAATTAAAAAAAGCGGTACACATGCAGGTGTGGCCGCTTTTTTAGTTCCACGTGCAATGGGGCCGGCAGGCATGCCTGTTCATTTGACGGCTGTAGTAAGAGCTGTTTCCCTTTCGATATTCACTTGATTTGAATACACAATAGTTAAAATATACGCGAGTAATCAGAAAGCAATGTTGACATTTTTATGACAGGCTGTAAAATTATAGTATAAGCAGCCATAAGAATTTATTTCTTAACGCGGGGGACATTATGATTCGATGGAAGGAACTGTCTATAGTGATAATCATTTTGCCGGCTGTACTGATCACCGGGTGTACGAAAAAACAAAATGCTGCGAACCATATGCTGGATGCAGACTACATTCAGATGATTTCTCATGGGCCTGCCAGAGTAGACAGTGGGGAGTTTATGGTTGTAGACGGCATCTCCTATTATGTAGATTATGAAAATGCTAGTGCTGTACCTGTCTGCAATAAACCGGACTGCCGTCATTTATCGCCTAGACTTGACCGTGGTTCCACGTGCAATGCGGCGATGGAATATGAGGCAATATTTCCTTATTCTGGTCATTTGTATGGAATAAAGCTGGAATCAAAAGGGAAAATGGAGATATTCGCATCGGATTTGGGCGGGGGCAACAAAGAACGTTTAGGGGAGTTCCCGGCAGGATCTGTACTGCAGGATTTTTTACTGGTTCAGTCAAAATTGTATTATACAACTTTTGGTTTGTCTAGTGAGGTTCCAAAAGAGAGTGATTCAGATATGGAACTGACATGGGATTTATATACGCTTGATTTGGATACGTTGGATACCGAAAAAATAATCTCACATACGGGTATTGGACATGGTATTTATCTTTTAGGCGGAACGGAGGAATATCAGATTTATTCAATGGGCGATGAATCGTCGATGGCATTTTACAGTCTGGAATATAGTACAGCGCAGTCTGAGAAAATACCGATAAACGGTACAGGGTACCAGCAGGTAATTCCTCATAAAGATGGTTTTTATTATGTACATATTTCGGACAATGATGCCTGCAGTATTCATTATTTTGATATGGATAAAAAGGAAGACCGGGTTTACGTCAGTGAGGAAGAAATCATTGACTTGCTGGGGGATGACGTTGTGACCGTCAATTTACAGACTTCCTTTGGGGACGGGGTTATATTTGGCGCTTATACTATGGACCAGACCCAAAAAGGCGTGTTTCTGAAAGAAAACGAGGATACACCAAGTGTAAGACTGGAGCTGCCGGACCAGATGGAAAAGGAAGAGGGCATACAGTTTAATGGTTTTAGCAGCGAGACGGAAAACGGGATGTTTTTTAGGTATGTAAAGCAGACAGAGATTGAAAAAGATGTGACTGATACGGTAACCTGGTATGCATATGAAGATAAGCAGGCACTGCTTAATGGAACGGATGATATAAAGATTGTGATTGAGCCTAAGGTGTCCAGTATGTCAAACCCTGTGGACAGCGAGGGGAATATTTTGAATTAAACGGGTAACTGTTTACAGGCATGTCTGTGAACAGTGACTTAAATAGGCTTGAAAGGGGGAGGAAGTTCTGGATGCTTATAAATATGAACTTAAAAAGTTTTCTGGGTACCCCTTTTTCTGGTGCCTTTTTATCCTCCTTTTTCTTTTGAATATTTGGACGGTCTTTCAAACGATAAAAAACCAGCAGTTTCGCCCGGAGAGTGTAAAAGCTGTTTATCAGGACCTGTCAGCGGTCCCTCAGGAGGAGCAGGCTAAATGGATTCAAAATAAAAAAGAAAAAATAGGGACGGAACCAAGTTATACCGGGAACTTGATTTTGGAGAAAGAGCTGTTTGCCGAACTCACAAAAAATTTACAGCAGACACAAAACTATGATCTTTATCTGGAGGAGATAGAACAGAAGGCTGAGCAGATGACATCTGTTATTTTTTCGGATGACCGGTCATATGCATACAGGAGTGCACAGAAAACCCCGGCAGTTTTTAAAAAACTAAAGGGGATTCATGTGACAACAGATGTATCAGAAGGCGTGATTTTAGCAACAAGGTCAGAATTTACAGATTTTTGTATGTTTCTGATCATTATAGCCGCAGTTTACTTTTTGATTTTTGAAGAACGGAAATTTAAACTGTATGCCCTTCTAAAATCAACATACCGGGGGCGGCAAAGTGTGATTCGCGCAAAGGTTTTCTCGGGGGCAGGTATCGTACTTTTCTGTGTGCTTGTTTTTTATGGGGGAAACTATCTGATCGGCTGCTGTAAATATGGGTTTGGTGATCCTGCGAGACCTGTGCAGTCTGTAACAATATTGTATGAAAGTCCGTTCAGGCTTTCGGTGCTGGAATATTTGGTTTTGTACCTGGTTTTGAAATTTATCGTATGTTATGTTATTCTGCTGCTGGCAATGCTGTTCGCGCAGAAGGTGAAAGGTTCTGCCGGTTTACTGGCTGCTGCTACAGGGGCAGCAGGGATTGAATACTTATTGATAAGATTTCTTCCTTCCAGTTCATACCTCGATTTTTTAAGATATATAAATATCATGGAATATATAAAAGTATATCCTGTTTTTGAAAAATATAGAAATCTCAACTTTCTTGATTATCCAGTGAGTTCAGGAAAGGTCTTCGCAGTCTTTATATTATTTATGGCAGTGCTGTTGTACTTTGTAAACTGCAAAAGTTTTAGGCGGACTCCGAAGGTGAGAATACGCAGAGAAAAAGAAGGACCGCATTATTTCAGAAAAAAAGTAATTATTGTGCCGGATTTATTTTTGCACGAATTATATAAAGTCTGTTTTGTTCATAAAGCAATTATACTAGGAGGTGCCCTTCTGGCTGCGGCCATTGTTTTGAGCAGGGGAAATATAGAATACTCAGATATGTCAGAAGACGCTTACCGTTACTATATGTTGGAAAATGAGGGAGGATTAACTTGGGAGAAAGTACAGTATTTTGAAGAAAAGAAGGAAGAATATGATATCATATTTAGTATGACAGCGGAAGAAAGTGGACTTTCAGAAGAGGAAGTTTTACATAAAAAGAGCAATGCCATGTATACTTATGGCGGATTTATGAGGGCGTATAATCAGGTGCAGTATGTTCTGGGCCGGAATGCCAGCGATCCGGAACATGGTCTTTGTCTGGTTTATGAGACTGGATTTGAGATACTTCTTGGAGAGAGAAGTATCATGTATACTGGAAGCATGATATTGTTGTGTGTAATTGCAGCAGTTTATACAGCATCCGTATCGCTGGGGAAGGAATATGATTTACAGGTTATCAATCTGCTTAGAAGTACCAGATATGGAAGAAGGAATTTACTATGTAATAAATTTCTTTCCGTTTCTTTCTTTGTATTTATAACCGCGATACTGGTTAGGATACCGATGCTGCAGCAGATCGGCAGGCAGTACCCGATGGAATTATGGAATGTGAGAGTACAGTCTTTGAGCAGTGCATCGCAGTTCACGGGAAATTATACAATTGCAGAATATGTCATACTTGTTTTTGTGGGACAGTTTCTGGGAATGATGATTCTTATTCTTGCGGTGATGGCATTATCAACGTGGGTAAAAGATTCTATAATAACAATGGTTATTGCGGCAGTAGTCTTCATACTTCCATTGATATTGGAGTGGAATGGATTTTTTGTAGTCAGCCAATTTTCATTGAACGGATTATTGGAGACTCACAGACTGCTCCAGAGCAGTAATACAATAAAAGTGTGCTATGCAATGATGTTTATAATAGCACTTCCTTCCGCTTGTATATGGAGTTTTCATAAAACGTGTAAAGGAAGCCGATAGGAGTATATATGCAGATCTGGATAGAAAACTTAAACAAAAGTTATGGCTCAAAAACAGCATTATCTGATTTTAATGCTGTTTTTGAGGATGGTATTTATGGGATTCTCGGACCAAACGGGGCGGGAAAGACAACATTAATGAATATTCTAACGGACAATATTCTTCGGGACAGTGGAATGATCCTTCTGGATGGTACAGATATTCTGGATATGAAAGAAGAATACCGTAAGATCATGGGGTATATGCCTCAACAACAGCAGTTATATGACATTTTTACGGTACAGCAGTTTTTGCTGTATATGGGTGCTCTGCGAGGTATGAGTAAAAAAAGAATATTGGGAAATATGGACACACTATTATCGCTTTTGAACCTACAGTCTGCACGTTATAAAAAGTTAAAACAATTATCAGGCGGCATGAAGCAGAGGGTTTTACTTGTCCAGGCTTTACTGCATAATCCTAAAATACTGATACTTGATGAACCTACAGCGGGGCTGGACCCGAGAGAACGAATCCGCCTGCGTAATTTAATATCAGATTTAAGCAAAGATAAAATCGTCTTTATTGCAACCCATGTTGTCTCAGATATAGAATTTATATCAAAAGAGATACTTCTCATGAAAGACGGAAGATTATTAGATATGGCTCCTCCTGATGTACTGCAGCAGAAAATACGCGGGAAAGTATTTGAACTGACGATTGCTTCACAGCAGTTAAAGCAGGTTAAAAAAGAATATCGTATCAGTAATCTATACCGGTCTAATGATGAAGTCGTTGTGAGAGTACTCTCTGAGAATCAGCCGGCATCCTATCAGTATAGGGAGGCAGCTCCCTCTTTAGAGGATGTTTACTTGTATCGTCTGGAAACATGAGGGAGAGCTATTCCAATATCTGTTTCACTTTATCTGTACTGATATTGCAGAGGTCCGCAATTTCTTCCAGTGATTTGCCCTGCATATATAGTTTGAAAACCTGACGGGCCTCTTGAACGCCCAACTCTTTGCCTTTACGCATTCCGGCTTCTTCCCCAGCCTTGCGTCCCATTTCCTCCCCGGCTTTAAGTCCCCTCTTTTCAGCACTGCTGATCTGGGTATTATAATCTTTTAATGCTTTTTCCCGGGCCTCATATTCTAGACGTTTCTTCTCGTCGGCACTCAGATT